>JAQTNI010000033.1 GCA_028713935.1 Candidatus Iainarchaeum sp.
CCACAACAGGTTCAAACACAACAACAGTTACCAGCACTTTTGTGTTATCATAACTTATGCTTGCAATTTCCGCTGCCCTTATTGTTATCAGGGAGCAAATAAAAGCAAAGAACCAATTTCTAATGAAACACTTGACAAAGTAATTAAATTCATTAAAAACACTTGCCTTGAAAGAAAAGCAAAAGATTGTGAAATAACCCTTTATGGTGGAGAACCCTTTTTATTTCCAGAAAAATGCAAGAAACTTGTAGAAGAAATAAGTGCCTGGGCAAAACAAAATGAAATAGTGTTTCATTTGAGCGCATTAACAAATGGTTCTCTTTTAACCAACGAGCTCGTGGATTGGCTTTCTATTTACTCTACAAGAGTCCAAGTCCCATTGGATGGCGCCAAAACAATTCATGATCAATATAGATATCACGTGGAAGAAAAAAGAGGCTCTTATGAAGATTTAATAAAATTCTTTTCTTATGCAAAAGACTCCAACATCGACTTACATTTACGAATAAGTGTAACAAAAGAAACCTATCCAACAATGGAAACAATGTTGGATGACTTGAAAGAAAGAGGGTTGATGCATTTGCATCCGGATTTTTGCTATATCACTTCTTTTGTAGATGCCTGCCTCCCTTTCAGCAAATATTGTTTGGTTGATTCCGAATTGTACAAGGTTTTGCCAGAACTCTGGAAAATGGCTAGAGAAAAAGGATTTAAGACAGATTTATTAAGACCAAGAGTGTCTCCTCTGCCCTGCAGCAGTATTGCAGATGGAAGCTATGTAATAGATCCTGATGGCGATGTTTACAAGTGCTGGGAATTGGTAATCCAAAAACAACACTCTGTTGGAACAATCACAGAAGAAGGAAAACTTGATATCCGAGCACCATATCACGACACGCTCACAAGAGACCCCGCAAACATCGAAGAATGCAGCAAATGCAAATTTTTACCAGCATGCTCTGGGGGCTGCATTTGCAAAGCAGTATGGAACAAGGGAACTTATCATGCAAGCGGTTGCGGAACAGTAAAGTATCTGCTTGTTGAACAACTGAAAGCATATCTGCTTCAAGAATACCCCGAAAAATTTGAAAAATTATTATAAAAAAGGTGATTTATTGGAGAACACAAACAAAAAAAGTTTTAAAATAGAAATTATAGAGGAATATTCAAATCCAAAGATTTCACATTGCTTTGTTCTTGTCTAAGCAAGGGAAAAAATGGAATTAAAAAACATCTCCGGTTCAGTGCACTATATTCCAAACTCGTCAAATATTGGAGTAATAATCAAAAACAAAAATTGTGTTTTGATTGATACAGGATTAGATTCTGACACGGGGAAAAAAATATTAAAACTTCTCGAAGAAAAAAACCTGTGCCTAAAAGCCATTATTAACACCCACGCGCATGCTGACCATTTTGGGGGAAACAAAATAATAAAAGAAAAAACAAATTGCTTAGTTTGTGCTCCAAAAATTGAAGCTTGCATAATTGAAAATCCAATATTAGAATCATTACTGTTTTTCTCTGGAGCTGAGCCTTTGCCAGAATTAAAAAACAAGTTTTTAATGGCAGAACCCTGCGAAGTAGACAAAATTATTGAAAATGGAACGTTAGAAATTGAAAATTTTTCAATGCAAATTACCAATCTGCCTGGGCACTCCATAAATCAAATTGGAATTATTTTTGAGGGCGTGATTTTTTGCGGAGATAGTTTTTTTTCAAAAGAAACAATAGAAAAACATAAAATCCCTTTTTTTGTTAATATCGAAGAAACAAAAAAAACCCTAAATTCTTTGAAAGAAACAAACTATTCAACTTATGCTCCTTCGCACGTAGACCCGCAAAACAATGTTAAGGAAATAATTAATGAAAACTTAAAAACAATAGAAAAAATAGAAAATGCGATTTTAGAAATTTTGCAACAGTCCAAAAGCACAGAACAAACTCTTAAACAATTAGCAAGAAACTTTAAAATCAAAATAACTTCGGTCCAACAATATTACTTGCTGAAAACCTCTTTATTAGCATATTTGGAATATTTATCCAAAAATAAAAGAATAAAAACAGAAATCGAAAATAACCAGTTACAATGGATTAGGCTGTAAAAAAATAAACCAGGAAAAATTATTGAGAACCGCCAATTCAACAGGCTTGTTTAGCAGTGTTAAACTGTTTTGGCAACAGCGGAAATCTGCTTTCAAAAAGAACTTATTTTTGTTTGACGGAATTATTTGTAAATTCTGTTTTTGGGGTGGTTTTTTATGAAAAAGTTTATAGCCAGGGCTTTGGCAGTGATTTTGGTTTTTTGTTTGCTTGGAACAGCGAGCATTTTGCGGGAAAAACAAAGCGAGAGCTTGGAGCAGATTGAAAAGTGCTGTTTGGAAAAGTGTACAAAGGAAAAAGCAGGGATTTTTGCGGGGGAAGAGAAAAAATTGGTTTTCAGGCAAAAAACAGGATTATTCTCCTTGCCTTTTTAGGATTTCAACTATTTTTCTTTTAGTGTTTTCAATTTCTACATCCAATAAGCCCATGTTGGCAAGCGAGGGAATTACAACAATTAGGCTGATTGTGTTTGTGATTGTTGCAACAATGACTGTGTATTGGTTCATTTCAAGGTATAATCGTTCAAGCTTGTAGCTTTCATAAAACTTGTCAATCAGGTCAAAGACTGGGTCAGTAGTGTTTCTCAGCAAAACCCAGAAATCAATGTTCCTGAGTTTAATGCTGCCAGGAATCAGGCCTTCAAGGCCTTTGCGTGCAACCATGCAGGCTAAAACATCTTCCAAGCGCAGCAAATCGTCAAGGATTTTCAGGATTTCTTCTCTTTTCATTAAAAAAACCTTTTGCGAAGCTTTCTTTCACAAGGCTTTCTTTTCCAAAGAAAGGCTTTGTTATACTCCATTGGTCCTTTTGTGGTAATAAAACTTTCGCATATGGGCTAATTTTGCACTGTATTTTGTGATAAGTGCATATGCAATGTCAAAAGCCAAAAAAGCAAAGAAATAAACAGGCGCAAAAATTCCGAGCAGGACAAAGCAAAGAACTGCAATTTTCATTACAAAGCGGTATTTGAAAAAAAGCCAGATTGGCTTTCTGACTTCCAGGTGCTTGTCAACATAGTCATTTCCCAATTCATCAAACAAGCCTGCGATAATTAAAATGAGCATTGGAATCCATAGGAAATTAAAAAAGCCAAAAATGAAGAGCAGGAAAAAAATACTTATAATTCCAAGCTGGTGAGCTATATTGTCAATTTTTCCTTTTAAAAAAACAGCGATTACAATTGCGCCGAGGATTGTTGCCGATTCTGGGCTCAGAATCATTGTTACAAACCAAAAAATCCCCAGAATTGGAGCGAATAAGACCGCATTTCTGGTCCGAAAAACTTTTTCGTCAAACGCGTCGTCAATGTATTTGATTCCTCCTCCGAGGATTGCGTATGCCCCTATGAAGAATAGCCAGGTGATTATTGGGTTTGAGAAGATTATTGCATTAAGAAAGAATTCCGCCATAGAAAAGCCGTTGTGCTAACAATATTAAAACAAATGCAAAGGCAAAAACTGTTTACCATGCAATTTAGGTTTTCTTTCTTTTGGACAACTTAACATTTCTTTCTTTTTCAAAAAGAAAGAAAAGGTCAGAGGTTGAATTCTTGCTGCTTGATTTCAATTCCTTTCGGAGTCATGTCACAAGTGAGAGAAGATTTTTCATGGTCAGTGTAACGCATTTTTCTCACCCGAAGAGTGCGGAAAGTTGCTGCGCCTGCGCCGATATAGTGCAGTATGATTACTCCATCTGCAATGAATTCTGAAACACCATCAGCCGAAAGGCGGGTAAATTCCTCGTAAAGCTCTGAAGTTAATAAGGTTGTGAGCCTGAATTTTTTGATTTCTTTTATCAAGCTGTACAAAATTGTTTTTGAAATAATCTGGTCTGTCCTTGGAATAGGAGAAACTGTTTCCGCAATCTGAACCAGTGAAAAAGGCTCTTTTTCGCCAATGCCGGAAATCATAAGGGCATCTGTAAGCGTTGTCATTGAATCAATTACAATTCTTTTTGGCTGAAAAGATTTGACCATCTCATCGACTCTTTTCAAAAAATTTTCTCCCGAGCCAATGTCAAAATAAGTTATTTTCAAAAGCCCTTTTTTTTGGAGTTCTGAAATGTCCCAGCCAAAAGAAGAAGCCTGTTTTTGGAGTTCTTCCTCGTTTTGTTCAGTGGAAATATACAATCCTTTTTCCCCGAAAAGCTTTGCGCCGTTAATAATGAATTGCAGGCAAAGAGTTGATTTTCCAGTTCCTGCTCCGCCGCTTACCAAAACAATGTTTCCTTCGGGAAAACCACCATTCAAAGCCTTGTCCAATCCCTGAATCCCAGTTTTTGTTCTCAGCATCCAATCACCTGTTCTCAAATTATTATATAATCCAATTCCAAATATTTAAGCCTTTGCGTCAATTCTTTTTATTATCCCAATTGCCTTGTCAAGCCTTCCAATGAGATAATCAGGCTGCTTTTCCTTAAGCCTTTTTACGGAGAACCAGCCTCCAGCAATTGCTATGGACTTCACTCCAAGCTGCCTTGCAATCTTTATTTCTTCAGGAGAATCCCCGACAATAATGATTTGCTCTTTTTCAAACCCGTTTTCTTTGATATATTTTTCAGCATGCTTTGCCTTGTCTTTCAAGCCAGTTGACAAAACATCACTGTTTGCCAAAACAGCAGAAACATATTTTTCCAGTTTCAGGCGCTTCAGGTGCCTTTCAATGCTTTCAATTGTGTGATTGCTCAGAATAATAGATTTTATTCCGTTTGAATGAAGCCATTTCAACAAGGCTTTTGTTCCGGTTCTTGCCCTGCATTGTTCAATGCGCTTTTCATAAAAACCATGATATGTTTTTTGAATTTTTGCATGATTTTCAAAAAAGCTCTTCTCATTCATCCCTACTTTTGCATAATATTTTGTCAAGGGAATATCAAATAGTTCCCTGTATTGCCCAAGCGTTACTGGTTTAATATTAAACAGCGAAAGAACCTTGTTTTCTGCTTCAAGTGTTGCAGTGGCATCGCTCAGAATTGTTCCATTCCAGTCAAAAATAACAAGCTTAATCACAAAAATCAGTTTTTATAATTTTATGGCTCTATCTCAAGCTGTTCCCTTACCTGCTTGCTGCCAAGGTCAAAATCATTCAGGGGCTTTAAAACGAATTCACATTCTTTTGCGCCTGTTGCGGAGCAATTGGTTTCAATGCATTCAACTTCTTTTTCAAATGCCCTTGAAAAAATTCCAGCAAAAATTCCCCTGAAAAGAGAATCAACAGGCCTTTTTGCCGGAGAAGCCAAAAAAGGCACAAAAGGATTGTCTGAAACGGAAACAATTGCCTCTGATTTTGAAAAATTCATGTCCATTACCTGGATTGTTCCCCAGCCGCTGGAAGAAAAATAATCCTTTAAAAAATTAACAAGCTTATCCCCCTTAAAGCCGAATTCAAGAGACATGTCCTTTACAAGATTGTTTTTAACAGACTGCTTCACAAGCAAATAAAGCTTTTTCTGGAATTGGGCATCCTCAGAAGAAAGCATAACCGAAAGCATTTCAACAGGCATAATCAGGAACGGCAAATTAATCAGGAAAAAATTATTATGCCTGAATTTCAGGCCATTAGTGAAAATAAACTTGTCATAAAAACTGTTAAGCACTTAAGGTGCCTCCCTCAAAATTGTTTCAATTGCCCTGTATTTTTCAACACGCAAAGGCCAGACAACAAGCGCATTGCCAACTCTTTTGGAAAGAACAAGCTTTTTTTCAACAAGCTTTTTCAGGTAATAAGAATACTTGGTGCTGAGCTTTTTCTTATGCTCACGAGAAGAAGGAGACTCGCGCAGATGCTCAGCAATTTCCAAGGCAGAAATAGGCCAGTTCTGGAGAACAATTTCAAAAATTCGCCTCTCCATATCCGAAAGATTCCTGCCTGAAACAAAATCTGGATTGCCAGAATTGAAATCCATAGTTATGTAAAAGAAGCCAAGTTATATATAAAACTAACTAAAAAATCTGGCATGCCAGAATTAAGGCTTCTTTGTTCTTTTCTTTGCCAATTTTAAAATCTGCGCAAGAAGCTGGCGGTTTGTTGGTTCTGTTTGGGAAGCATTCACTTCAGTGTAATTCTCTGGGAGTATAAAAATTGGCGGTTTGTTTGGGGAGTTACTTCGGTTATCTTCAATTATCCTCGCAATATCTTGCCCTGTCGTAACAATGAAATGTGGCCTGTTAAAGTTTGGGTGTTGCCAGACTCCAGTGGTATTGATCAAAAGGGTGACTGGGAGCTTTCTTGTTTTGGCGTATTGTGAAAAAATCTCTCGTGCAATGACTGATGTTAGCGCACCCACTGCACAAACAAACCATATTCGCAGGCTGGGGGCGTTTGGCTTGGCGGAAGGTATTGTTAATGTCTCCGATATACGAGGACACAAATTTTCTTCGGGTCGCATTCGTAATCGTTCAATACGTTTTGCTTTTTTTGTTGGAGTGCCTCTTGCACGGTACTTTTGCAGCAATGCCCTATATTCTCGATTAAAAACCATTCTATTATTTGTGTGTTCTTTCTATTATTAAAATTTTGTTTTTTTGCAAAATTGTTTTTTTAACCCTTTTGTGTTTTCATTTAACCAGTTGTTATGGCTGAAAAGGTTTTCACTGCTGATTTGCATACTCATTTGCTTGAGAAAAAAGTCAGGCCAAGGGATTTCTGGGCAAATGTAATTGCAAGAAAAATTGATGTTGTGGCAATTACTGAGCATGCAGAGTTCAACCCTGAAAAAGCGTTTGAGGCACTGCTTGAAACAAAGCCGAAAAATGTCCTGCTTATTCCCGGCATTGAAATGAATTCCAGCATTGGTCATGTCCTTGTCTTTGCGCCTGATGAAAAGGTTTTTGGCTTTCCGGAACTGCTTGAAAAAAGAGTTAAAATTGAAAAAATTGTTTCAATTGCAAAGAAAAATGGCTTTCTTGTCAGCATTGCCCATCCCTGGGGCTTTAGTTATGACAGCGCTGCCTTTATTGCAGGGGAAAAACGCCTTGAAAAAATTGTTTTGGAAAACAGGATTGGAGTTGAGGCTTTTAACGGAATGGTTGGGCAGGTTGGAAATTTTGTTTATAACACAAATTGGGTGAAAAGGCCGCTTAATTTTTTTGAAAAGCTTGAGAACAACAAAGTGGCAAAAAAAATACGGCTGAGTAAGATAGGGGCAAAGGCAAGGAAAAAAATTGATGAAAAAAGCAGGGAAGTGATTGAAAGGACAGCAAAGCCGATAATCCTGGGAAACAAGGCTGCTTTCATGACTGCCGGAAGCGATGCGCATTATGCAACAAGAATAGGCGCAGGCATAATGAAAATGCGCCTGGAAGAAGGAATCGGCAATGAGGATTTTCTTGGGGCATTGTCAAAAAAGACTGGCATTGAATGGATAGGCCCCCTTACAAAAGAAAGAAACGGAATTATGGAATTTGCAAAGTTGCCGAAAAAAAGAATTGAGGCTTTGCAGGCATTGAAGTATGCAACAAAAACCTGGATAATGAAAAAAACAAGGTTAAAGGAAAGGCTGTTTGGAAAAAAAGTTGCGCGCAAGAAATAATAATTCTTCTGTCCTAATTTTTGTGTGTTTTGAGCATGAAGTATTCTGTTTATCCTTTTACCAGCGCCAGGAACATTCCTGCCGATTCTGAAGCTATTCATCTTGTCAGGCCAGTGAAAAAAGAATTGCTTGAAAAAATCCTGAAAAAGTGCGGTTCATTGAAAAGGATTTCTTTGAGCAGTTCCTGCTTAAAGAGGATTCCGAAAAAAACCAGGAAAATTTTTTCTGAAAAGAGAATTGAGCTGCGCATTGAGGAAAGCAGGGGAAGGGCAATTGAGATTCCTTTTGAAAAAATGCTTCATCTTATTGAATTGAGAAAGGATTTCCAGAGCCTGCGCGGTATTGAGGAAACAACTGGCATTCCTAAAAGCACTGTGCATTACCTTGAAAAGTATGCCAAGCGCGCAAAAGTGAAGAAGGGCTCTGAGGTTATTCATCTCAAGTGAAGCTCTTTGCGCTTCACTGGCTTTGAAGCTGGCTGTTCAAGGCGGTAATGGCAGTTTGGGCATTCAAGCGTGAAAAAAACTCTTTCTCCCTGCAGGCCTGCAAGGTCTTCTTTTCGCATAAGGGTTCCGCATTTTGGGCAGTTCATAATAATTATTGCCGCAGAAATTGATTTAAAAAGAACCAGGATTAATCTATTGGATGTTTTTATGATTAAGGCAATTGTTTTTGATTTGGACAATACTCTTGCCGATTTTATCAGGACAAAAGAGCTTTGCTGCAGTGCGGCTGTCAGCGCAATGGTTGAAGCCGGCCTGCCTTTAAGCGAAAAAATTGCACTGAAAAAATTAATGGCTCTTTACTGGAAACAGGGCATTGAAAGCCAGGATATTTTCCAAAAATTTTTGGAAAAAGAATTGAAAAAAATCGATTACAAGATTCTGGCAAGCGCAATTGCGGCTTATCGCAGGACAAAAGCGGGAAATTTAATGCCTTATCCCGCTGTCAGGCAGACTCTTTTGAGAATCAGGGAAAAAGGCCTGAAAACAGGCATTGTAAGCGATGCCCCAAAAATGCAGGCATGGCTGCGCTTAGCTGAAATGGGGCTTGCGGATTTTTTTGATGCAGTTGTTGCCTTTGAGGATACTGCGGAAAAAAAGCCTTCTGAAAAGCCTTTTCTGGCAATAACAAAAAAGCTCGGCGTGAACCCCGATGAAGTTGTTTTTGTAGGCGACGACATTCAAAAAGACATTGCGGGTGCAAAAAAAGTCGGGATGAAAACCTGCCTTGCAAAATATGGTGTTTCAAAATACACCAAAACAAAAAAAAGCATAAAAGCGGATTTTGAAATAAATAATTTCAGTGAATTGCTTGAAAAAATCTGATTTGGAGATTAATGCATGAAGAAAGCACAAACAATTTCAATCTATAAAATGCCCCCAGAAATATACAATATATACATGAGCACAAAAATTGAAGCAAGAAACTTTCAAGAAGTTTATAACCAAATAAAAAAAACACTTGACAAGAAAAACACGATAAAAATCCTGGATTTGTGCTGCGGCACAGGCATTTTTTTTAGAAACTGGCTTTCACAAAAGCGCAACATATGTTACATTGGTGTTGACATTAACAAAGATTTTCTTGCGTTTGCAAGGAAAAAAATTACCAGCAGTCGCGTTGCATTCATTGAAAGTGATGCCTCCAAGGCAAAACTGGGAAAAAAATTTGACATTGTTCTGGCAACCTCTGCATACCACCACATCGAAGATTCTGGCAAAGGCAAATTCTTGGAAAATGCAAAAAGGCACCTCGATGAAAATGGAATTCTTGTTATTTATGAAAAGTTGATTGCAGAGTTTAACAGCAAAATAGAAGCTGCAAAAGCTGGAACAAATTTTTATGCCGAGAGAATTCTAGACATGATGGGCGAAGAAAAATTAAACCAAATGCAATTGTTTGCGCTTTACAATGAACTTTATCTTACAGCAGTAAGAAAAGAAGAATACAAAGTGCCTTACAACCGAATAATTTCTGATTTGCAAAAAACCGGCTTCAATGTTTTGAAAGAAATCAAATTATGGCCAAAAAACAACAAGTTTGTTGACCCCAAAGTAGGAGATTTTGTTTTTGTGTGCAAAAAAGCATAAAAATCTGATTCAGAATTTTTTTAATTGCAAATCAGGGTTTTTTGTTTTCAGGAATTCAAATGCCAAATCAATGCATTTTTGCAATGGCTCTTCAATTGTTTCTGATTCTCCTGTGAAAGCAGCCGCTCCTGCATGGCCTCCGCCATTGCCATTGAAAAAAGCCCCGAGTTTTTGGAAAATGTCTTTTGCAAGGTCTATTTTTGCTGTTTGCAGCGCAAAATGGCTTGCCCTGCCGGAAATTTTCAGGATTCCTTTTTCCGAGTTTCCAACAAAAGCAATGTCCGCCCCATTTCTCACAATTGCCATTGCGGATTCTGCTTCAAATGCGCCGACTTCAGATGCCGCAAGAACAAAGCTGCCTGCTTCAAAAATCCGGACTCTCTGGGCAGCTTTTAACAATGCAATTTTTTTGCCTGTGTCAAGCGGGTTTTTGTATAAAAGAAAAATTTCGTGAATGTTTTTTCCTGATTTTTCAAGGAGTTCAGCCATTATAAAAAAAGTTTTTTTTCCGGCTGTTTGAAAATGCGCAGAGTCCTCTATTATGCCGCAGGCAAGCGCTGCCGCAGCTTTTTTGCCTATTTCAAGCCTGCTTTTTTTGAGCCATTCAAAAACCATTTCAGAGGCAGCCGCATAGGACTCATCCACAAAAGAATTTTTTTTGGATGCAAGGTTTTCGCCTGTTTTTGCGTGATGGTCAAGCAAAAAAATTTTTCCTGAAAATTTTTCCACCTGGGCTGCCATTGGCCCGAGCATTTCTTTTGAATTGAAATCAAGCAGAATAAGAATGTCAAAATTTTTTGTGTCCGGGTTTATTTGATAACGAAGCCCCAGGCTTTTTGCAAGTGCATTTGCGCTTATGGAAGCGTGGTCTGGCACTCCTATTGAAACAGAATTGTTTTTTTTAAGCGCAAAAAAAAGCGCTGCGCTTGAGGCCATTGCGTCAATGTCTGCCCTTGAATGGCAGACAAGAAGAATATGCTTTTTTTTGAACAAGGACAGGCTGGGAAGCAACGAGCACCACTTTTATTTTTTCCTTGGTTTTTCGCTTTCTTCTTTTGCCTTTTCTTCTGTGCCTGCGGAAAAGCCTTTTTGTGCTGATTCTATTTCCGATTTGAGCTTGTTAAGCCTGTTAATAAGGGAATCTTCCTGTTTCTGAAGTGTTTTGATTCTCAGTTCAATTGATTCTTTTTTTTCCTGCAGTTCTTTTTTTGCTTCGGCTGTTTCGGCCTGCACCAAAATGTTTCCAACTGCCTTGTAAACTTTTTTTTCCTTTGTCTTGGCAAGCTCTTCAACAGAATTTGCAAGCGCTGTTTGCTGCATCTGGAGCTGCTGTTTTTGTGCGGAAACATTCATCAATTGGTTCCTGTTGCGCTCAAATTCCATTGCTTTTGCCTGAATTTCGTCTGCCATTTATTCTACCTCCAAAATTTCTTCAGCAAGAATAATTGATTTTAAGCAAGAATTCAAAGAGGCCTTCAATGCTGTTTTGTCAAGCGCCTCAATATCAATTAAAATCAAAGAATTTTTAATTTTAACAATTGTTTCGGAACGAATGTTCCTGTAAGGGGTTATTTCAGGCATTATGGAAGCGCCTATTGAATGCGCTTTTTCTTTATTCCCAAAATCAAGCCTGAGGCGAAATTCAAATTTTGCATTCTGCAAAGCGCTTACCTTGCCTTGATTGTTTTTGCCACTGCCGGCCTTGTCTTGTACAAAATTTTGTATGCGCAAGCAGGGCACCTTACCAGGCCTTCGGGAAGCTTGTTGAATGTTTCACCGCATTTTCCGCATCTATACACAAAAACCAACCTTGTTTAAAATTTCTTAATCGTCCTTAATTTCGCCGGGATTTTTTTCCGTTTTTTCTTTTGCATGCTTTTTTTCTTTTTTGCCATGCTTAGGGCGCGCTTCGGAATCCGCATTTGCTTCTGCCTGCACAGGGGCTTTTTCTTTTGCTTCAATTAAATTGCGCAGGTTTGGCAAAAAAACTTTTTGGGAAACCATTTTTTTTACTATGGTTCCGGACATTGTTTCCGGAACATACGCTCCGCCTGCAAACTCGTAACCGCATTTTTTGCAGTAAAAAATTCCCGGAGCTTTCCTTTTCACTTTTGGAGCTCCGCACTCTGGGCAATTGTGAGGGGCAAACTGTTCCGACTCAATTTTCAGAAGCCTTTTTCTTATGCCCACACCATATCTTGAGCCGAGCCTTCCTGTGCGTTTTACTTTTTTTGTTGCCATGGATTTATCACTGGTTACAATTGTTTCCTGATTTCTTTTGCCTTTGCAAAAGACAAATCAATGCATTCGTCAATTTCTTTTGGCGAAAAGCTTCCTGAACCGCCTTTCTGGTATGCAGCCATATAACCGTCTTCTGTTGTTGCAACGGAAAACCTTGCTTCCATTGCTTTTTCCTCTGCAAAACAGGCATCATTCACAAGATGGCCAGCAATTTTTGTAGTTGTGCAAAGCAAAGGTTTTCTTGCTAAATGCAGTTTTCCGGAATACTCGCCTTTCACTATCTTGTATTCGTCCCCAAGCTTTGGTATTTTTGTTTCAAGCAGGGCAGAAAGCGCTGCAATTGAACAGGCATCAAAAAGATTGCCGTCATCGTTCATTGTGTACATGTCAATGAAAACAACCCAGACTTTTTCGCCTTCTTTTATGCACAATTTTTCAAAATCAAGGCACTTGCTTTCCCTTATTCCCCTGTCAACAACTCTTGCAAGCTCTGTTTCATTCTCTCTCGGAGGGCCTGGCTCGAACAAAGGGCTTGCCAGAGGCAAAAATTCAACTCCGACACTGATAGAACCCTCTTTTGGAGTGTCAGGAAATGGATCTCCTGGAACCATTTTTATTCCCGCAATTACGTCTGTTTCGCCAAGCAGGACTCTTGCGCTGCCATTGGCATTTTCACTAATGTTTTTTGTAATTTTCAGTTTCCTGTATTCGTCAAATTTCCTGTTGTCAAGCCTTTTTCCCAGCTTGATTGCTTCAATTACCTTGTCAGCCCGCAAATCCAAAACAATATCGCTTGCCATCCTATTCACCCTCTTCCTGTGTTGCTGTTTCCGTATTCGGCTCGGATTCCTCTTTTTCGGCTTCCAAGTATTTTTTTCTCAAAGCCTCTTTTTGCACTTCATAAACCTGCTTGCATCCTTTCAAGCCGAGCTTTAAGGCCTTTTTCCATTCTTCAGGAGTTAAAAGGCCGTCCATCTGCAACAAAACAATTTCTTCTGTTCTCGGCAGGATTGCCATTGGAATATCAACGGCATCTGGGGCGTCTTCTTCGTCCTTGTTCAAATCAAGAATTATTTCCCCGCCTGCTTTTCCAACTCCGACAGCGGAAACCATGTCTCTCATTGGAATTCCCGCATCTGCCAGTGCAGCGCTTGCAGCAACCAAAGCCGCAACCCTTGTTCCGGCATTGCTGTCAAGGATTTCAACAAAAATATCTATTGTGGTATTGGGAAATCTTTCCAAAAAAATTGCTTTTTCAAGCGCTTCCCCTGAAACCTTGCTTATTTCCATTTCCCTTCTTCCGGGCTTTGGATTTTTTCTGTCAGGAACTGAAAAAGTCGCCATCCTGTACTGGTAGTCCACCAATGCCTTGTAAGGATTCTGGATATGCTTTGGCAGTGCCTCTCTTGGGCCGTAAACAGCCGCAACAACCTTGTTCTGGCCCCATTCAAGGGCACAGCTTCCGTCTGCCCTGCTCAAAACCCCGACTTCAATTTTTAATGGGCGCAATTCTTCTGTGCCTCGCCCGTCAAGCCTTTTTCCATTTTTCACATACTCTGTTTTTTCCTCTTTTTTGCTCAAACAAATCCCTCTTATGCATTATTGTTTTTTTCTTTCAAAAAATTTTCAATCTTGTTAGTCAAATTGCTCAAATGAGATTCAACCTCAATTTTTTTAATCGCTTCGGAAAGCAGCTGAGTATTCCCGCCTTTTGCCCAGATCCTGCCATTGCGGCCAACCATTATGTTTGCGCCTGTGCCGATTTTAAGGGCTTCCATCATTGAAGCGTTTTTTCCGATTACGCGCGGCACCTTGACAGGGCTGATGTTTATTATTTCGCCGCCGTAAAAAACCCTTACCTGCCCGAGCTCTGCCTCATTTATTTCGTTGACTGAAAGAATCTTTGCGGAAATAATCGAGCCTCTCTGCAGCCTGTCCCTCATGAATTCCTTTGAAACAAAGGAATAGTAAAAGGAATTAATGTCAACAATATAACCCGCGAATGTTTCCTGCACAACAATTCCTATCACAAGGTCGTCCCTTTGAGGGAAATATTTTCCATGCAATGCTACCACTGACGCGTCCTGGGAATCATTGTAAACGAGCCCAAGCGCATCGGAATAAATTTTTCCGTTTTCCATGAAAACATGCGAGCCTACTTGTTTCCTTTCTTCCGAAACGAGTTCTCCGGGAATAACAATTTTTTTCTTCATTTTTGATTCTCCACAAATTTTGTTTCAACATTTCCATGGGTTAAATGGTTCAATTCATTCAAAAATTCCGACCTCATTCCCGCAGGCAATTCAACCAGGACAAGGAGGCTTCCGTCATTGCCCCATTCCTCTTTTTTAAGGTCGTACCTGTGCAGCATTGCGCTTGCCTTGCCGCTGAACTCAGCCGGGACCTTTATTGCAATTTTTGATTTTTCAAAGCTGATTGGAATAATTTTTTTCAATTCCTTAAGAATTTCAGTGACCTGTTCCTCAACAGGCTTAAATTCATCAATATGAACTTTTGCCTCGTTCAAGGCATTCTCAATTCTTTGCGGAGGGTGAGGTGAATTTGTCTGGGGATTCATTGCGTTTCTCGCAATCAACTGGATAATTTCCTTTCTTTTCTGCTCGCGCAACTCCCTTCTCTGCTCAGTTGTCAATTGCACTGTACCGGACTTAATGATTTTTTCCGCAATCGTTTCAATCCTTGTTGTGCCAAAAGCCTTGTTCAGTGCCTCAGTGCCCTGGACAGTTCCCTTGTTGGCGTCCTTGAAAACAGAGTCAATTGCAAGCAAATCATTAAAGCTAATTTTGTCACCTTTCCTCAGTTTCATTGCCAAATCCGGGTCAACCAAAATTTCAAATTTTTCTCCAGAATGCTCAAGCCGCGCAATAACGGCCTCCTCAAGCTTCACCATGAGACACAAAACTCCTGCAAAAATTTTGCAGTTATTTTGAATTAAAATCAAATTTATATTTTCCCTAAAACAGCCTTTAATTTCTGTTTGGAAAGCCTTTCAAACTGCTTTCCGCTTTCAATAACAACAAAATCAAGCCTGTTAACATCAACCTTCTGCTTGTCAAGCGCCAAACCCTTGTCAATTCCCTTAAGAAGCAAAACAATCGCATCATCAAGAGGCAAATTTTCAGAATACTCTGTTTCAAAAAACTTCATGCATTCCTTTTTCCCTTTTCCAATTGCAATCGCCTTGTATTCCGCAAGAGCGCCGCTCGGCTCTGTTTCAAAAAGCCTTGCCCCAGAATCATCAACTCCGCCGACAATAAAAGAAACTCCAAAAGGCCTCATTCCGGCATACTGGGTAAACAACTGTTTCACAGCGCCAATTTCCTTTGCAAGGGTATCAACAGGAATTTTTTCATCATAATACATCTGGTTTTCCTGTGCCTGTTTTCTTGCAATCTGGACAAGCCTTCTCGCATCACCAACAAGGCCGGAGCCGATTACTGCAACATGCTCGTCAACCCTGAAAACTTTTTCAATAGATTCAGGCATAACAAGCCTGCTGACAATTTTTTTGTCAGCGCCCAAAATAACTCCCTTATCAA
>JAQTNI010000034.1 GCA_028713935.1 Candidatus Iainarchaeum sp.
TTCTTTTCCCCAGCTGATTGCATTGATTACTTTGCCGCCGCCTGCGCTCCAATAAACAGGCAATCCGCTTTCCCTAATCTCTTCAACATCAATCACTGCGTTCATCATTTCTTTTTTCCTGCATCTTTTGCCTACTGATTCAATCAAATAATGGGCATTTGCGCAATTTTCTTCTGTAACAGAAAAAACCATGTTCCAGTCCTTGTTCACCAAGCCCAGCTTTATTTTTGCAATCCACTGCGGAACCATTTTTAATCTGTATTCGTAAAAAGGGTTGCTTCTTGTCAACTGGAAAATTTCTTCTGCAGAAATTCTTGTTGGATAATCAAAGCCCATTGCAAAAATTCTTATTTCTTTCAAGTCTTTTTCTGAAGCAACCTGCTTTCCATATGGCGCGCCTGGGCCGTCCACTACCATAATGTTAATTCCTCCGTAAATCGCCCTTATTGCGGATTCAGAGATTTTCATTCCAAGCTCTGCAATTTTTTCAATTGTGTAATTTGTTTCAAACAATTCATTCAAGGCAACAACCAGCGCGGCTGCCCCTGCATCGCTGCTTCCGGAATAAATTGCATAATTTGTTGATTCCACTTTTATGCCAAATTTTTTTCCGGAATCTTTTTGGAAAATTTTCAAAACCTCTGCAACGCTTCTTGTCCTTTCTTCCGGCAGTTTTTCCTTGCCGACAACAAAAGAGTCCAGTTTCCCAGAATTTGTTTTCTCAACAATTGTTTCTGTCCTTGTCTGCTCTTTTAAATCAGTAACAGCCAATCCCATTGTGTCATGCAATGGCCATCTGTTATCTCTTACACTTGAAACAAAAACAATCGGAATAGTTGGATATGCAACAGCTTTTACTTTTTCAACCATTTAAAAAACCTCACCAATTATTTATGTGCAACATTTTTAATGGCTTATCTCCCAGCTCTTCTTCGCCTGCGAAGGGGGGTTATTTTTGTATTTGCCCTTCTCTGCAACCTTACTTTTTCCCCTCTTTCTGTATGCATAAGCGTCCCAAGAAGGTCTTTTGCATGTTGCAGAACCAAGCTGGGCCTTTCATTTGGAGACAGCTTTTTTACTCTTTCAAGGCTTGTGTTTCCAGTCAAGACTAATGCAGACCTCAGTCCATTTGCTTTTGCATCCTTTATTCCGCTTAAAGAGTCTTCTATTACCCATTGCCTTCCAGGCTTTATTCCTTGCGCCAAAAGCCTTTTTGATACTTCTGCAAACATTCCCGCTTTTTTTACCTTGTCTTCCCCATAAAATAAACTTTCCTGCCTGAAATAATGCATTATTCCGGCTTCTTTCATGAATGCATCTGCATCAACTTTTTTTCCAGCAGTTACCAGTACAATAGGAATTTCTTTCTTGTTTGCCCAGTAAAGCATTTGCCTTATTTTTTCAAGCCTCGGTTCTTTTGCTTTTATTACAATTGGCTTTTTTCCAGGCACTTGCAGGCTGCCATGTGTCCTTAGAGCGTCAAATCTTTTTACAGCTTCATCAATTAAGCTCCATTCTTGGGCAGTTAAACCCTGCCTTTTTTCTGCAACAATTCTTGGGCTTGTTTTTGCTTGTTCAAAAGAAATTCTTTCTTTTTGCATTACATACAGCCCAGAAAGAAAATCCCTTGTAATGTGAAATTCTCCTTCGCTCCTCAACTGGTACATTTGCGGAGTGATATTAACTGCAATTCCAACAGAGCCAAGCGCTTTTGTTGCAACTTCGCACTGCCTTCTTGTATGGTCAATCAGCACTCCTTCCAAATCAAAAATAAAAGCAATTCGTTTTTGTTCCGGCATGATTTACCCCATTATTCTTAAACACGTTAACATGAAGCTTATATTTTAAGGATTGCCCAAGTAGGATTTCCCTTATGCCCAAATTTGAATCCAAACGTTTCATAATACCTCTGAAGCTTTTGTATATCCCCTGTGGATTTAACTGCCCTTGCTATTCGTATTTCGTGGATTCCTTCTTTTCTTGCAATTTGAATTGCCTCATTTAATACTATCCTAAAAAAGTTCAGGCCTGTTCTTGTGGCTTGTACAGGCACAAAGTTTGTTTGTTGTGGTGCATTAAAATTAAGCGGTCTTTCTTCGGCTTCTATGTCAGCCATTGTCATTCTAACATGCCTAAAATCACTTATTTTTTCAGGCAGTTTTGCCCCAAACTCAACTGCATTCGCCTCTTCTATATCCACTATTCTTCCTAGTTCGCTGATATGTGCCCAAAAAACACTTGGCATTCCTGCCCTGTCAAGGCTTACTATTTGAACCATATAATTATTTGCATGCACAGGAAATTTTAAAACTCCAAATCGTTTGCAGTTTATTCTATAAAATTTTGTTGTAATGTTACTGTACTCTGTTTTTGCCCAGCTCTCTTTTTTCCATTCCCTGTTTTTTCTAAAGTGGGAATAATCATCATAAATTTCCTCTGCCCTTTTCCTAAATGTTTTTTCTTCTTCTAGTGCCAGTTGCGTACGTTGCAACCTTGGCATTGCTCTTCTTTTTGGGTTGGCTCTTTGCAGTTCCTTATACGTCTGCTCCCTTTCAGTAGCTTTCCTGGGTGGTTTTTGCATTATCCCCCTCTTCTTTTTGACAGGTTCTTATAGTTGCAGCCATTGCTTTTGGATACAGTCTATTTTTTTCCCTTTACTCCACAACTTTGAATTTGTATCCATAAGCAATTGCCCCTTCCGGGTCAATATCGCTTATTTTTCTGAATTTTTTTGTTACTCTGGCCCCTGTCTTGATTTTTTCTTTTTTTGAATCCACTATCTGCGCTAATATTTTTGCCTTGTTTTCCATTTCAATTATTGCGAGAAAATAAGGAGTTTCATTTTCAAATCCAAAGGGCGCTACAGACACTTCTGTCCAGGAAACAATTTTTCCAGTGAAAGGAGTGTCTTTTTCCACTAATTTTCCTTTTCTCCTGCAGTTCGGGCAAATGCTTCTTTGAGGAAAAAAGCTTGTTTTGCAGTTTTCACAATAATTTCCTTTCAAGTAATACCTTTCAGGGTATTTTCTCCATTGCAATGGCAATGCATTGTGCACCATTCAAATCACCTTTTAGTTTTTTATAGAATATGCAAATTTGTTTCCTGTTTTTTCTCTTGAAATTAATCCTTTTTTAAGGAGGCTTGTTAAAATTTCTCTTATGTGCCTTTGGTTTCTTTTGCAAAAGTTTGAAATGTTCTCTGCGTTCAGTTCAATATTTTTCAGGCGTAATTCTTTAAGTTTTTGAAGATAGTGTATTGTTGCTTCATTTCTTGGATAAAATTCTAAGCCTTCAACATATCT
Organism: Candidatus Iainarchaeum sp.; assembly: GCA_028713935.1. Taxonomy (GTDB): domain Archaea; phylum Iainarchaeota; class Iainarchaeia; order Iainarchaeales; genus JAGVNX01. The sequence continues at coordinate 3,303 of JAQTNI010000034.1, forward strand.
GTCCAGCACTTGCTTGAGCTTTTCTTGTTTTCTTTGCAAGCCAAAACCAATTTTTTCATAAAATTTTTGCTGGTTTTCTTTGCCAGTTATTCTTATTTCCCAGTTAATTGTTATTTCTTCAGCATTCTTGGCGTTTTTCTTGTAATTGCAAATTTTTGATTTTATTTCAAATTCTTCAAGAATTTTTTTGATATCAATCAATATTTGGGGTTCTTGCCTTGTTTGCTCTTTCGGATAGGTTATTGGCGCTGTGAAGCTGACGCAGCGGCTATTGTGATGGTTGAAAACAGTTCCGTCATCATCGTACAAGCGTTGCAGCAAAGCAATTTTGATTTTTTTATCCGTAGAACCCAAAAATATTTTCGGGATTCCTTGATATGGCTTGTAATTTTTGTTTCCATCTTCCAGCCCAATTGTTTTCAAAATAACGCCAATTATTTTTGGAAAAATCACGCAGGGAGCCCCACTTAATGAATGATGCCTTGCAAAATTAACTTCTCCAAAACAAGATTGCACTGCTTTTGTAAAACTTTCAATTTGCTCTTTTTCCCTGTTGAAATACCAAATTCTGCACTTGTTTTTTTCAATTCCCCCATCTCCCAAGACTGCGCCAACAACAAGCGCAAATTCGGGAGTTATTCTAAATGGCAGTTTTGGATTTTTTATGCTTTCTTTTGATTTCATTGTTTTTAATTCAATTGTGTTTTTCTGAATCTGTTTTTCACTGATTTTCAAAATTCTTGCAATTTTTAACACTAAAGGCAAGGGCAATCCGCTTCTTTCAACGCGGTATCTCCTTGTGCTTTCGCCTCTCTTTAAACCCAAGGCTTTTGATATTTTTCCAAAAGAGCCATATTTCTTTTTCAATTCAAAAAAAATTTTTTCTCTGAATTCTGGCTTTAATTTTATTCTAACCTGCTCTTTGGGCAAATCAAACAAAGATATTTCTGCCATTTTTGAATCCCCAAAAATATTATTTTTTGTTATTTTAATTGCTTTTGAGACTCTGCGTTTCCACTGTTTTTCATCCAACAAGTTCATAATTTTTACCTATGTTTTTTTCATTATGTGAATAACCGCAGTTGCGCCTGAGCCGCCAACATTGTGGGCCATTCCAATTTTTGCATTTTTTACTTGCCGTTTTCCTGCTGTTCCGTTTAGCTGTTCAAAGATTTCAATTGCCTGTTTTACACCTGTAGCGCCAACAGGATGCCCGCATTTTAACCCGCCTGAAGGGTTAACTGAAATTTCTGAATTCAAGGAAGTTTTTCCTTTTTCAACTGCTTTTCCGCCTTCCCCCTTTTTGAAAAAACCAAGGTCTTCTATTGCCAAAATGTTTGCTATTGAAAAGCAATCATGCAATTCAACTAAATCAATGTCTTTTGGTTCCAACTTGGTTTTTTCATAAGCCTCTTTAACAGCAATTTTTGTTGCCGCCATTTCTGTCAAAGATTTTCTTCCAGTAAGGGCAAGTGAATCAGATGCCTGTGTTGAAGCAATTATTTCCACTGCATTTTCCAGCCCCATTTTTTTTGCTTTTTCTGTTTCACACAAAATCAATGTTGCGGCTCCGTCTGTTATTGGTGAACAATCAAGCAGTTTTAAGGGGCTTGCCACATAGCCTGATTGCATTACGTCTTCCACTGTTATTTCTCTTTGAAACTGGGAATGAGGATTATTAACCCCGTTTTTATGTGCCTGCACTGAACACATTGCCATCTGCTCTTCTGTTGTGCCGAATTCTTCCATATGCCTTCTTGCCATTAATGCATAAAGCGAGGGAAATGTTGCGCCATGGAACAATTCTGTTTCCTGGTCTCCTGCTCCGCCAAGCGCAAAGCTTGCAGCTTCAGTTGAAACCTCTGTCATTTTTTCAATTCCGCCAACAGCAACAATGTCATATGTTCCTGAAGAAATCGCGAGTATTCCGCTTCTAAGTGCAACTCCGCCTGAAGCGCAGGCAGCCTCTACTCTTGTTGAAGGAATCGGATTCAACCCCAACTGGTCTGCAATCAAAGCCCCAATATGTTCCTGCCCAATGAGCCTTCCAGAAGCCATGCAGCCTCCGTAAATTGCCTCTATTGTTTTTCCCTCTATTTTTGCGCTTTCAATTGCCTTTACGCCTGCTTCCGCTATCAGTTCGCGAAAACTTTTATCCCAGTGTTCACCAAATTTTGTTAATCCGGTTCCTATTATTGATACGCTTCTCATTTCCCCACCTTACAATTCCTTTATTTTTTTCCTGTGCCTTGCATATTCCGCATAATCAACGTATTCTTTTTCTTTTATCATTTCAAGCACCGGCACTTTTGCCCTTTTCTTTTCAATGTTTTTTGTTGCAGTAATTGAAAAAGCATCACTCCCTGACCCTGACCCATAGCTTGCGACAAGGATTTTTTCTCCCGGCTTTGCAATGTCAAGCACGCTGCAGAGCCCTATCATGCTGCTTCCCGAATAAGTGTTTCCAATCATTGGGGTTAACAATCCCTGAATTATTTTTTTTTCATCAATTCCAAAGTTTTTTGCAATCTGCTTTGGAAATTTTCCGTTTGGCTGGTGGAAAACAGCGTAATCAAAATCATTCGGATTCATTTTTATTTTTGCAAGCAATCCTTTCACTGCGCCAGTAATATGCTTGAAATAAGCAGGCTCTCCAGTAAACCTGCCAGCATGCTGTGGAAACTCCGCGTGCTGCCTTCTCCAGAAATCAGGAGTGTCTGTTGTGAAAGAATAAGTGTCATTTATTTCCGCGATTACTTCGTCTTCTTTTCCGCCTATTATCAATGCCCCTGCTCCGCTTCCAGCAGTGAATTCAAGGGCATCATTCGGCCTTCCCTGTGCAGTATCAGTCCCAATTGCCATTCCATATTCAATCATTCCGCTTTTTACCAGGCCCATGCACATCTGCACTCCAGCTGTCCCTGCCTTGCATGCAAACTGCAAATCAGCAGCCATTAATTCCGGAGAAGCCTGTATTGCGTCTCCCACAATTGCCGCTGTCGGCTTTACCGCATAAGGATGGCTTTCACTGCCAACATAAATAGCGCCTATTTTTTCAGGCAAAATTTTTGCTGTTTCCAATGATTTTCTTGCAGCTTCAACTGCAAGTGTGCAGGCATCTTCATCAGCAGCAGCCAGTGCCTTTTCCTTTACGCCTATTCCCGCGGAAATTTTTTTCCCGTCTTTTTTCCAGACCCTTGCAATTTCCTCAACAGTAATTCTTCTCAGGGGAACCTGCACTCCATAACCGACAATTCCAGCCATTATTATCCTCTCCGCTGATTTTTTTTAATAATTAACTTTGCTGTTCTCTCACGAGCCCTGTTAAATGTGTCCAATTTTTTGCTTCCAATAATGCTTGCCAAAGCGCTATTGTTAATCGCTTGTATAACAGGCAACATGGCCCTAGAAATTTCTATTTCACTATTTGGATCCAGTGTTTCAAAATGAGTTATTTCCCTTTCCAAGGCAACCTTTAACCTTTGCCCTTTATCGCGTACTGCAGTTGCAACAACATTCGGCAGATCATTAGCTGTTGTTTCTGTTACAATTGGGACATACTCTGCCAGAATCCTAAACAGTCCTTTTGCACTTTTTGTTGGAATCTTCCAAAAATGTGCTGCGTGCTCAATTAAAATAGAATTTGCCACTAACTGTCTGGCTTTTTGTTGTTCTTGTTCAGGAAGTTTGCGTGTCAATCTATCAATTAAATGCAATTGCGATTCAAGAACTAAGTTAGGGCCTAGTTCAGGAGTGCCACTATGCCGAGCTGTTATTTGTCTTAATCTACTTGATAATGCCCCTTTTGGCTTTTCTCTTTTAGGTTCAAGCATTTTGTTTTGCCTCCAGTATTTCTTTTGCCCTGTCAACCTTAATATTCTTTTCTGAAATCATTTTTTCAGCTACTTCGTCAATTTGTTTTCCTTTTGCGCCAGCAAGCACTGCAATGTTTTTTGCATGCAGCTTCATATGCCCGCGCTGCACTCCTTCTGTTGCCAGAACCCTCATTGCAGCAATGTTGTTTGCCAATCCAACACAAGCCATTATTTCAGCCAACTCCCCTGCACTTTTAACCCCAAGGATTTTCACTGCAATTTTTGCAATGGGATGTGATTTTGTTGCTCCTCCCACAAGGCCGACTGCAAGGGGCAATTCAATTTCTCCAACAAGATTTCCTTCTTTGTCCTTATAATATTTTGTCAATGGCTTGTATTTTCCCTTATTTTTCCAGCATGCAAAAGTATGCGCCCCTGCTTCAATTGCTCTCCAGTCCTGGCCAGTTGCAATTGCCACTGCATCTATTCCGTTCATTATTCCCTTGTTGTGTGTGCAGGCGCGAAAAACATCTGCTTCCGCAAAGGCATATGCATTAAGGATTGCTTCAACAATTTCTTCTCCTTTCAAAGAGCTTTCCCTGAAACTTTCTTCCAGGGCTTTTTTTGAAAAAACGGCTTTTGCCTTTACTGTCCTGTAAACAGCCAGATTTGAAATTATTCTCAACAATACTTTTCCGCTGGTTATTTCCTCTATTTTTGGGGTTATTGCCTCGCACATTGTGTTGATTGCGTTTGCCCCCATTGCGTCCCTTACATCGACAAGCAATTCAACAATAAGCATTTTTCCTTTTATTGTTTTCAAAACCCTTGCTTCCAATTTTTTTGCCCCGCCCCCAAATTTTACTAGGGTTTGGTCCATTGAATTTGCCTTTTCAAGCAATTCTTTTTTTGCCTTCAAAATTTTTTTTCTTGCCTCTTCAGGCTTTTTTATTCCAGTAACCTGAATCTGCCCAATCATCAATGGTTCAGATGCCTTTGCTTCAAAGCCTTCTGAAGCCCTTGTAATCTGCGCTGCCTTGCTTGCAGCCGCAACAACGCTCGGCTCTTCCAATGCCATTGGCACCAGATAATCTTTTTTGTTTATTCTGAAGTTTGTCGCTATTCCCAATGGAAGTTGCTGCACTGCAACAACATTTTCAATCATCCTGTTTGCCTGTTCAAAATCAAGCGCTGCAAATTTTTTCAGCTGCAAGGTTTCTTCTTCGCTTAATTGTGCAAATTCCTTTACAATCGCCAAGCGTTCTTCCAAATTTTTCTTATAAAACTCTGAAATGTTTGATTCCATAAGTGTCAAGCCCCCAGCAATACATCGTGCCTGTTCAGGCCTGTTTCTTCGGTTTTGCTGTTTCTTTGTTTTTTTTCCTTCAAAAATTGCTGTATTTCCTTTACTGCGTTTTTTGCGGACTGCACTGCATGCACAATTGTTTTCTGCGAGTTTATCGCATCCCCTGCTAAAAAAACTCCGTGCAGTTCAGTGCTGCAGATTCCCTCTTTGAGGGGCTTTCCTTGCAGCAGGCTTGCCTTGAAAACTGTTTCGTCAAATTCCTGCCCAATTGCAAGAACAGCAATTTCAGCTTCCATTTCAATTTCTTCCCCTCTAGAAACAAATTCCTCTTTTTTGATTTCCAGTTTCTGGAATTTTATTTTTTCAAGTTTTTTGGTTCCAATAAATTCAATTGGGGAAAGCAGGTATTCAAATTTTATGCCCTCTTCAATTGCCTCGTTATACTCTTTTTTCCTGCAGGGCATGAATTCAAGGTTTTTCCTGTAAGCAATCGTAACATCAAACCCCATTCTCAATGCAGTCCTTGCGCAGTCCATTGCAGTGTCCCCTCCCCCTACAACAACGCATTTTTTTCCCCTGCCCTGCCTGCCATTTCCATGGCAATATTTTTCCAGGAAGGAATTCCAATAAAAAATTCCTTCAAGCTCTTTTCCTTTTGCATCAAGCTGTTTTGCATGGCTCTCGCCCGTTGCAATTAACACGGCATCAAATTCTGAAAGTATTTCGCTGAGTGTTTTTTTCCCGCCTATCCCAAAGTTTTTTTCCATTTCAATGCCCTGATTTTGCATCCATTTTACCTGTTCTTCAAAAACCTTTTTCGGAATCCTGTAGCCGGGAATTGCATTAATTGCAAGGCCTCCAAAATTGCCTTGGGCTTCAAAAATTTTTCCTTTTATCCCGATTTTTCTCAGTTCAATTGAAGCCGCAATTCCCGCAGGGCCGGAACCGATTATTGCAATGCTGTTTTTTGAAGTGCTGTCATTAATGTTTTTCATTTCGGAATTTTCAACTGCAAACCTTTCAAGTGCCCTGATTGAAATTGCCTCTCCTTTTTTTGCAAGAACACAGCCTCCTTCGCATTGCTGCTCTGCATTGCAGGCCCTGCAAGTAAGGCATGGCAAAGAGTCCTGTTCAAGGATTGTTTGCAGCGCGCCCTGAAAATTTTCTTCACAGATTTTTTTTATAAATTCCTTGCAATTCACGCCTGCAGGGCAGCCAGTTACACAGCCGGGATTTGCGCATTGCAGGCATCTTTGCGCTTCCTTCAAGGCTTTTTCCCTTGAAAAGCACTGTTCTATTTCATTAAAATTGCCAATTCTTTCTTCAACCCGCAATTTTTCCATTTTTTCCTGCATAAACACCTAGTCTTTGCATTTTGCCCTCTATGGCAAAAATCCCATATATTTGAACAATTTTTTTTACAAAGGCATTATTTGAGAAAATAAAAAGTGAAACTGCAAATGCAATAAGGCAATCCTGACTTAAAAGTGCCCAAAGCCAATTAAAAAGCTTACTGTTTCAACGAAACAAAAATCGGCAATAAACGAATTCTTTGGTTTTTTTGGCTTTGTGGGGAGTTTTTCCCACGTTGTAAAAGCTGTGCTTTTACGACGCGCCGCAAACCAAAAGGTTTGCAACGAGGCTTTTTTGCGAGAGCAAAAAAGGCTTAATCTATTCTCAGGCTCATGTTCTCTGTTGTCTGGTCTTTTACTTCATTAAAGCTGCCTTCGTGTTCTGTCAAAATCAGCCTTACTGGCTCTTCTGTTGAGGAAGCAGCATTTTTCGGCCAGATGTCAAAATAAAGTGTTTTTGTTTCCCCTGCCTTTAAGGATTCAATTCTTTTTATGTCACTGGTTTTATAGCCAACCCTGTCAAGGCTTAACCTTGAACCGAGCTTTATTTCAAGAGTCAGAATCGCATTTGCCTTGTCCTTGTTTGCAAGGTCAACTTTCAATTCAACAGGCCCTCTTCTCGCCAGAATCATCCTGAAAGGAGAAAACTTTGCATTAATTGCAATCATAAGTCCACCCGCTTAGCAAATTAAATCTGATTAATTTTATTATTTATATTTGGGCATTAAGGGCTTTAAAACTTGCGTTTTCAAGAAGCGGAATTTTCCTGCAAAGCCTTAAATACCTCCTTGATAATACTCTTTAGGAAAAGGAAAAAGAATTTTTCCCAGGTGTGTTTTTGCAGAAAGCGGAATTTCCAGAATCCGGCCTTGTAAGAAAGACTTTCATTGTGAGACAGATGGATTTGCCTCCAAGCGTAAAGCTCACAAAGCGTTCTCTCCTGAGATGGTTTGCGCTTTCCTTCGGTTTAATCAGCAGTGGTGAATCAAGGGACACTGTTCTGCTTGTCCTGGATGCCTTGTTTTTCCTTCTTTTGTCTTCAAAATCAAGCCCTTCTACAACAGATGTCCAGGCCTGCATAAAGGAAAAATTCCAGAAAAAAATTTCCGAAAAGCTCATCCGCTATCATCTTAACAGGCTTATTGAATCAGGCCTGCTTGTGCGCAGAAAAGCAAGGTATTTCATCAACAACAACCCTTATGCAGAGCCGAACAATCTCAAAGAGTCTTTTGTGCACTGGTTTAGGCAGCCTGCAAACACTGCAATGTCTGACATTGAAACAGTCCTTGGCTCTCTTTCGGAAGCCTACAAAAAATAAGCCTTTCGAAGCGCTCATTGAGCCTTTTTGCTCCTGCAAAAAGCTTCGGGAAAATGCTTCGCAGTATTCGCTTTCGAAAGCCTCGTTGCAAAGCTTCGCTTTGCGACGCACAATGCAAACAAAGTTTGCGTTGCATCGGAAAGCATTGCTTTCCAATGTCGCAAACCGCAAGGTTTGCAATGTGGGAAAATACTCGCGGTTAATCAATTGCATTTGGCCAGTGCTGGATGCCTGTTGCAATGTCCTTGTAGCACAAATCCCTGTTCTGCAAATTTGAGATTTTTTCGCAGAGCTCTGTGCTTTTGCTTATTGTCGCTGTTTCCCAGTAACATTGCTCTTTTGTTTCCTGTGAAGAAATTTTTTCGCAGATTTCCGGTTTTGCATAATCTGGCGAGCCAAGGCAGCCCATTGTAAGGAGAAGGCCTATTGCTGCAATTATTGCAATTGAAAAAATTTTTTTCTTCATTTTAATAATGCCTTTTTTGTTTTGGTTCAATTCCAGAATTTTTGGTTCAAACATGAGTTTTAATCCATTTTTATCCATAATTTTTGCATGTTCACAATTGTTGTTTCCAAATCCGACCTCGCTGGAATGAATTTTTTTCCTCTGTTCACTGAAAATTTTGGCTTCAGGGAAACAGGCAGAATTTTTGATGGCAGCCCGATTTTTGCATTTGGGAATTTTGAATTGCTCACAATCAATTCCGTGCAGATTTTTGCTGATTTTTTGGATAAAAGAAAAACAGATTTTTTTATTTTTGCCTCAAAGCATTCAAGCACTGCAAAAAAACCCTCTCTTACAGCGCATGCAATTGGCAATTTTTCAAAGGCAGAATTTGGCGGAAAAGATTTTGAATTATGCCCCTCAAGCGCTTTTCTTTCGCGCAATTACCTTCTAAGCCTGAAAGAACAGCGGGAAAGCCTGGTCTTGCCTGACTTTGAGATTTGCCTTGAAGCAACCCATCACGGGCCTTTTTTGAAAACGCCAAGCATTTTCATTGAGCTTGGCAGTTCTGAAAAAGAATGGTTATTAAAAAAGCCTGCTGAAGCAGTTGTTGAGACAATTCTCAAAAAAACTTCTTTGCATTCAAATGCGGTTCCCTGCATTGGGATTGGCGGAGGCCATTACGCCCCAGGCTTTACAAAACGCGTTCTGAATGAAAATTTTGCTTTTTCCCATATTGCAGCGGAATATTCTCTTCCGCATTTCACGGAATTTTCTTTGCAGAAAATGGTTTCAAATTCAATTGAAAAGCCGGAATTGATTGTTGCAGACAGGAAAGGCCTTGGAAAATCAGTGCAAAAAAATCGCATCCAGCAGATTCTGCAGGAATCAGGAATTGAAATACTGTTTGTTTGAAATAATGGGCAATTCCTATAAGAAAACCCTGTTCTGTAAACAATGCTTAACCCAATTCCTGCATTTCTTTGGGCTGTTTTTTAAGACACTTAACCTTGTGCCCTACTTTCAATTCTACGTGCAATGTCAAATGCCTTTTTAGTGTCGTTAGTAAATTTTTCAAAACTATCTTTTCCCAACACTTGTTCCAGTGCTGCCAGATTCCGCGTGATTGCCATTCTGAGAATCATTGTATCTACTACTGTCATTGCCTTGTCCTCAGTGTGTTTTAATTTCCGTAAGTCTTCTCTGGCGAAGGCAACAGCGGCCTCGCTTATTTCGTTCGCACACATAGCGCTTCCCAAGGAAATGTTTACATCCCTTATCAGGTTTTTGAGGATTTCCTTCTTTGTTTTACAGGTAACAGGCCCTTTGTAAGCTGCGAATATTCTCACCTGATTTGCCATCAACTTTCTTGCCCTATTATAATCTGGTTTTGCTAACCCTATTTTTGAAAGCAAATATAAACGAATTTCCAGAAGCGTTTGGATTTGGCGCATTTGCCTGGAGGGCTTGTATCTCTCAAGAACGGACTGTATTCTGGCGCGAAATGCCCTCTTATAAGCAGGATTTGCTTTTTTTTCTTTTGGCATTTATTTTCCTTTTTAATTGGATAGTCAGTTCAGATTTTTCTTTCAATTAAGTAATCCGCAAATTCTTTTAGTGTTTTTTTTGCATTGCTTTCTTTCAGGACAGGGCTTAGTTTTTTCCATGCGTTTTTTACAAGGGTTTTTGCTTTTTCCTTTGCATACTCAATTGAGCCATTTTTTTTGATTATTCCAATTGCCTCGTTAATCACTGCCTGTTCTGTTGGATGCGAATTTAAAATTTCAATCAACCTATTTCCATCGGCCTGGCCTGAATTTTTCAATGCGTGCAGCACCATTATTGTCCTTTTTCCCTCGTGAATGTCTTCCCCGATTCCTTTTCCTTTCTGGAATTCCTCGCCAACAAGGTTCAGGACATCGTCCTGTATCTGGAAAGCAACGCCGATTGTTTCGCCGAATTTTCCCAGTGCCTTTTCCTGTTTTTCATTTGCATTTCCAAGTATTGCCCCGAGCTTTGCGGAGAATCTTGTTAAAACCCCTGTTTTATAAACGCACATCTGCAGGTATTCTTCTTCGGAAATTTCAGTTTTGTTGCCCCTGTGCCACCATATATCTATTGCTTGGCCCATGCTTACCCTTATCATTTCCTGTGCATACAAATCATAAATTTTACTGATTTGTTTTTTCTTCAGTTTATAAGGGTTTTTGTAGAGCAAAGTCAATGGAATAAAGTACATTGCAGCCCCATCATTAATGGCAACATCAAGGCCATAAAGCAGGTGAGTGCATTTTTTTCCGCGCCTTGTTTCAGAGCAGTCCTCTGCGTCATCCTCAATCAAGGTTCCATTATGGATAATTTCTACTATCGGCGCTATTTTTAGCGCCAATTCTTTTTTTCCGCCCACAGCCTCGCATGCAAGCATTGCCAATGCAGGCCTCAGCCTTTTTCCGCCCCTATCAAGCAATTCCCAGATTGGCTCTGCAGCGCTTTTTGTCATTGTTTCCTCATCATATGCAAAATCAGCCTTGTCAAGCGCGTATTCGAGCCATTTTTTTGTTATTTTCCTCGGAAAAACTTTTTCAATTTCCCTGTCAATCAGGGGCTGGATTTTTTTCAAGTATTCTTCTATTCCCGCCAAAATCACACCTTTTCAACCGAATTTGACTAATTTTGTGATTTTTCCTTTTTTAATTATAATGCCTTTCCCTGTTGGAAACCTTAACTGCCCGTCAATCACTGTTTCATATTCAGCGCAGGGGTCAAGGCAGCTTATCCTAATTTTTGAATCTGCTTTTACAATAATTGGCTTTGGTTTTTTTCCCATCACATTGTACTGCACTATTTCAAAATTGCCTTTGAAAATTTTTTTTCCGCCAGCAGAAAGCGAATGCCCAGTGCTTCCTGTTGAAGTGCATGCAATTATTCCATCAGCGGAATTTTCAGAAATTTTTTTTTCATTAAGAAAGAGCGCATATTTGATTATTGCACCGCTTTTTTTGTTCACCAAAAGAACATCGTTTAATGCAGGGGGAACTTTTTTTCCGTCAATAATTGTTCCAATGCGCT
>JAQTNI010000035.1 GCA_028713935.1 Candidatus Iainarchaeum sp.
CTTGGCCAGATACTCGGCTTTGAAGTTGACACAAAGCCATTGCTGAAAGAAGCAAAAGAAACAGAAAAAGCGCTCATCAGCCATCTTGAACAGCTGAAAAAAACAGGCGAAGAAGTAAAAAAATTTGAGGACATTCAAACCCCAATGTACACCTGAAGTGATGAAATGCCAGCAAAAAAACCTGCCAGAATTTCCGGAACAGCAAGGGGAAAAGCCACAATTAACCTTTCACAAGGCAGAGGCATTCGGGGAAGGATTGTTCTTAATCTGGGCTCTGGAAAAAAACCAGTGCCAAAAAAATCTTTAACTGGAAAAGGAGGAAAAAAAATGCCACCAACAGGAAGGCCAACTAGAAAGCCAGTGCAACCAAAAATTCCGCATTACGATATTCCGGGACAAAAGGCACAATTCACTGCACAGGGAAGCAAATACTGGATAAAGAGAAAAAAAGATGAATTCGCAATACAGGCTGCGAAAAGGCCAAAAGTAAGATATGTCTAAAAGGGTTTAACAAAAGTTTTTTTATGCCGAGAAGAAGACCACAGTATAGTATTCCTGGGCAAGCTGCCGATTTTAATGTACTGGGCAGCAGATATAACATACGCAGGCGGCCAGACGAGATTTTTGTAGAAGGCAGGAGAGTTCGCAGGAGAGAAATCAATGTAAGAGGCGGGCAAACCCATATCCATGTACATACTGGAAGGCCAAGGAGAAGAAGGGAAGCTGCAACACCGCAGATTGATTTTGAAGCAAGGCGCAGGGAAATTGACGATGCAATCGGAAAAAGGGCAAGGCAAATTGCGCTTTTGGCAAATATGCCTGCCAGGACTTTTGAAGAAGCCGCAGAGAGAGAACAGGCAATACATGCAGGCACAGGCAGAAAAGTCCTGACAAAAATTGTTGATTTTCAAGGGGAACAAAGGCTTATAACGGAAAAGGCAACTGCAAGGGCAAATGAAAAAATTTCCGGCCTTGAAAGGCGCTTTGGAAGGCAGTTGAATACAGCGGAAAAAGCAGCTGTTCTGAATGGCGAGCTTAAAAAAGTCAGGGAAAGCTTAATGGCAAATGATTTGAGAAGCAAGGCTCATCCGATAAGAGGCACAATTGGATTAAAACAGTCCAATCCCCTGAATGTTGGGAAAGCCTGGTTTTTGCATCCGATTAAAACAATTGAAAAATTGCTGATTACTCCTGCGGCATTGAGAAAACAGGGAATTGGAAGGCAAAGCAAAAGAGGGCAAATAAAATCCTTTCGCAAAGATGCAACAAGAAAATCCGGGGCTTTTGCTGAAATTGGCGGGGAAACAAGGGCAATTGGAATTTTTACGCAGTATAGGGGAAGAGTACTGGATGCTTTTGATGAATTTCGGAGAACAGGAAATAATGTTGTTTTTGAAAGGGCTGTAAAGGATGCTGAAAACTGGGCACAGTCCCAGATTTCCGGTGAAGGCAGCTTAATGTCAGATTACAGGACCAGAAGAAAGGCCGCATAAAAAACTGTTTGTCAGGCAATCCTGATTTTTGTTTTGCTTCCTTCTTTGAGGGAAAATTTTTTTCTCAGGAAAACAGGCGAAATTATTTCAATTGTGTTTTTTTGGTGCTTTGTGCGTTCAGGAATAATTATTGCGCCGTTGGCATTGAAAATTTTTATTTTGAATGCTTTGAGGTTTCCGAAGCTTCTTTCTTTTGTTGAAAATCCTTCAATAAAAATTGGCTTTGAATTTAAAAGGAATTTTTCAAGTTTTTCCTGTTCAACAACAATGTTCAAAGTGCCCAAATAAGGCCTGAAGCCAAGCAATTTTTTGAATTGTCCAAGGTAAGGTTCCTGCGAAACATAGTACCTGCCTTCGCCAAAGCCAAGTGAAACCTTGCCTTCAAGTTCCCTTGTTTTTCCTTTTGAAAAAAATTTTTTTAATTCAAAAAAATGTTCCCTTGCAAGCGCAATTCCTTTTTCAGTAAGGGAAATTTCGCATCCTTGAGGGGAAGAAGCAAGAGTAATCAAGCCCTGTTCTTTCAAGGAGCGGAGTTTTCTTGAAACAGTCTGCTGTGAAACTTCAAGTTCTTCGGAAATTTTTCCCGTGCTTGTTTTTATTGAACTGAAAAGGCCTGTTTTTTTTGCGAGAAACAAAAGCAAAAAAAAATCTCCCTGTTTCTTCAAAAAAACACCTTTAAAAAAATAGTCTTGGCTTGATGCAAATGAAATTGTTATTTTGCCCTGTGCTTTTTTTCAGCCCTTAACCTGAACATGAATATTGTGCAGAGCAAAAGCGAAAGAAATACAAGCATTGCAATTCCTTCTGGCAAAGAAGGCAGGTTGAATGGCATTCCGCTGCCTCCCCCGACATTCACTGTCAAAGGATTTCCGCCTGGAACCTGTGAAACTTTTCCATCAGCGCCAACAGCAGTGCTGAAGCCTTTCTGCCTGAAGGCCTCGTCAAGCGGTATTAGCTGGGCATTTTCAGGATACCAATTGCCTGTTGAAGGGTCATACCAGAAGCTTCCATTGGGGCCAGTTGCAGTCTTGAGAATTTCATTTGGCTGCTTGTTATAGGAAATAACAGGGGCACCGTTTTCAGCTCCAAAATCAAGGGTATGGGTTTGCCCATCGGCAGTAGTGAATTTTATTCCAGTGGGAGTTTTTTCTATTGCGCCGTTAATTGGCTGGTCATAAACTTCTCCAGTTTGCTTGTTAATCATTTTGAAATACGGTTTGCAAACCCCGTTTTCAAGCTTGGAGTAAAAGATGTACCTGTGGGTGTCAGTGTCAAAAACCTGGAAAGGCCCCATTTTTTGCATTGATGCATTGAAATTGTCAACTTTTGCGGCAATTGCATCGCTGCCTGACTTCGGGATTGCTTCAAGGTTAATGGCAGGCTCTTCACATTGTGTTTCAGGATTTTTTACTGTTGTTGGAGTTGCAATCAAGCCTTCAACATCGTTCTGATTCAAAATCGCCTTGTCATGCCTTTTCAGCCAGATAAGCAATTCGTTTGTTTCTGCCTTGTAAACAATTACTCCCTGTTCAAACTGGATCGACTCCATTTTTCCGACTCTTGCAAGACCCTTGCCGCCCGCATTGCCTGACAATTCAATGTCCCTGCTTGCATTTATTGAGGCGGCTGCACTGTCACCATAAACAATTTCCCTTGGGATGCCTTCAGCAGTGATTGTCTTGCTTAATTCATCGGCAACAATGCTTGGATGGGTGTCAGAAACAATTGATTTTACTTTTCCGAATGCATCGCTTAAATTCTGGCTGTTCAGCTTCACACCTGTCTGCTCTTCAACTCCCTGTTTAATGCAATTCAAAATGCTTTGCCCTACAGGGGAGGTGGTATCAACAAGCAATTCGGAATTTATTCCCATCTGGAAAATTCTGTCTGTAGAACCGGAAGGCAAAACAATTTTTGTCATTCTCTGGGGAATTTCCCAGGCAGGAATGTTTCCGTTAGGCGCAGCCAATCTTACCTGGTCAGGAGTTGTTATTACCGGCTTTCCGTCAAAAGAAATCTCTCCTTTTGCATTGTCAATTTTCAGTTCAGTGCCATTGTCAGTGTCCTTAATCAGTGCCTTGCTTGTTTTGTCATATTTTGAGGCATTCTGCTCTCCCTTGTACCACAAGAAAAACAATTGCTTGCCTTCAAAATTTCCCGTTGTATAATTTTTTGCATCAACTTTTGCCTGCAAAACAGATTTTGCATTTGCCTTGTCGGCAAGCTGCTGTGTTTCCTCTTTTACCTTGTCTTTTACAACATCAACAAAAGTCTTTGACTTGTCATCAGGATTAGAAGGGCCGAGAACGCTGCCTGTCAGGTTTTTGAAAATGTCAGTGGCTTTTTCAGAGCCAAGCTGATTTGGAGTCTCGGCTTTTTTTTCCTGTTCTTTTGCAGGCGCAAAAATATGTATGTAATACCCTTCCACATCATCAACACAGTCCTGGAATTCTGGTGCAATCAAAATCTGCTGCATTGCAGAGCCGAAAATTCCTGGCCAGCCGAAAACAAAGTAACCCATTGTTTCGCCGAAAGAAAGGAAAGCCCCTATTCTCTGTGGCTTGCCATCAACAATTTTTCCAAAAGAGCCGACAATTGGAATTTTTTCCAAAGCATCTTTGCAGGTTTTCTTGTCATTCTGCGCCTGCACCAAATCCAATTTTGTATCCCCTGCATCTGATTTTTCAGGGCCTGTCCAGTCAATATTTGTGTGGTGCGCAAAAGAAATAAGAGTAGAGCCTTTTTCCTTTGCATCATCAGAGATAACATCTTCAAGCAGTATGCTGCTTAATCCTTCCCTTGTTTTCAGGGAAATTCCTGCAGTGCCAATTCCTGTTTCTGGATTAACTCCTTTTGGGGCATAATTCCAGCTGCAGGTTTTGCATTCATCGCCTGTCTGGGAAAACAATGCAACATTTTCAACATTCGACCTATAACCTGCAGGGCCTTTTCCAGTAATATAATTAAATTTTTCTTCAAGTGGCTTGTATTGCTCTGTTGCCTTGTTCAAAATCATTTTCCATGGCAAAACATTTAAAACCTGGGCAAACAAATCGCCTTCATCGCTTCCTTCGTTTGCAAAAAAATCCATGAAAGCATCATTGTACAATTTTGTTTCTCCAAGGGAAAGCTGGGCTGCTCTCCAGGAATCAGGCAACTGGTAAGCAGACAATCCTTCAAAGCCAACTCCTCTTTTCAGGCCCCAGTAAACAAAAGGCATTACTGTCCATTTTGTGCCTCCTTTCAATGAAAAATAACTTTTTAAAATTTCTTCTTCCTGTGCCATTGCCTTGTCAAGCAAAGACAAATACCTGCGGTTCTGGCCTGCCCAGCCTTTTTCAATCAATGCATTGTACAGCCTGTCTGCATGGAGATTCATGTTTCCCATAATCCTGCTTTTCACCCTGTATCTAGTGAATCTTGCTGCCCAGTCTTCAGGAGTCATGTCAATTTCAGGCTTCCATCCAAGGTCATAAACCCTTATTTCCCCTGTAGGAGTGCCGCTTTTCAGGATATGCCCAACAGAAGTGGAGTCAAGCTTTATGAATTCACCATTTTCAAGCTGGATCATTTTGTCCTGGAACCTTGAAAAGTGCTTTTCAACATCCTCTACTGTATAAGAACCCAAAAATTTTCCAGTCGGGTCTGGCTTGTACATTTTCAAAAATCCATCAGGAGTTGTTTCAAAAATCCTTGCATAGTCTCCCCCGGGAGGGCTGGCTTCCCAATTTGCCCAGGTTCCGTCCCTTTCAAATTTTGCCATTATTCCGTTTATATTGGCAGAGTCTTCAGTCAGGGTAATCATTGTGCCTGTTTTTGCATCCTTAACAGCCATATTATATATGCCGGCTGCCTCGTCCTTTGCCCAGAATTCAGGATAATCCAGCCTTGTCACCCTGTCCATGTCTCTCATCAGCCTTGAAGTTTTTTGGCCATAGTCAATTAATGCTGATTTTCCTTCAATGCTGTCCATTCCATATTTTTCAACTATCTTGGCGTATTCACCGGAATAATCATCTATCAAGGCACTGTTTGTTTTTGCAAAGCTTCTCCATTCTTTTATAAGCTTGAAAAATTCTCCCCGCCTTACAGGGTCTGTTATTTCAGTGTCAAGCTTTCCGCCTGCCTTGAGCCAGTCATCCAAAAGCCTTCTTGTGCTGCCGCCTTTTATCATTTGATAGCCTTCCTGCCAGCCAGTTCCTTCCCATAAAATTTTTCTGTACTCCCCAAAGCCGAACTTGTCAATACGCGCAGCAGTATTGGCAGCCCTTGCATCCCCAAGCAGAGAGCCTGTTGTCATAAAATTTTTTCTGAATGCCTTGACAAAAGAATTGTTAGACAAGTCCCAGGGCCAGCCTCTTCTCCCCAAATAACCAAGATATCTTTTTGCCTGTCCAAGCAAGGTTGGGCCAAAATTGCTTATCACCATTTCAGAAGAAAACCAGGAATTAAAATATTTGTCAAAAGCACTGTAACTGCTGATTGTGCAGTCAGCTGTCTGGCAAGTAGAGCCGATTTCAGCGCCAAAAGACTGGGTCTTAATGCTGTTTTTAATTGGATTTCCTGGAACTCTTGAAACCTGTTTATAAGTTACTTTTTCAGGGTCTGTTTCAGAAGCCAAGGCAGTCTTGATTTGCTCTGTTTCCTTGTCAGTATAAGTATCCTCCACATCAGGCCCAATTCCAACCCAGTCTTTCAAATCATTCCAGACATTCTTGAAATCCTGTGTTATTCCTTCTCCGCTGTTCCTGAATTCTAACTGCCTGTCAATCATTGGGCAGGAATTCTGGTTCTTGTCCAATTGAGACTGCAAATCTTCACATCTTCCAATTCTCAAAGTATCGTCAAGGGAAATTCCAACTGCAAAAGGCCCCTGGCTTGACTTGTTAAACAAAAAAGGGGCTTCTCCGGGATTAAATTTTAAGTCAGGCAACGTGTTCAGGAAAGCCTCATTGCCATTCCCTGTTGGGAGAACTATTTTTGAATTTTCAAGCTTGTCCCTGTCAGCAGGCTCGGTTTTTTTTGCATCAGGCGCTTCAATTGCTTTTCCAGTAAAAGGCTTTGCATTTAATTCGTCAAGGCTTTGCACTGCCTGTTTCAGCTTTGCAATCTCGCCTGGAAGCAAAACAGTTTCTCCAGGCAAAGTGTTTGAAGGATTTTTGCAGGCAAACTCAGTGAGTTTTCCGGTGTCATTTGTTGCAGGAGGAGTTGCGGGCTCAGAAGGCGGAACTGTTGTGCCATCAGTGCCGGTCCCTGTATCTGAAGCGCCTGTTTCTGCAAAAGCAAAACTGCTGTTTAAGATAAGCGCAATCAGCAGAATGCTAAAAAAATCAGCTAACTTGTTTTGCTTCATATCCAACTTAACCCCAATATAACAGGAAAACTATTCCGTTTATTATCCATGGAAACACGAAAAGTATTATTATTGTTACCAAGAGGCCTGTGCAATAGGCAATAACAAAATTTTTTGCCAATTGCGGAAACTTTTTTTCTTTGAGCTTGTCAGAAGCGAATTCCGCAAAAAATTCAAGTGGCAGCACTATTATTGTAAGGATAAGCGCATTGACAAGGATTTTCAGGATTGTGAGAAAAATAGCGACTGCAATGTCAGCGGGAGTTATTGCAAGCATGCCTGGCGGTATTTGCTTTGCAAGAATGCTTTCTGAAAAGCCAAGGTAATAGGGAAAGACGTATAGAAAAATTAATATTATTGTTACTGCCAAATATGTTGCAATCAGCGCGCTTTGAATCCAGTTCAGGCTGAATTTTTTTACAAGCCAGTTTTTGAAGAAAAGCGCTGGAATTGAAACTAAAAAAAGAGGAATTGCAATTATAAGGGCAATCCTGAGCAAATCAATTATGCCGAGTGCAATTGATAAAACATCAAGGGCCATGAGTTAATTTAAAGTTGGAACTAATATAAAAAGATTATTAAATCAAAAAAAATATACATTACTGGCAATTTGCTGAAATTTGGGGAATGGTGGATTTTTGGCAGAAGAAATTCCAAGAAGAATGAAGCGCTTTTACAGGAAACCCGAAACAGAAGAAGCTGCTTTCGGGAATTATGACAGCACTGAAACAAGGGAACCTGTGCAGAAAGCTGAAAAAAAAGACATCAAAGACCTTATTCTGGAAGACATCAATGCACAGGAAAAAAAAAGCCCAAAAGCAATGGAAATAGCAGTGGGGCAGGTAAGCGAATTCAAGGCAAAACACAACAGGCTGCCAAGCCCGGACGAATATGACCAGATAGCGGAAAATATTTTTGGGCAGTTAAAAGAAAAAGAAGAATCCCAAAAATTTTCTGAAGCAAAAGGCAGGGAAATAAAAAGAATCCCAACAATTGCACAGGGAAACCAACAGGCAGCAGAACAGCCTTCACAGCAGGCCCAGAGAAGAGGCAGGACAAAAGCAGAAAGAATGGCTGCAAAAACAGGCACTGGCTTTGAAGAAGGGCAGCAGGCAGCACAGGAAAGTTCCCTGAACCAAAGCGAATTGAAAAAACTTGAAATAAAGGATTTGCTGAAAGAAGATTCCGATGAATTAAAAGAATTTGAAGAAGGCAACGAAGAAGAAAATTCGGAATCTGAAGAATCAAAAGAATTCAATCTTTCGGAATTGGGAAACGAAGAGGAAACAGGGGAAGAAAAATGCCCAAATTGCGGAAAAACAACTGAAGAAATAATTTTTTGCCCGGAATGCGGAAGCGCTTTCTGCGAACAATGCGCAAAAATCGAGAGAATAGGAAGCGAAAAAAAAATTGTCTGCCCAAAATGCGGAAAAACAACAAAAAAATAAAAAATTTCAAAAACGGGCTATGATTAGAGAAGTCTGGGTTCCAGGAAATTCTTTTCGTACGGGGCATTACGAAAAGCAACCAACCGGCCAGGTAAGGATTGAACCGTGCATAGTCGGCCAAGAAATCGATAGATGGCCTCTGCGCAGAATGCCAACAAAGCCACAGGGAAAAAAATCCAGGCATGCAGGAAGGCACGGAATGCTCGGAGCCGGCCCTTCCAGCGGAGGAAGAGGAAAAAGGCATGGCAGTGCAAAATCACGCAAAAGCGCAAAACAAGGCGCGAGACCACAACGCGAAAAGAAAAAACAGAAAAAAAACAGATAACTTGTTGCTTAACTGGTTGGAATTTTTTCCCATTCCCTGCCGCTTCTTTTCCATGAAGAACTGCACTGCAGCTCATTAAGCACATCTTCAGGCACAACAGTTGAAACCCACATTGCCAAGTTCACCTGTGCTGCTTCCAGATTGTCATTGCCAGAGGAGTTTTGTGAAATAAGGCGTATCCAGCTTTCTGACTTTGAAACAGAGCCGACATTTGAAAGCAGGCCCTCAACCTTATGCACATTTGCAAGGCCGGAAGCAGGATAGCACAAAAAAATTACTTGTTCAGTATCCAAACATGCATTGCCCACCCAAACCATTGTTGGATTTGCAGTGCAATTAGCCTTATCCAAGTCATTGCTGGTTGTGCGGTGCAATGAAAACAAAAGGAAAATAAGCCCTGCATTGCCTCCGGGAGTAATAGTGCCACTGCAGCCCGGATCAGTCGGGCTTATGCAGTCAGTGGTTGAGCCTCCTGAATTGTAAATGTAAAAAACATAATCATAATTATCCTGGACAGGTTCCATTATGCCCACAATATTGTTTGCCAAAAGCCCGGCAGTGCTGTTCAATTTTTGGTCATCTGCAAAATCCTCTTTTACCCTTGCAAGCAAATAATCAACTTCAGGTGTTTCTTCCAATGCCTGGCCTTCAATCCTGGGAGTGCTGCTTTTGAAAATTGTCTTGAAAGCAGAGGCGGCATATTCGGAGCCATACTGCCTTTTTATCTGTTCAACGACAGTATTCCCATAAGCATTGGAAATTAAAAAAAGCACAATGCACAAAGCTGAAACAATCATCAAAAAATAAAGCGAATCAGTGATTGCAGCCTGGCCCTTCTCATCAGAATTCAGCGCCAACTAACCACCACCAAAAGCATTGGCTTTACAAAAAACCTTTCCTCAAAAGCAATATTGCTGTTTTTCAAGGATTCCTTTTGAGAAAGCGGGTAAAACTTTCCTGCACTATCCTTCAAATAATCCCTTGCCAATGCAACGGGAAAAAAATTCACATTATAAAACTGCGGAACTGCCTCATCAGTGCCAATGTTTGAACAAAAAAACCTTTCATCTTCAGAAGTTGCCTCAATAGGCAGGAAAAAAATTGTTTTGTCGGAAAATTCTTTTCCATCAGGATTGAAGTGCTCTGCAGGCGAGCCAGCAAGGGAAGATGCGCCTGCAAGAGGATTTGAAGAAAGCTCAACAAGGCCGACAACAAATTTTATTCTTTTCACTCCGCTCTGTGCATTTGCACAGCTTTCCTTGAAACTGTCAAATCCTGCAACATAAGAATTGCCCCTCATTATCGAAGCAAGGTCAAGGACATCTTTGCTGTCATCAAAAAACCTGTTTTTCTGGTCAAAAGCATTCCAGGCAAAAGTAAAGGAATAAAAGAAAATTATAAGGGCAAAAACAAGCGGAATTAAAGAAGGCAAATCATCCCCAATCGGGCCTAGAAAGCCTTTCGAAGCGCTCGCTGATGCTCGCTTTCGAAAGCCTTGGGAAATGCTTCGCAGAAAACCTTTATTTGATTTCATTGCGAACCGCCGGTACAAGATTCACAACCTGGCCTGAAGCAGGATTTGGCAGGCGGGTCAACAGGAGGGCAGCCAGTGGTTGTTCCAATGGGATTGTTAATGCCTGGCAAACTGTCAAACACTCCGCCAGGAATGCAGAAGCAGCTTGAATCATGGGCTTCCACATTTGGAATGCAGCCGCTCTTGATTTTTACCCTTATATCCTGCATATTGCCATAACAAATATCGCTTGTAAAAGAACAGGAAATTACATACACATAATTTTTTCCCTTGAAGGTTTCTTTAATCAGCATAAAAGAATTCTGCGGATTTGCAGCCTGGGGGTCAACTACAATTGAATTTTTTTGCTTTAAGGCGTCAATGCCGGTGGCATTATCATAACTCCATTCAAAAAGAATTATTTCAGCGTCAATGTCAATGCTTTTTGCAGCAATAATCCTGTTCTGCTCTCGCCTGTTCACAATTGAAAAAATCAGTGTATTATTTTCTCCTGAAACAGTTGTTTCGGGCTCCCTTGAAATTTTCATTGCATAAAAAAAATCCTTTGAACCCCCAAAATATTTTATTGCGGAAGGAATGTTAACAGGGGAAGAAAAGCAAAGCTTGTTTGAATTTGCAATTCCCAATGCCTGCTCTGCCTTTGCATTTACCATTTGGGTTGCTGAAGAAGCGACAAAAAAATCTGTCAAGCCGAACATAAAATAAGCCACTATTGCAAACAAAGCAGTGACTAAAATCAGGAGGTTCATTTTGCTAAGGGCAAATGCAAGCAATCAATCACCCTGCACATGAACCCGAGTCTTCCCTGCAATAAGCGCAGACAGTCGGAAAACTCGCGCTCGTTTCCTTGTTATTAAAATAAATCACTCCCCTTGGCACAATATCAACAAATTCTTCCAGCAAAATTTTTTTTTCAGAAGCCTGCAAGTCAGGGCAGTCAGGGGAACTGAAAACAGTGTTGGGATTAATGTTCAGGCATTTTTTGAAATAAACCCCTTTCTTTGAATTTGAATATTCCAAAAGCCTGCAGATGCTTGCGCCAGAACTGCAGTAATCAGCGCAGACCTGCGGCCTTTCACTGTAACTAATTTTTATTGTTTCATCTTTTGGATCGTAACAATCGGCCCTGAAATCAAGGAATTGGGGGCTTTTCTGGTTAATTACAATTTCAAGCTTGGTTTTCAGGTCTTCTAATTTCTGCTCTGTCT
The DNA here is from genome assembly GCA_028713935.1 of Candidatus Iainarchaeum sp. Taxonomy (GTDB): domain Archaea; phylum Iainarchaeota; class Iainarchaeia; order Iainarchaeales; genus JAGVNX01. Next base: position 11,362 of record JAQTNI010000035.1, read on the forward strand.
GCTGGGAACATCTCTGCTCGTCAAGAGTTGTCATTGCCTTCAAGCCGATGAACAAAACAAAGCCCATTATAATAACTGCAATAAGCAGTTCAAAAGGCGCTTCTTCCTGCCCTTTCCTGCCCAAAAAGTGAAACATAAAACTACCCAAATGAAATTCAAAAAAATAATTAAAAATTCCGCTTAATTTGAGGTTGCGGGAGTTGTTTTTCTCACTAGCTTCTGGCTCTGCTGGAACATTGGCTTAATCACTGCAATCAGGGCAATTGCGGCAATCACCAGAATCAAAAGCATGTAAACAGAACTCCACTCGCTCTGCGCCTTTTCTTCAGCAAAAAAACCCTTCATAACAAACCAATAACAAAAAGGCAAAACAAGTATTTAAAACTGCCCTTTTCTTTTTTCTTTCTAAAAAAAATTGCCAATTTTTGCTCAAATCTGGATAAGAATTTGTGTTCTTTGATTAAGCAGTGAGTTGTTGGCGGTGTTGTTCAACAAGGGTTTTAAATTGTTGTAATAAAAGATAGGTATAGTGAAGCGCTTATGAAAGAATATAAAAATGAATTTCCTGTTTCTTTGCCTGTAATGGTAAGCAGGGAGGGAAAATGGTTTGTTGCCTCCTGCCCGCTGTTAGATATTGCCACTCAAGGAAAAACAGAGAAAGAGGTAAAAGAAAATATGGAAGAATTAATACAAGACTATTTTTCTGATCCCGATACTGTGAAACCAACTGCCAATCAAATTTTGTCTTCTTCTGTTTCTTTAATAAATGTTCCTGTAAAAGGGGTTTCTTTGTGCCAAAGCTCCAGCCGTTAAAACAATCCAAAGTAATAAAAATTCTTGAATCAAACTGTTTTGTACAAGCGCGTTCAGGAAAACACATCACTTTCAAAAAGACTGATTCTCAAGGAAAAGTTTTGACAACCTGGGTGCCACACCACAAAGAAGTCACTGTTTTTGTCATCAAATACATTATTCGGCAAACAGGAAAACCAAAAGAAGAATTCCAAGAATAGTTGCTTATATGAACCTGCATTAGTGTGAAGCCGCCTTAATTCTGCCTGCTTGAATATCTTCCAAACTGGATTCTAACTGGCACAAAATGTCATCGGCAAAATCCGCTTTTTTCTTCAAATAATCATACTCGCTTTTTGCAATAGTAACAGTTTCGGCCATAAAAAATCACTAAAAATAATTATGCCCAAAAGAATATAAAAAACAATGTTCTGCTCTTTTCGCAGGGCAATAATCAAAAAAATAAGAAAAAGGAAGGGAAAAAATCAAGCCTTCAAAAAAATAATTTTTTAAACTGCCTTTTTGACTGCAATTACACAGCAGGTTTCTGTATAACTGGAGTTTACACAGCTGCAATCAGACCAGCTTACATTCGGCATTTTTTCTGAGCCAAGCTCAGGGTCATACCTTTCAAAATAATCCTCGCCATTGACGCCGTCAGCCATTTTTTTGCCGACATCGCAGATTGCATGCAGAACAACTGTTTTTGCAGCAGTTCCGTTATAAGTAACCCTGACCATATTTGCTGTTTCCCAATTGTCCTGTCCCTCAAAGTCACCTGCTGAAACACAAATTCCGTCCTCGGAAACAATTCCACCGCTGCCTTCCGCAATTCCACTGCTGTTAATTGAAGTCCCGTTTTTAAAAGTCACTTTTTTGCTCGTTGAAGGAGTGGTTTTTTTTGTTGCAATGTCCCTTATAATTGTCTGGCCTTCTTTTCCGGGATCGTTTTCGCCAATCACTCCAATTTGCCCGATTATGGAAAGAAGCAAAGTCAGAATCACTACTGCAACAACAGCCGCAATAAGCAATTTGAATACGTCAAAAGCCTGTCCTTTTTCATTAAAAAACATTTTCACCACCGCTTTAAAAAAATTCAATAATTTTACAATTATATAATTGGTTTCTAATATTTAAAGCTTCTCATGGGTTTTTTTTGAGTTCTTTTCCAAAGGAAACAATGCAGTAAGGCCTGCAGTCAGGGTTTGGGAGATAGCTTTGAAAGCACTGGTAAAAAACATTTGAAAGGATTCCGGATCTTAATTCCAAAAACTGCCCTCCCTCCAAGGAAAAAGCCGATATTGATGATGACTGGAGTTCAATGCAGTCCCCGCCTATGCCGGCGCTTGCGGCAAGGCTTTTTGCTGAAAAAACCTGGCCTTTCTGGAAAGTCAGGTTTTTTCTTACAACAACTTCTCCATTGGGAGTTTGCACTGCATTGTCAAGGCCTTCTGCAAGAAGCTTTTTGCTGACATCAATTTTCCATGTTTCAAGGTAATTGATTATTGAAATAATTATTATGAGAATTGCAAGGCCGATTGCTGCGCCTATTAAAAGCTTGAAAACATCAAAAGCCTGTCCTTTGTTATTGCAAATTTTCAATTTAACCCCTCAAAAATTAGGCTCCACCAAAAAAGTTTCCCACTACAAGATTGGCGATTATTACTGCTGCCAAAAAAACTCCGACTGCAATTGGCAGTGCGGTTGCAATGTTGATTCTTACAAGCAAATCATTGTCTTCCTCTATTTTTGTTGTGAAATAACCCATTATTATCACAAGTTCTATTACATAAA
>JAQTNI010000036.1 GCA_028713935.1 Candidatus Iainarchaeum sp.
CAGGGATTTACGTTTCAAAAAAAACTGGCCAGGAATGGGGCAAGCCTGAAAGAATAATCCTGCAAGATCCCGGGAAGCTTGCAATGGACGGCTGCGAATTTATCCAGGGCAACACAATGTGGTTCTGTTCAGCAAGAGAAGGCTATGCCGGAGTGCACTGGTTTACTGCGGAATACAAAAATGGAAAATGGCAGGGCTGGAAAAATTCTGATTTTAACCCAGAATACAAGGTTGGCGAATTGCACATTACTTCAGACGGTTCTGAATTGTTCTTCCACTCAGACAGGGAAGGCGGCAAAGGCGGCCTTGACATATGGGTTTCAAAAAAAATTAGCGGAGAATGGGCTGCCCCTAAAAATATTGAAGCCGTGAACACAGCAGCCAATGAAGGCTGGCCTTTTGTCACGCAGAATGGAAACGAATTGTGGTTTTTGAGGGATTATGGCTTATGGAGAGCCAAAAAAATTAACAGTGAATGGCAAACTCCCGAATTAATGATTTCTCCGCTTGCAGGGGAAGCCTCTTTGGATAATGAAGGGAATGTTTTTTTCACGCACCACTTTTACAAGGACAACAAAATGATTGAGGCAGACATTTACACTGCAAAGAAAAAATAAAAATCGCAGGGAGAGGGATTTGAACCCTCGTGCCCATAGGGCACACCGTCTCGAGCGGTGCGCTTTAAACCAAGCTCAGCCATCCCTGCAGCAAAAGAATTAGGATTAATGCTTTTTTTAACTCTTTAGGGAGACTTGGAAAATAATGGACTCGCGGGAAATCGGAAAGCCTTTTGAAGCGCTCACTACGTTCGCTTTCAAAAGCCTTGGGAAAACCAGATTCCCATTACATTTGGACTCGCCGGGAATCGGACCCGGAGTCTCATGCATGCCATGCATGCGTCATACCATTAGACCACGAGCCCATTACTGATTTAATTTGCTTGAAACATTTAAAACCTGTTCGGCTTCAGAAAAAGTCAAGGAGAAATGAAAAGAATGTTGTCTCCCCTGATCATTAATTTGCCGAATTTGGTTTTCATTTCGCCGTTTGCGAGCTGTTCAGCGTTTTCCATCAGAATGTTCATGTGGACATCAAAGGCTTTTAATGTGCCCCTGATTGAAATGTCGCCTTTCAGGATTATCAAGACTTCTTTCCCGATTGCACTGTTCAAAACATCAAAAGGCCTGTTTGCCATGGTTCCTCACTTGGTGAAATTATTCCTGTGTTGTTTTTTTAATCTGTTCGGTTTGCTTTTTTTTTCCGAAATTTCCGAATAATCTTGAAAAAAAGCCGGGTTTTTTTTCTTCAGCGCTTGCTTCAATGTTTTTTCCGGCAAGCTTTTCTGCTATTTTTCTTATTGAATTGCTTGAAGGGCAATTGGGCTTGCGGAGAATAACAGGCAATGCATTTTCCTGCATAAAGCTTCTCCTGATTTCAGGGTCTTCAGGAACAATTCCCATGACTGGCAGTTCCAATAGCCTTGTAATGTCCTGTGCTTTTATTTCACCTTTTTCATTTCTTGCGAAATTTATTATCAGGCCAATCGGATTAACCCCGAGCCTTTGGGCCACAAGCTTGATTTTTATTGCATCGGCAACACTCGGGCTGTCGGGAGTTGTTACAATAATTGTTTCGTCTCCAGCTGCAATTGCAGCCATGACATTTTTTTCAATGCCAGCAGGCGCATCAATCAATATGAAATCATAATTTTCCTGGATTCCTTTTATTACTGATTCAAGCCTTTCAGAATCAACTCTCCTGTATGCCTCAAGGCTCAGGCCGCTTGGAACAAAAAAAACTCCGCCAGGGCCGTCATAAACAGCGTCATTAATGGTTGATTCTCCAAGCAGGACATCGTGCAGAGTAATCGGGGAGCTTTGCATTCCAAGAATAAGGGAAAGATTTGCCATTGCAACATCGGCATCAACAAGCAAAACCTTTAAGCCTGCCTGTGAAAGCGCAACCCCAAGATTTGCAGTCAAGGAGGTTTTTCCAACTCCTCCTTTTCCAGAAACAATTGTTATTATTCTTCCCATAAAAACACTCTCTTCCCCTAATTCGGAATTTTTTTTGCAGCCCCGTTGATTTTTGCCCTGTTGGTTTTTTCTTTTTTCAGGAAAACATCAATTTCCCTTGCCAATGCCCTGAGCTCTATTGTGGAAAGATTTGTGCCGGCCTTTACAATGTAAATGTTCTGGTTAAAGGGAAAAATCATGAACCAGCAGTCAGACATTTTCATTAAAATTGTTTCAGGGTCTTCAAGCTGCTTTCCAATGAATTCAATCAGGGCAGCGCTTGCAAAGCTTTCCCCAATGCCATTGCCTTCGCTGCTTGCAATCACTTCGCCTGCTTTTGAAACAGTTATTGAATCAACAAAATGCTTTTTTTTCAGCAGGCCCAAAAATTCGTCCATGCTGCTTGCGTCAATTTCAAACTTGTACTTTGCCAAAAAATCTCCCAATACTGCAATCTGCTCTTTTGGCTGCTGAGTGTCATCCAGGTCAAGCAAAATTGATGCCAGTCTGCCGATTGTTTTTGAAAAAAAGCCCATTTTCCCGCCATTAATCAATTTTTCTCGTGAATTCAGTCAAGCCCACTTTCCTGAAAACATCAAACCTTGATTCCCTTTTTAAAAGCTCGTTTCCCAGGGCGCTTTCAGCAAGCCCGGGATTGAATTTTTCAGTTCCAATTTTTGCCAAATCCCTTTGCAAAAGAGGCTTGCCTAACTCTATTTTTTCATTGAAAGCAATTATTAATTCTATCTGTTGCTTGGTCAAGGAAATAATATCCATTACTCCAAAATCCGCCTTTGCTGCATTAAAAAAATGTGCCACTGCCTCTTCCCCCAAAACCTTTTTTGAAAACCTCAAATAATCAAAAATCGCCCCAATTGCCCTGTTTTGCTGCAAAAGCAAAGCGCCTTCTTCAATTCCGCTTCTTCCCTCAATTGTAATAACCACATAGCCTGCAAAATCAGTTTCAAGCAAAGCGGCAACCTTTTCCTTTACAATATTGCCCTTTACAATGATTCCGCTTTCCAAAAATTCTCCCACAGGCAAATCCATTCATGTTCCCTTCAATACAATTATTTCATCCGCAGTGTTTTTTAATGCAGCAGCGCTTGACTGCTCTGCCAAAACAACAATTGTTTCTTTGCCATAACGCTTTGCCTTTATCACAGCAGGCAAAAAGTCAGAATCCCTGCTTACAAAAACAATTGCATGGACATGCTTGTTGAAAATGCTTTCAGTGGCCTCAACAGCCATTGCAACATCAATGTCGTCAACAGTCATTATTGCCTCAAAACCCTGGTTTGCAACTGCCTCAACAAGCTTGTTGCTTGCAAACTGGTTCAAAAAAACCTTTGCAATCCGCAATTTTCCATACGGCTTCAAAGCCTTTTTAATGTCATTCAGGTCAATTGACAATTCCTTGCGCAGGATATTCGGGCCGTCAATGAAAACAGCCAGGTTTTTCTGTTTTTTCCTGGGCATTACCTTGCCGAGGTTTTTTTTCATTTTGTCAAACAAAAAGCATCGCCGTTATTATGTTTAATACTAAAATGAACAATCAAAAATTATTTAAAACAATTAACAAGGAGATTTGTTTTTCAAGAAGATTTTTAAACACAATTTGTTTAATTCATATAAATAATATTGAAAATTAATTTTTTGGGTGTTTTTATGGCTGAAATCGCAGAAGGGGAAAAAAAATTTGATTTTATTGGCTCGCTAAAACCGGGCAACTATGTGCTTATTGACAGTGCTGTCTGCCAGATAAAGGGAATTGAAAAATCCAAGCCTGGAAAGCATGGCGCTGCAAAAGCAAGAATAACTGCTTTTGACATTTTTACTGGCTCAAAAAAGACATTGCTAAAGCCAACAAGTGCTGATGCGGAAATCCCGATTATAATAAAGGGAAACGCACAGGTAGTTGCAATAATGGGTGACAATTTGCAAATAATGGATTTGAACAGCTATGAAATGATGAGTGTGAAAAAACCCTCTGACATCCAGGGGCTTGCTTCCGGAATAGAAGTGGAATACATCAAATACGGCCCCAATGTGAAAATCCTGCACAAAAAAGGCGCTTAAAGCATATGGCTTTTTGGTGGCAAAATGGCTCTTCTTTTAAAAGAATTTTCCGCAAAGAAAAAAGAAGCCCTTGTTTTTGAATTTTTGCCAGGCAAACTGCATGCCCTTGAATTTGAGCCAATAATTGAAAAACTGAACCAAAAACAAATAATCCTCCTTGTACAGACAGGCGGCTTGATTATTGCAAGGATATCCGAAAAAAAAGTGCACTTGTTCAGAAGCGGAAAAATCATTGTCAAGGGAACAAAAACACTTGCAGAAGCAAAAAAAATCCTTGAAAAATTCTTGGAAATAATAAATTAAAACTGTTTTTTTTGAAAAAAAAAGCCCGCAGGCACTATTAAATACAAGTTTTTACCTATTAATTTTGATAATTGATGACTTTGCGGAGGTGAAAAAAATGTTTTTTAAAGATTGGCTAGACATCCTATTTTACAAGAAAAAACCAGCTGAACTAGCAGGCACAAGCCTCGGAGAAGGACTAAAAAACGTTGCAATAGCAGGCTTAATTCTTGGCTTGTTAAGCGGCATATTCCAATATCTTTCGCCTTCCAAAGTTGCCAATGTATTGAGCATACCAGGCCCAGCTGCCATAATAGTTTCTATCATAAGCGGCGTAATAATGGCAGTTATTGGGGCACTTATAGGCGGCGCAATACTGCACGTATTCTGCAAAATAGTTGGCGGAAAAGGCAGCATTGGAAATTACATTGGAGCGCTTGCAAAAATATATGCAGCGATTGCAGGCACAGCACTCGCGGTTATATTATTAATTGAAATAATCGCGGTTCTTGCATTGGGAACAAACGCAATAGCACTATTAGCAGTGCTTGGCATACTTGGATTAATTGGCTTAATCGTATCCCTGTGGGAATTGGTATTAGTAGTTCTCGCTACCAATGCAGTACAGCAGCTATCAACGGGCCGAACAATAGTGGCAGTAATTATAATTCCAATAATAATAGGGGTAATTCTGCTATTTGTAATCGGAATGGCAATCCTGTCCCTCTTTATGGGAAGCGGCGCCCTAGGCGGCTTGAATGGCACAGGCGGATTTTTGTTAGGATAAAAAAACCCGCCTTTCTTTTCTTTTTTCTTTTTTAAAATTGCTTAAAATTCGTTTTCTTTGGGCAACAGCCTTTTCTTGGAAAGAAAAGCCTGGGGAAAAGAACAATTTGCTTCGCAAATTGGTTGCTTTGCAAAAGAGCCGAAAAGCGAAAAAATTAGGTGTTTATCAAAAGTCCAGGATTCTTTTCTTTTGGGGCAACTTAGGCGTTTGTTTATCCAAAATTCAGGTTTTTCTCTTTTGGCAAATTTTGAGCTTGTTTATCATACAATTTGGGATTTCTTTCTTTTGGCAATCATTTTCTTTTGGGCAATCTGTTTATCAAAAGTTTAGAGTTTCTTTCTTTGGGCACCTTGCACTTTCTTTCTTTTTAAAAGAAAGAAAGGGCAGTTTTTTATATTTCTTAATTCTTTATTGTAATTATGCCTAATAAGAAAAAAATCCTGCTTGACGGAATCAAAAAGCTTTTGGCTTTGAAGGTTCCTGAAGAAGAAATTATTGCCAATTTAAAGGATGTCGGGATTGGAGAAAAACAGGCAAAGGCATTGATTGATGAAGTCAGGCTTGGAAAAAAAGAAGAATTGCCAGAAGAGGAAGGCAGTGAATTTGAGCCGGAAGAAAAAAAAATTGAAGACAGCGAAAGCTTTGGGGAAGAAGGCGCTTCGGAAGAAGATGCCCAGGCAGAAGCCCTGGAAAAAAATTATCCAGAAGAAGAGAAAACTCCGGAAATGAACAAGGAAGAAACTGTGGAAGAAACAGAGAATCTTGCAGAAGAAGAAACACAGGGCATTTCTAAAAAGGAAATTGAGGACAATGGCTTTGAAGAAAAAGAAGAGGAAACAATGGAAGGCAGTGAAACTGAAGCAGGCGAACCTGAAGAAGAAGGCGGAGAAATTCAGGAAGAAATTGAAGAGGAAGAAGCAGAGGTCCCTGAAGAGGAAAAAGAAGGCACTGGGTTTTCGGAAGCCAAAGAGGACAGGGCTGAAGAAAAAAGTTTTTCAAATAAAAAAAAGCTCGCAAGGGAAGAAAAGGCTGACAATGCTGATTTTGAAAAGCTCTGGGAAAAGGGAATTCTGACAATTGTTAACCAGAGATTGCAGGAAATGAAAGGAATTCAGGGAGAAATAGAGTCCGAATTGGGCAAGAGGGCGTCTGAAATTGCAAAAAAGGAAATTGACAAGGTTAATGTTTTGTTTGAAAGCCAGAGAGACCTGGCTGTTGAAACAATGAATGCAAAGCTTGGGCAGAAAACAAAGGAAATTGACAAGATGCTTGACGCAAAGGTCCTTGAACTAAAAGAAATTTCAAAATCAGTAAAGGGAGACATTTCAAAGCTGGAAAAATTGCAGCAGTCACAGAAAGAAGGGTTGGAGCAGATTAATGAACGGCTCGCGGGGCTTGATGAAGCAAAAAAAACCCTGATTGTGGAAATGAATTCCGACCTGATAAAATCAAAAAGCGAAATTGAGGAATTTTTGTCTTCTTCTTCCAAAAAAGTCCAGGAAATTGAAGCGAGGGTGAATGAAACCCTTGAATTGGAATCAAACATTGTTGACAGCCTTGTAAAAGAAACAGAAGCAAAACTGGCTTCTTCCCAGTCAGGAAGGGAAAACGCCTCTGCAAAAAAATTTGAAGAAGCACTTGATGCACTTGGAATTGCAAGGCAGGGCTTTGAACAGCAGGCAAGGGAAAAATTATTGGAAATTGACAGGCAATTGAAACTATTGAAAAAACAGCCTGTGCAAAAATAAGGCTTAAAGCCAATGGAACAATATTTGGGAACTGGTTCACGCAAATGTAATCAAGAAACAGGTGAAGAAAAATGAGTGGCCCAATATTTGTTGGCGCAGCCCATATTGTTGAAGACAATAAGGAAAAACCATTAACAGCCAGAATAATAGCGCTAATTAGTTCGAAAGGAAAACCAAGCAAGACTTTATTTATTGAAGGCGAAAAAGGTGGAATAGAAGCAGGCAGTAGCTATGCTACTGCAATAAAAACTGCAGAACAACGCGGAATGCGCATTGTATGCCTAGACTTGCCAAAACTTACTCGCTCACTTAGGGAAAAGATACTTCAACATACAGACGCGCAAGTTCAAAGTTTTATCATGGGCCAGCCGCACAGACCTGACAATCTGCTAACACTCGAAATTGGGTACATGATGTACAATGTCAGGGAACGTGAGTGGAAACGAAAAATAAAATTTGCCGTAGAGGGAGACGTTGTTCTGATGCACTCCAGCCACTTGGAACGATTTTTGAGAACTATTCCAGGAAATAAAGATGTTCGATACCTTTCTCCAATAGAACCAAGACCACTCGAACTCTCGCCAGCCCAAATAGAGGAATTAAGAAGGTTGAGAAAATCGCGGCGAATACAACAAGGCCCTAAGAAACCAGGAATTGCCAAAAGACAACCGAGACGCAAATAGCCTTTTCAACCTTAAATGTGAGCGTAGCGAACCACAATTTGCGCAGCAAATTGTTTCTTTCCCAAGGCTTTCTTTCTTTAGAAAGAAAGGCTTTTTTAATACTTTCTTTTTAATTAATCATTATCTGCTAAATTTCTTAATTAAGCGAATTTTTGGTTTTTTAAGGTTCAATTGAAATATGTGGTTTTTATGGGTTTGAGGCCGGGACATTGTTACAGCGACCCAAGCAGGGACAGGCCTTACACGAGAGTGGCAATTACTGTGCCAAAAAAGAATTTTATTGGAGCAACTCCTGGCTTGAAAACAAGGCAGTTTAACATGGGAAACCCTGTAAAAAAATTCACTCACATTGCAGACCTTGTTGTGGAAGAAAATGTCCAGATAAGGGACAATGCAATTGAATCAGTAAGAATCTCAATAAACAGGTTTTTGAACAACAAAATTGGCAAAGAAAATTATTTCATGCGCATAAGAATTTACCCTTTTCACATTCTCCGCGAAAACAAGCAGGCACAGGGAGCCCATGCAGACAGAATCCAGAAAGGGATGAGCCATGCATTCGGAAAGCCGATTGGCAGGGCAGCAAGAATAAGGGCAGGGCAGACAATAATGAGCATTCTTATTGACGAAATTCACATTCCTTTTGCAAAACAAGCCCTTTTGAGGGCACGGGCAAAAATGCCTGCAAGGCTAAGCGTTACAATAGGCACTGATGTTGAAAGCATTGGCACAAGGCCAAAAGTAGTGAAAGAAATCACTGCGGAAGAAATTGCTGCACAGGAAGCAGCAGGAAAAGCAAAGGAAAGCAAAAAAGAAGGCAAAGAAGCAAAAACAGAAGCAGGAACAGAAACAAAGAAAGAAGAAGCAAAGCCAGCAGCAGGAACAGGAAAAGCACCAGCAGGCGGAAAAGCAGCGGAAACAACAAAAAAAGAAGAAAAGAAAAAATAAGCCTTTTGAAGCGCTCGCTGATGCTCGCTTTCAAAAGCCTTGGGAAAAATGCTTCGCTTTGCAACGTGGGAAAAACTCAAAGTAATCTATTTTTGTCTCAAACCCTTCCAATGGAAAAAATTAATAACCGCTTTGCCTTTATTATTTGGATTAGTGAGGCTACAGGGCCAAATCCTGTTGGGGCCCAAACTAACAGTGGAGGAATAAAACATGGCTGTACCAAAAAGAAGACCAAGCATAGCGCAATTAAAATCAAACCTTAGAGAACATCTTATAAAGAAACAAAGGGAGAACATGCGAAAACGGTTGCTTGCCAAAAGACCCCGCTGAGAATGAAATAAATTTACAAATTAAGAATTGGAAAATTATTCTTGTCAGTTCTGGTAATGGTTGCAACAAGTTTTGCCCAGAATCTTTTCAAGGCAAAAAGAATAAATAGTATAATCACCTATTTTTACTGGTTTTATGCCTTACAGGACTGTTTTGTGGTTCAATGAAATTTCTGCTGGCAATATTGGCATTGTTGGCGGAAAAGGCCTGAATCTTGGCTTAATGACAAACGCTGGATTTCCAATTCCTCCAGGCTTTGTTGTTACTGCACAGGCATATTTTGATTTTTTGGAGCAGTCAGGCATTAAAAGAAAAATTGTCCAGGAAATAGATGCAATTGATTCAGAAAATACAAGGCAATTGGAAACTGTTTCTGAAAAAATAAGGTCTCTCATCAGGACTGCAAAAATGCCTCCTGAAATTGCCAATGAAATCAAAAAAAATTATTTGAAATTAAGCGAAAGAAGAATTGGGTTTATTTCAAGCAGCGAGGAAAGCTTTGTTGCAGTGAGAAGCAGTGCAACTGCAGAAGACCTGCCCAGCATTTCTGAAAACGAGCATGTGCTTGTAAAAATAAATGGAAAACCGAGTTATCAAAAAATTGGGGCTTTGTATGAAAAAGTCTCGGATGGTTCTGGTTATGAAATAGAAGTTCCTGGCATGAAGGAAAACAAGATTGCTTGGTTGAAAGTAAAAAGCTTGTTCAGGCACAAGGCGGATAAAAACATATTATTCAAAATAAAAACGAACACAGGCAGAGAAATAATTGTTTCCCCAAACCACAGTTTGATAAAACTTAATGAAGAAGAACTAATCCCGGAAACAGTTGGAATTTCAGAAATCAAAAAAGGAAGCAAACTGCCTGTAACTGCATTTGTTCCGGAAATCAATTGTACTGAAAAAATCAGTGTTTTGGATTTTGTAAAAGGAAAAGAAGTTACAGAAAGCAACAGCAGAATAATGATTAAGAACAATTCTTCAAACTGGAAAATACAAAACAGCCTGCCAAAAGAAATTGCCATCACAGAAGAATTCGCCTATTTCTTAGGGCAATATGTTGCAGAAGGATCTACTTACAAAAATAACTCGGTTTCAATAACAAACACGAACCACAAAATTTTGGCAAAAATAGAAAACACATTAAGGAAATTGGGAGTTTACAAAGAGGCTAAAATTAACAAGCATTCAGTCAGGGCCTATTGCCCTTCGCTTGTAAGGTTTATGCATGAAACCTGTGGCAGGCCATTGGAAAATAAAAAAGGAAAAGGCAAATTGTGTTACACAAAAGGAGTTCCTGATTTTGTTTTTGGGCTGAGCAAAAAAAACATTGGGGCTTTTTTAAGAGGCTGTTTTGATGGAGATGGCACAATAGGCAAAAGCGAAGTTTCGTATTCTACTGTTTCTGAAATGCTTGCGGGCGGCATAATAAAACTTTTGGAAATTCTTGGAATTAATGTGTATATCCGCAGTAAAAATTGCTTTGTAATATCAATTCCTCTGGGCGAAACTGAAAAGTTTTCTGAACTTGTTGGTTTTGAAGATGAAAACAAGGGGGCAAAATTGAAAAAAGCCCTGCAAGATTATGGGGCAAGAAAAAAGCACCCTGAATTCAAATACGGCTTGAACATTTCAGAAAAGCTTGCGGAGAAAATAATGGCAAAAGCACAAAGCAATTTGCCAAAAGAGCTTGTTGAAGAGCAGTTCTGCAAAAATTGCGGCAAAAAAACAGAGCAAACAAGTTATTACAAGGGAAAAAAAAGATTTTTCTGCCAGAATTGCAAAAAAACCTTTTACGAAGAAAATATTGACTGTAAGCAAACAGAAAAATATGTTTATTATGATAACGAAGGGCATTTTGCCAAAGGAATTGTTCCCTGGAATTATGCTCACATGCAAGGAAAGCAAAGCTTAAACGAATTAAAAAGAAAATCTCGACAATATGGCTTGGATAATTTTTTCAAGATTCTTGAAGGCAATGTAAAATGGGACGAAGTAAAAGAAATATTGCCGGTAAAATACGATGGTTGGGTTTATGATTTTGTTGTACCTGAAGAAGAAAATTTTGCAGCAGGCTTGGGAGGCATAATTACACATAACTCTGCAAGCTTTGCCGGGCAGCAGGAAACTTATCTGAATGTCCAGGGAAAAGACAAGGTTGTTGAGGCAGTCCAGAAATGCTGGGCAAGCCTTTTCACTGCAAGGGCTGTTTATTACAGGAGAAAACAAAATTTTTCAACTGAAAAGGTTGGAATTGCAGTTGTTGTCCAGAAAATGATTGAAAGCACTGCTTCGGGAATAATGTTCACTGCCGACCCTACAGGAGATGAAACAAAAATAATCATTGAAGCGGGTTTTGGGCTTGGAGAGGCAATTGTAAGCGGTTCAATTACTCCTGACAATTATGTGATTGACAAGAATTCAATGAGCATTGTTGAAAAAAGAATCAATTTTCAGGAATGGAAGCTTGTTAAAAGGGGAAAAGAAAATTTCAAGCAGATGCTGACAGAAACAGAGGGCAGGAAGCAAAAGCTTGAGGATTCAGCAATTTTGCAGTATGCAAGGATTGGAATGCATATTGAAAATTATTACAAAAAGCCCCAGGACATTGAGTTTGCAATGGAAGGAAAAGAATTGTTTATTGTGCAAAGCAGGGCAATAACCACTCTCGGCCTGAAGGAAAAGGAAGGAGTGGAAAAAGACAGGAAAGAAAAATTAAAGGCAGTAAATGCAAAAATTCTTGTTTCAGGTTTGGGGGCAAGCCCGGGAATTGTTTCAGGCAGGGTAAGAATAGTGCCGAATGTTGAGGATGTTGAAAAAGTGGAAAAAGGAGACATTCTTGTTACAAAAATGACTTCTCCTGACTGGGTTCCGACAATGAAAAAAAGCATTGCAATTGTAACAGATGCAGGCGGAAAAACATGCTTTGCTGGAAACACAAAAGTTTTGACAAACAAAGGGATAATACAGTTTGAAGAATTATTCAACAGAGCTGAAGAAGGGGAAAGTTTTTTTGCATTATCCTTGAACAAAAGAACTCTGAAGCCAGAGTGGAAAAAAATAAATGCCTGCCTGAAAAGAAAGGCAAAAACAATAAAAATTGCGGTTTCGCAAACAGGGAAAGCTAATGAAAATTGCCTTGAACTTACGCCGAGTCACAAAATGATGCATCTGGAAAATAGGCAAATAATTGAAAAAGAAATCAAAGAAATTATGGATGCAGGAGAACTCGTTTGTTCAATCGATTCTATTCCTGTTGTTTCTGATGCAAGCGAAAGCAACATGAAAAAGGCGTATTTAATGGGCGCAATATTCACTGATGGTCACATGCGCTTGAATAAAAGGCGTGGATTGGTTGGATTTATCCAAAAAGCCACTCCTGAAAAAAAAGAATTTATTGGGGCGGTTGTTAGTTATTTCAAAGATTTGTTCAATGTTGAATTGAAAGCGAAAGAAAGAACTTATACTTCAACAATAAGGGGGCATACATTCACAAGCACTGCAATGTATTACACTTGCCCGCAAAAAGCACCTGCCGCGAATATGCTTGAAAGCTATGAGGCCATTGAAGAATGGGTTTTGAGAACAGATGAAGAAAACCTGTTGATGTTTTTAGCAGGCGTAATTGACGGCGATGGAAGCTTCAACAAAAACCACGGCTGTAGGCTGCACATTTATTCAAGCGACGAAAAACTTACAAAAGCTATTGTGCTCGGATGCCTGCGCTTGGGAATTCAGCCGACCTTGCAGAAAAACAGGGAAACTTGCTTGAATATCCAAATTGTGGAAGAATTGGAAAAATTGTTAAAATATACAAAAAGAGTAAAGTTTAATCCAAGGGAAAAAAAACAGGGGGTAAAATTGTTTTCAGCAAAGCAATTGCTTTTGGACATTGTCAATGAGGTAAATTGGGGCGGAATAATAAAGCCTTATGTTGAGAAGAATTTGCTTATTGATTCCAAAAAGGTTTTGGAAAGAATTGTGCCAATGGCAAAAAAAGAGGTTCAGGCAGAATTGGAAAAAATTTGTAACAGCCCAGTTAGAATGAAGCGCGCAGTGCACTTGGAAGATTGTGAAGAAACTGATGTTTTCAATATTGAAGTTGATGAGTACCACAATTATGTTGTTTTCACAGAGCAATTCACTCCTTTGTGGGTTGCAAATTGCCATGCGGCAATCATATCCAGGGAACTGGGAATTCCGTGTGTTGTGGGAACAGGAAAGGCAACTGAAATTCTTGAGGATAATGAAACAGTCACTGTCAATGGCTTTGACGGAGTTGTGTACCAAGGAAAAGTTGAAATTGCTGCTCCGGAAAGTGCAGAAGATCATGCCCCTGTTTTTGAAAAAAAAGAAGTTGATGCAATTGAAAAAATAATGGCAAAAGAAATCAAGAAGGCAGACAATGAAAAGAAAAAAGGAAAGCCGGAAGAAAAGCCATTTGAAAAGGAAAAGAAAATTTCGGAACTTGAAGATGAAGAAGAAAAAGGTGTTGCGGAAGAATTAAGGGAAGAAGTTGTTGAGCATGCAAGAAACGAGGTAGAAGAAATTCTTGAAGAGTATGGCGATAAAAAAGCCGAAAAAATGCCTGAAAAAGAGCTTGGCGAAGAAGAGGAAAAAATTGCGGGTGTTTTGAGAAAAACAGCTGTAAAGGTAAAAGTGAATGTTGCATTGCCTGATGCAGCGGAGTCTGCTGCAAAAACAAGTGCGGACGGAGTCGGATTGTTAAGGGCAGAGCATATGATTACTGCAGAGGGAAAGCATCCTGCGGAGTATATCCGCGAAGGCAAGCAGGAAGAACTGGTTGCTGTTGTAAAAGAGGGAATAAAAAAAGTTGCTGTTTTGTTCAAAGGCAAGCCTGTCTGGTACAGGACTTTTGATGCAAGGACAGACGAATTCAGGCATTTGGAAGGCGGAGAAAAAGAGCCTGAAGAGGACAATCCAATGATTGGATGGCACGGCATAAGAAGAGACCTGGATGAGCCTGAGCTTTTGAAGGCACAGTTTTTTGCAATTAAGCAATTGCTGGAAGAGGGAATTGACAATATTGGAATA
>JAQTNI010000037.1 GCA_028713935.1 Candidatus Iainarchaeum sp.
CAAAGCGCATCAGGTATGCGCCAACCATCCTCTTTTGTTATAAGTCCCATGTGAGTCTCCTACCCACTCACTCCCAACAAAAGAGAAACAAACTTCTATATTAGTCTAACGGGACGGGCTCTAAGTGCGTTGGAGGCATTAAACCCTTTAGCCTTTCGCAAAAGGCAAAGGTTTAAGCCGAACAACGCACAAGTCGTAAGAAAAAATTTATTCAATGGAGGTGGCGAGAATTGATAGGATTAAATATCTTTTCGAGGGGTAATTTGAGTTATGGTTGATTATTCAAAAATCGAGTTTGGTTATCACGGAGGCACTTTTTCTGAAAAGGAATTGGAAATGGCTCAGCGTGAAAAAACTCCGCTTACTTTGGACATGGCAATTCCTTGTAGTTGTTTGAACAAATGCTATTATTGTGGCTACAAAGATACTCAAGAAGGCGACAAGCTTTCAAAAGAAGAAATTTTTTCAGTGATTGAACAGTTTAAGGAAATTGGCGGAAAATCAATAAAGATTCTTGGCGAGGGCGAACCATTATTAAGAAAAGATATTTTTGAAATTTTTGAACACATTCACAAAATCGGCTTGATTCCTGTGCTTTTTACTTGTGGTGATGTTCTGGGAAATAACAACTTAACCAAAGAGATTCATGGGATTACTGCAAAAGAAGTCATTCAAAAATTAAAAAATTGCAATGCCACGATAATGTTGAAATATGAGAAAAAGAATGAGGACAGTATAGTTGGCAAGAAAGGTTTTTCGAAAAAAAGAAACATTGCTCTGGAAAGGCTTTTGTCTTCTGGCTTCAATAAATTCAGCCCAACACATCTTGGTTTTGGGATAGTTGTTCTAAAAGAGAATCATTCAGAAATAGCAAAAGTTTATGAAATGGCTTTGAAGCAGAATATTTATCCGTTGCTTTGCCCATTAATGCCAATTGGCAAGGCACAGGATTCTGAGTGGAGAAAGGAAATTGGCATTAGTGCGAAACAAATGGTTGAAATGGCAAAACAATTGTATTCAATAGCCAAAAAGCGGGGAGTAAAACCAAAGTGTGCTGCTGATTTTCCAGGCGGTTTGCCATGCGATGTTGCAAGGGCTGGTTTTTACATTGCAGACACTGGCAAGATTTATTTGTGCGAAGATGAGGAATATGTTGGCACTGTTAGGGAAATGAATTTGAAAGAAGCTTGGAAAAAAATTTTTGAATGGAAAAACCAAAAATATGGCAAAGAAAGGTGGAGCGGCAAATGTTGCCAAAAAAGGAAAATACAAGTAATTCCAGAGACATACGATGCAGAAGTTGCCAAGGGAATTTTCAATAAAACAAAAAGAGACTGATGAAGATTTATGTTGTGTACTGGGGCATACGCTGTTTATTTAAAATTTTTCTATCAAGAATTTCAATAGGTGTTTTTCATAAAAATGAAATTTTGCCCAAATTGCGCAGGCATGGAAATTTTCAGGAACAATTCTGGGATTGACCAGTGCAGGCGATGCAATTTTATCGGAGAAATGCGGGAAGGCGGAATTGACGAGATAAATGCTGTCAGGAAAAGGATAATGATAACAAAAAACCAGCCTGCAGCGGAAACCAAGCCAAGCGAGAAAACAAATCCCCTGATAACAAACAGGGAGCTGAACCAGCGGCTTGAGAAGCTGAAGGAAAAAAAATCTGATGATTTTGAAAGCGTATGATGCGTTTTCACTTGCCGACATTGTCCCATATGTCGACAAAATTGTCCACTAGCTCGTCAAAAAAGCTTTTTTTGTATTCGCGCAAAATTCCCGCTGCCTGCGCGGGGTTGATTACTTTATAAAAAATTTTTCTTCCCTTGCGCTTTTTTTCAATTAGGCCCGCTTCAACAAGCTTGTCCAGATGCCAGGAAATAGTGGAAGGGCTTAAGCCAAGCGCATCTGCTATGCGGGTATTGTTGGCTCTTCTTTTTGTAAGCAGAAAAATCATTATTTTGCGCAGGCTTTCCTGCCTTAACAGGGACATTGTGGACTGGGCTTCGCCAAGCTGCGGCCCTGAAACAGAATAATAACGGGTAAATTTCCCCCTTTTTTCAATTCGTATAATGTTCTTTTTTGCAAGGTAATCAAGATGATACTGCAGGCTGCCGACTGCAAGGCCTGTTCTTCTCTGCACTTCCCTGAAATGAAGGCCTGGGTTTTGCTCAATAAGATTGTAAATCCTCTGCCTCGTGTCCAAAAAAAGCGCTTCCGGCCTGTCAGAATTTTCCATTAAAGCACCTATTTTTTGAAAACCGCCAAGAGAATAAAAAGCATTATCAGGATTTCAGCGACACTTTGCGCGGGAATTCCAAAAAATAATCCCGGGCTTACAAAAATATCAACTGCCTGAATAACCCATTTAACCATGAACAAAAGAAATGCAACCGCAATAAAAAGCAATTTTCTTGATTTTGTCTTAAAATAAGCCTTAATTGCTATTGCAAAAATAATTATTGAAATAACCAGCCCAATCAAAACAATCGGCCCCAAAAACTTATCAACAACTTCGGACAGGGGCCTTAAAAAATTCCAAAAATTTTCCATGCAAAAAACCTCCAAAACAGGGTTTAAACTTTGTTAATAATAATGGTTAAAGGCAATAAAAAACTTGCCTTTGAATTAAACCGCTTTAAAAAATGAGAAAAAAAAGGCAAAAAAAATTGAGGTGAAACAAAGGGAATTTTTGCCTTTTCAAAAACATTACATATATACTTCTGCCTCCGCTTTATAAAGGGGTTTTGGTACAAAGAAAAAATAGTACAAAAGTCGGAACTGCCCTTCTTTTTCTTTTCAAAATAAAAAGAAGTGTAAGCACAATGTGCCATCAAAAACAATTATTTTTGTTTCATTGGCAAACATTGTGTGTCCCTGCTATGCCCTCAGCTGGTTTTTATATTTTATGATCATTTCTGCCTGTTTTTGGGCCTGCATCAGCTTGGCTATTTCTTCTTTGAAGTGAGGCTTTCTACTCATAAGTCTACAATATTCCGCTTCACTAACACCTATTCCTCTAAAACCTTTTTTTCTTATATTTTTTATAATCAATGCCTCCACTTGTTCAATATTTTGCACAATGCGTTCACATATTTCCTGCTCTGCCAATAATCTGGCTTTGATTGCCCGAAGGCTTGACACGGACATAGCCCGCATTGGCTCCAAAGAATTTTTTTCGTTTAAAGACCCTAATTGTTCCGTTATTTTCCCCCACTCTGCAAGAGAACTGCCTGCAAACGCTCTTCTTCGAACCAAATAGTCAATAATGAGCCATTTTCTATAAAACTTAGCAACCAAAGGAGAACGTCTGCCCTTTTTTATCCACACATATGCCTTCAGCATGAATTTTGGCAGATTGATTTTCCCCATTTTTTCACTTTTTTATTTGTTATTTTGTTTTTTCCTCAATCAGCTTTTTTATTTCCCTTGGCTCTGCCTTGCCTTTTGATTCGCGCATTGCCAGGCCAACCAAAAAATTGAGGGATTTTTCATTGCCTGCCTTTAAATCAGCAACTGCCTTTGAATTTGAAGAAAGGATTTTTGAAACAATTTTTTCAATTTCGCTGCCTGCTGCATCCTTGAACAGATTGTTTTCCTTTACAAAATCAACAGGGTTTTTTCCGCCTGCAACATGCGCAATTGCGGCTTCTTTCAGGGTTTTCTCGTTTATCCTGGCTTTTTCAAAAAACACAAGCAATTCCTTCAGCTGAACAGCATTGATTCTGCCTGAAATTTCTTCAAGCTCTTTGCCTTCATGATGCGCAATTGCAACCAAATCGCGGGAAACAAAAACAGATGCAATTTTTGGGGAAACTGCTTTTGCAAATTCCTCAAAAAGATTTCCCGCAAACCTGCTTCCGGAAATAACTTTTGCATCATATTCGGCAATGCCAAATTCCTTTACAAGCCTTTTTGCCTTTTCGGAATGCAGTTCAGGCAATCCTCTTCTGGTTTTTTCAATCTCTGGTTTTGAAAGCTCAAAAGCCACCAAATCAGGCTCAAAAATATACCCATAATCCTCTTCTGTTTCTTTTTTTCTCATTGTTTTTGTTGAAAGACTTTTTTCATCAAAGCCACGCGTTTCCCTTGCAATCTGGTTTCCCTGCTTTACAAGCTCTGACTGGCGCTTTGCCTCTGATTCAAGGGCTTTTTCAACATTTCTTTTTCCAGTCACATTTTTGATTTCAACGCGCTCATTTCCAACAATTGAAAGATTGCAGTCCGCCTTTAATGTTCCATTTTCAAAATCAAAAACATCAAGGTAAGAAAGAACCATTGTCAATTCATCCAAAAATTCCCTTGCTTCCTGAGGAGAAGACAGGTCAGGTTCGGTTACAATTTCAATTAATGGAATTCCCGACCTGTTGTAATCGACAAGGCAATGGCTGCTTGAAAGCAGGCCTGCTTCATGCACAAGCGCTGCAGGGTCTTCTTCAAGGTGTATTCTTCTTATCCGGATTTTTTTTCCTGAAGAAAGTTCCACAAAACCATTTGAGCCGACTGGAATTTCATATTGGGTAATCTGGAAATTTTTGCTCATGTCAGGATAAAAATAGGTTTTCCTGCTGAAAAAAAATTTTTCATTAATTTTACAGTTAAAGGCAAGCGCGACTTTCAGGGCAAAATCAAGCGCCTTTTTGTTAAGGACAGGCTTGCTGCCAGGCATTCCAAGGCAGATTTCACAGCAGGCTGAATTCGGCTCTTCTGTTTCCTGCCTTGTGGGGCAGGGGCAGAAAAGCTTTGAATTTGTTTTCAATTGCACATGGCATTCCAGGCCAATCATTATCTGTGAAGTCAAGCTTCCACCTTCAGCAGGTCTTTTGCCTTTATTATTTTTCCAGAAAATTTTTCTGAAAGAATTTTTTGAAAATCAAGTTTTTCAGTGTCAGGAAACAAATGGGAAAGCATCAATGCCTTTGCATTTGCCTGTTTTGCAATTTTTGCGCAGTCTTCGGGCATCAAATGCACATCATTAAACCTGCCAAGCGTGGAGCATTCAAGAACCATCAAATCCGAGTCTTTTCCAAGCTCAACAAGCGCATCGCAATAACCCGAATCTCCAGAATACATTATTGTTTTGCCCTCGCTTTCAATCCTGAAGCCGATTGCAGCGCCATGAACATGCTTAACTGGCTTTGTCCTGACAGCAAAATCAAAAATTTGAAGCTTGTCATAGCTGACTTCTGTCACTTTTACTGGAAAAGGAAGCGGGACAAAAAAAGGGAATGTTTTCATTAAATTTGAAAAAAATTCCCCAAAGCCAGCAGGCCCGAACAGGTTTAACTGGTTTGGCGAACTGTGCTCAAAATCGGAAGAAACTTTCCTGTGCATGAGAAAAGCAACCAAGTCTGCAACATGGTCTGGGTGTGAAAAATGTGAAAAACAGATTGCGCTGATATCAGGGGGATTGCAGATTTTTTGAAGATTTTTGAAACAGCCAAAGCCAAGATCCAGAACAATTTTTCCCTGTGAAGATTCAACAAGATAGCCGCTTGTTGCCCTTTCAGGGCCTGAAATGGGAGAACCGCTGCCAAGCACAGTGAGCTTCATTTCAGTGCCTCCAAAATTTGCCCGTGAATCTTTCCATTGCTGGCAACAATTGCCCTGCCCTCATTAAACAAGTCAAAATTCCCGCTTTTATCATCAGTGACTTTTCCGCCTGCTTCCTCAACAAGCAAAATTCCGGCTGCAACATCCCATGAAAAAAGCCCGTATTCAAGAAAAGCGTCAAGCCATCCAGCAGCAACAAAGGAAAGCTGCAATGCTGCAGAGCCAAAATGCTTGAAACTAGAGCCTTCTTGATACATTTTTTGAAAAAGTGCAAAATTTTTTTCCCTTGTGCCTTCCCTTTTATGGATGCCAATGTCAATTGTGCTGTTTTCCAGCTGCAATGAGCCTGAAACCAAAATTTTTTTTTCGTTCAAAAAAGAGCCTTTGCCTTTCTCCGCATGAAACAAGTCTCCATTCACAGGATCAAAAACAACTCCCAGAACAATCTTTTTATTTTTCATAAGCGCAATGGAAACTGCAAAATATTTTATGCCCCTTGCAAAATTATTTGTCCCGTCCAAAGGGTCGACAATCCACATGTCATCGGAAAAATTATGGGTTTCTTCTTCCTCTGAAAGAATAACTGCATCGGGAAATGCATTCAAAATAATCTTCTTTATTTTTTCCTGTGCCTTGAAATCAATGTCAGTGACATTGCCAAGCCTATCGTTTTTTTTTCTTACAAAGCCAATATTGCCATAACCCTTCATTATTATTTTGCCCGCTTCCTTGGCAGCTTTAACCGCAACTGAAAGTTCCTTTGTCATTGCAATTCCTCCAGTGCAGAGGCTGCCCTGAAAAGCTTTTTTTCCTGCAAGTAATCGGCAACAAGCATTATGCCGACAGGCATTTTTTGTGAAAAGCCGGAATTAATGCTGATATGCGGCAATCCTGCAAGGTTGGAAGGAACAGTGCACAAATCCATTGCATATTGTTCAATGGGAGAAAGCTTTTCAATTTCTGAAAATTTTGGCGCAATAACAGGCATTGTGGGATTTGCCAAAACATCGAATTCCTTGAAAGCAAGCCTGAATTCATTAATCAGCCTTGTCCTTGCCTTCATTGCCTTAAGGTAATAAGCGTCCCTGAAGCCAGACATGCGCGCAAAAGTCCCAAGCAGGATTCTGCGTTTTGCTTCTTCACCAAAATTATTGCTCCTGACTTTTGAAAAATACTCGTTAAAGCTGCCTGAAAGGCTTTCCTGCGCGCCATATCTCATTCCGCAGAATTTTGCAAGATTAGTTGAAGACTCTGCCATTGCAATAAGATAATAAGCTGGAACAGAAAATTTTGCATTCAATGACAGGGAAATTTCCTTTATTTTGGCGCCTGCTTTTTCAAGCTTTTTAATTGAGTTCCAGGCAATTTTTGAAACATCCGGGTTAATTCCTTCACCAAAAAAATCTTTTATAATCCCGATTTTAAGGCCCTTTGTGGAAAAATTTTTTTCATCTGCAAAAGAAGGCTTTTCATTCAGGGAAGTGCTGTCTTTTTCATCATGGCCTGCAATTGATTCAAGCAGCAAGGCAGAATCAGCAACAGTTTTTCCCATGCTGCCAATTTTATCAAGGGAATTTGCATAATCAATCAGGCCATATCTTGAAACAAGGCCATAAGTGGGAGTGAAACCCGCAACTCCGCAAAAGCCGGCAGGGCAGGCAATGCTGCCGCCAGTGCTTTCTGAAATAGAAACATGGGCAAAATCAGCAAAAGCAGTCAAGCCAGCAGAACCTCCAGAACTTCCGCCGCAGCTTCTCTCAGAATCAAAAGGGTTTTTCGGAGCATTAAAGCCAATGCCAGTGTTTGTGGAAAAAGTGCCAAAGCCAAATTCATCCTGCGAAGTTTTTCCAATAATAATTGCGCCTTCTGCTTTTGCTTTTGAAACAACAGTTGCATCAAAAACAGGCAAATAACCATCAAGAATCCTGCTGCCAGCCCTTGATTCAATTCCCTTTACGCAAATGCAGTCTTTTACGGAAACAGGCAGGCCGAAAAGCTTTCCGGAAGCCTTGCCCTGCTTAACCCTTGAATCCAGCTCTTTTGCCTGTTGCAAAGCAAGGTCTTTTGAAATTACATTAAAAAAATTCATGCCATTCGCGGCAAAAACCTTGTCCAGGATTTTGTGTGTGTTTTCCTCTATGCCGATATTTCCCGCCCTTGCCTGCTCTGCAAATTCCAAAACGCTTTGAACCTTCATTAAGCCACACCCGCAATATAATCAATTACCATTTTCCCAAAACTGCGCAGCAGTTTTGTTCTTTTCCCAAGGCTTTTCTTTCCAAGAAAAGGTTTTGTCATTCAGATACCTTCGGGCCTAAAAAATAGCCGCGCTTTGAGTGCTTTGTGTTTGAAAGCGCTTCTTCCTGCGAAAGGCATTTTCCCGCCTTGTCCTCACGGAAAACATTTTTCAATTGAATTGGCTGGAAGCTTGGCTCTTCTTTTAAATCCCGCAATTCATCCAGCTTTGAAAAAGCGCCAAGAATGTCCTGCATCTGGGGCAAAAATTTTTTTATTTCCGCTTCTGTAAGGTTCAGGCGCGCATTTGTGGCGACTTTCAAAAGCAATTCCTTGTCAACATTTGTTTTTGCCATAATAACCAGTAAAAAGAGCAATAAAAATCATTTAAAAAGAATTGGCATGGAAAGGTTTAAAGGAAGAAAAACAAAATAAGTGATAGTATGATAACCCCAAAAAGAAGATCAAGCCAAAGCGGCAAAGCCGGCAGAAAAAGAATTGGAAATCCTGCTTTAAGGGCAGCAAAATACAAAAGGCTGCTTGCTTCAGGCGCAAAAACAAACAAGGGAACCTGGCACGAGTTTCAGATGTTTAGTGCTTATGCAAGGGACATGGGCAAAGTTGGCGATGAAAAAATCATGCAACGTAGGATGCCCCAAACCAGAATAAGCAATGCTGAAAGGGCAAAATTGGATACTGCACTAAGAAGGCTTCAAGGAAGAGCGGCAAGAAGGCATGCAAAAATAAAAAGGATTTCAATCCTTGAAGAATTAAGGTCAGTGAAAAGGCATATCGGACTGCCTACTGAATTAATTCATGAACTTGCACTCGAAATATTTTATGCCGGGGTTTCTATGGAAAATGTTTACAAGTATTACAAAAAAAGAAAAGAATTACAGCCCGGCATTAAAGACAGCGAGGTCTGGGCTGATTATTTGGCTGCGCTCAGGAGGCGCAACTCCGAGTTA
Source organism: Candidatus Iainarchaeum sp. (assembly GCA_028713935.1). Taxonomy (GTDB): domain Archaea; phylum Iainarchaeota; class Iainarchaeia; order Iainarchaeales; genus JAGVNX01. The sequence continues at coordinate 8,763 of JAQTNI010000037.1, forward strand.
ACAAAGTAACAAACAGGAATTATTTTTCCAAATCTATTTTTAGCTTCAGTTCTTTTAATTGCTGTGCGCTTACTTCGCTTGGGCTGTCATCCATCAGCGAGGAACAGGACTTGTTTTTTGGGAATGCAATGACTTCCCTGATTGAATCTGTTCCGCAGATTATTGCCGCAAGCCTGTCTATTCCAAAAGCAATGCCGCCATGGGGTGGAGCGCCAAACTTGAATGCCGTAAGCAGGTGTCCGAATTTTTTTTCGGCTTCTTCATCTGAAATTCCAAGGGCTTTGAACATTCTGCTTTGCATTTCCCTCTTGTGAATCCTAATGCTTCCGCCTCCAATTTCGCTGCCGTTAAGGATGCAATCGTACGCCTTTGATTTTACTTTAAGAGGTTCCTTTTCAAGCAAATCCGCGTCGGAGTCTGCAGGGGAAGTGAATGGGTGGTGCATTGCAACAAGCTTTTGCTCTTCTTCGCTGAATTCAAGCAATGGAAATTCAGTTACCCACAAGAAAGAAAATTTGTTTTTGTCAATCAGGGAGAGTTTTTCGGCAACTTTCAAGCGCACAGCTCCAAGCGCAGTGCAACAGGTGCGCCACTCGTCTGCAATCAAAAGAATCAAATCGTTTTCCCTTGCCTTTGTTTTTTCCAGAACAGCTTTCACATGGCCAGGCTTTAGAAATTTTGCAATCTGCGATTCAAGGGAATCTCCCTTTACTTCCATTGTTACAAGGCCCTTCGCCTTGAAAGTTTTTGCGGCATCAAGCAAATCGGAAAGGTCTTTTTTTGAAAAATCCGGCTTTGGCACTACAACTGCCTTTATGAAACCGCCTTTTTTTATTATGGAATTAAAAATTTCAAATTCCGTTTCCGCAAGCTCTTTTGTAAGGTCAAGGAATTTCAGGCCAAACCTTGTGTCTGGCTTGTCGCTTCCATAAAAATTCATTGCATCGTCAAAAATCATTCTTGGAAAAGGAATTTTTACCTGAATTCCCAAAACTTTTTTGAAAACTTCCTTGAAACAGTTTTCCATCAGGCAATAAATATCTTCAGGCTCTACAAAAGACATTTCAATGTCAAGCTGTGTGAATTCCGGCTGCCTGTCAGCCCTTAAATCCTCGTCCCTGAAACAGCGGACAATCTGGAAATACCTGTCAAAGCCGCTCACCATTAACAATTGCTTGAACTGCTGCGGGCTCTGGGGAAGCGCAAAAAATTTTCCTGGGAAAATCCTGCTTGGAACAAGATAATCCCTTGAGCCTTCAGGAGTTGATTTTGCAAGCACAGGGGTTTCAATTTCAATAAAATTTTCATTGTCAAAAAAATCCCTGATTGCTTTTACAATTTTGTGCCTCAAAACAATGTTTTTCTGCATTTCAGGCCTGCGCAAATCCAGATACCTGTATTTCAGCCTTACATCCTCGCCTGCAAGCAAATGGGCATCAATTTCCAAGGGGAGAGGCTGCTCTGAAGAATTCAAAATTTTAAGCTTTGAAACCCCAATTTCAATGCTGCCAGTTTTAATTTTCTTGTTGTCTGTGCCTTTCGGCCTTCTGGAAACCTTGCCCTCTATTTCAACAACAAATTCCCTGCCAAGGGTTTTTGCAAGCTTATGAACTTCACTGCTTATCTCCTGGTTGAAAACAACCTGTGTAAACCCATACCTGTCCCTTAAGTCAATGAAAATAAGCGGGCCGTGGTCTCTCCTTGTTGAAACCCAGCCCTGAAGGCAAACCTTTTTTCCAATCTGCTTTTCAGACAATTCCCCGCAAGTATGGGTTCTCTTCATTTTTTCCACCTAAAAAGAATTGGCAGATATTGTTTAAAAAGCATTCTTTGCACAAAGGGGCTTTCCTGCAAAATCGCTTGGCATGCTCAACAATAAGCGCATGAAACTCCCTGAAAATTTCCAAATCAGAAGGCAATTGTGATTCAAAAAAAATCTGCGCTTCTTCATAGAGACTTTTTGAAGCGCTCGCCTTTCGGCTCGCTTTCAAAAACCCTGGAAAAAATCGCTTAGCAATTCTGGCCGTATAAGCATCAATGACAAAAACAGGCTTTCCAGCTGCAAACAAAATAATTGAATCAGCAGTTTCAGGGCCAATGCCATTCAAAGACAACAATTCCATGCGCAATTCCCCGAATGGCTTTTCAAACAATTTTTCAATTCTGCAGGAATAATTTTTTTCCAAATACTTTGCAAACAAAATTATTTTTTTTGCCTTCTGGTTAAAATAACCGCTTAGCAAAATTAAACCTGCAAGCTTTTGCTGTTTTGCCCTTGCAATTTTTTTGCAGGAAAGCATTTTTGCCCTGTTCAAATTGACAATTGCCTTTTCAACATTTTTCCAATTAGTGTTCTGCGCCAAAATTGCGCCAATTGCAATTTCAAATTTCTGGGTTTCAGTTAAGCGCTTCCTTGACCTGTAAGTTGGAATTGTTTTTCCCTTTTCTGTCACTGGCCACCAGTTTTGTCTGCCATAAAAAAAAAGCAGTTTTCTGTAAAGTTCAAGCGGAAGCATAAGATAAATAGCGTTGCTTTGCAATTTTATTTCTTTCGCGGCAAGTGCTACCATGCCTATAAAAAAACTTCTTTTTTATAAACTCTTATGATCCGCGTCAGCTTTTATTCTACCTTAAAAGGCCTTGCAGTATTAACTTTTTTTGTAGGTTTGTTTGGCTTTATTTTGGGCGGAGGAATTCTCTTTTGGCCAATTGTTTTTTTTATTGGTTTGGCATACATTATTGCAAGTTTCTATTTTTCCAGGGCCTGGTTTAATGCAGACCTGCTGGCTTACAAAATCAAGAGGCAGCCATTAACTGAAATCAAAAACCTGACAATTGACAATCCGGCCGCTGTTTTTGGAACAATTGAATGCGGCCAGCCATTGTTGGCAAAATATTCCGGGAAACCATGTGTTTTTTACCATTACATCAAGGAAAAATACATTCATAGCGGAAAGCACAGCCATTGGGAAATTTCGGAAAATATAACAGAATATGCAAAGTTTGAAATAAATGATTTAAGCGGAACGGTTTCTGTGGATATGCGAAATATTGATTCTGATTTGTCGCCTTTCTGGGGACTCAGCCCAAACTTGAAAACTTGGAACAAACAATTCTCAAGCACAAGCAACATTGCAAACAAAGCTATTGCTGATTTCAAAGACAGCGAGGTTGATGCTGAAAGAACTGTTTTTCAGGAAAAGACAAATATGAAGAATTTTTTCGGCATTAATGTCGGCAGTGATGAAAGAGTGAGCGAGTTTGTTTTGGAAACAGGTGAAAAAGTTTTTGTTTATGGCTGGGTTTATGATGAAAGTGGCTTAAAAACAATTGCAGAATCAAAAGGCTGCCCGTTAATAGTTAGCAGAAAAACAAAAGAAGGATTTTTAAAGGATTTTTCTGTTGGGGAAAATTTTTTTTATACTGACAATTTTTTGATTTTAATCGGGCTTGCAATTGCATGGTTCCCTTTGTTTTTATTTTTTGGCCTTAATGTTTTGTTTTTGGGAATTGCAGCCATTCTTGTTTTCATAAAAATGGCTTTTGAAATTTACAACAGGCTCATTGAACTGAACAAGAGAATTGGCAATGCAAAAAGCCAGATTTCAATTGAACTGAAAAAACGCAGAGACCTTATACCCACCCTGGAAAAAATAGTCAAGGACTATGCAAAATATGAAAAAAACCTGCTTGAAATAATTTCTAATTTAAGGGCAGATATTGGCTTAGATTCAGAAGGAATGCGGAAGTATAGTGACGGGCGCAAAAAAATAACGGAGATTCTTGCAATGCTTGAAGCATACCCTGCAATAAAATCCAATTTCCTGTTCAGGGATTTTATGTCAAGGCTTTCCCAAACAGAAGAAAACATTGCATATTACAGAAGCTTCTACAATGACACTGTTTTGAAATACAACATTATGATTGCAATTTTTCCATTCAACATAATGGCAAAAAGCGCACACCTTGGACAGGCAGAATACTGGAAAAGCGATTAATAAGGTTCAGAATCACTCTGTTCCCTTAATTTTTCTGATTGCCCCTTCCATCCAGCCTTTTCTCCTGTCTTTCATCCGTTTGAGCATCTGATGGGCTTTTTGTTCTGCTCTTCCCACTTTCTTATGATGGGCTTGCGCTTTTTGAGCGAAATCCGGATTTGACATTGCTTCGGTTTCCCCAAGGCGGGATTCAGAAAAAATAGCGCCTTGTGTTTGCTTTTTTGCAATAGCCAATTGGCTTCTCAAAGAGTTCACTTTCTGCTGTTGCCTGTCTAAACGGTTCTTGCTCCAGTTTTCAAGGGCAGTTCCAATGCGCTGCCTTGCTTTTCTAACAACCTTTGGCATAAGGAATAAGGAAAGGTTCTTTTGGAATATAAACCTGCATTTGCAAAAATCAGGCTACAAGCCCAAAAACAGGGAAAGCCTTTTAATAACCAGTTATTAATATATTATTAAGGTGTTTTTTTGGCCAAGATGCTTAGTGTTGAAATTGATGAAAGGTTTGCAAAGGCAATTGACAAGGTTATTGGACAAACAGGGGCTTATTCCTCAAGAAGCGAGTTTTTGAAGGATTCCATTAGAAAAAATTTTGAGGAAATGCTCAAAATGGATGCTGATTTGCGGAGCATTCATGAAGGCGCCAAAAAGCTTGCTGAAATAGCAAAATCGCGCGGATATAAGGGCGGGCTGTTGACAAGAAAAGAGAAAGACAAAATTGCAAGGGAATACCTGAAGGAAAAGGGATTTACCTAAAAATCGGCTTTGCAAGGGATTATAAAAATGCTGATTGATTCGGCAGAAAGCGAAACAAAGAAT
>JAQTNI010000038.1 GCA_028713935.1 Candidatus Iainarchaeum sp.
CAATGTCAATTGTCCTTATTCCTGCCTGGACACAATCAAATTTTTCCCAGGCTCTTCTCATTACATCGGCATGGTTTAATTTGCGGTCAAGATAGGAATCCCGCAGGTCTGCGTGCGCATCAAGCTGCAGCACTGTCAGGTTTTTTCTTGAAAATTTTTTTGCCAGTGCCTCAAAGGCGCCAATGCTCACTGAATGGTCTCCGCCGAGCATCAGGACAAATTTTTTTCTTTCAAGCAATGCCTGAAAAGCCTCTGAAATTGCCCTGATTGCTGAATCGGGCTCTTTGCCAAGTTTCAAATCAGCCAATGTAAAACAGGAAATTTTTTTGTATGCCTCGCAGCCAAGCTCCAAATCAAAGCCTTCAATGAACCTTGAAGCCTCAATGATTGCGGAAGCGCCATTTGCAGCCCCTTCTTCATAGGAAGCAGTGTTTTCAAAGGGAACAGGCAAAACAATTGCTTCTGCTTTTTCAAAAGAGTCTTTTTCCAATTCAAAAAAAGAAAAATCCCTCTGCTTAAAATCCATTCCAATCATTAAAAATTTGTTTAAAATGGGTTAAAAAATGGATTGGCATTGGTTTCCAAAAGTATAGTTTGTATTTAATAGTATTTTAACCCCCAATATTTATAACATTTTTAATTTCTGATTGGATTTTTTTTATGAATGCGATTGAAACAAAAGGCCTTGTAAAAAAGTTCGGGGATTTTGCTGCAGTGGCGGGAATAAACCTTGAAATAAAAGAGGGGGAACTGTTCGGCCTGCTTGGGCCTAATGGCGCGGGCAAGACAACTACAATTTCAATGCTTTCCACTATTCTCAAGCCAAGCTCAGGCTCTGCTTCTGTCTGGGGAAAGGATTTGCTGCATGACAAGGATTCAGTGAGAAAATCAATCGGAATTGTTTTTCAGGACCCAAGCCTTGATGATGAGCTTACTGGCAGGGAAAACCTTGATTTTCACGGCAGAATGTATGCAATGGAACCAGGCCTTATACATGAGCGCATTGCAGAAGTTTTGAAGCTTGTTGAGCTTGAGAGCAAGGCAGATGCGCTGGTTAAAACTTATTCTGGCGGAATGAAGCGCAGGCTTGAAATTGCACGCGGATTGATGCACAAGCCAAAGATTTTGTTTTTGGACGAGCCGACAATCGGCCTTGACCCGCAGACAAGGAGAAATCTCTGGGAATACATCAGGAATTTCAATAAAAAAGACGGGATTACAATTATTCTTACAACCCATTACATGGAAGAAGCGGATTTTTTGTGCGACAGGATTGCAATCATTGACCACGGAAAAATAATTGCCTTGGACACTCCTGAAAAATTAAAAGAGGTTCTTGGCGGGGATATAATTACTGTTGAATCAACTGATTCAAATGCACTGAAAAAATTGCTTGAAGGCCAGGTTTTTGTAAAGGAAACAAAATTGTTTGACGAGCATCTTAATGTTTCTGTGGATAACGGGGGAAAAGCACTGCCAAAACTGATTGAGCTTGCACAAAAAAACAAAATAACTGTTGATTCAGCTGTTTTGAAGAGGCCCTCGTTAGAGGATGTTTTTATCCATTACACTGGCAGGACAATCCGCGAAGAAGAAGCCAGTGACAAGGACAAGGCGCGCATGCAAGTGAAAGTCGGGGGATTCAGGCGGTAATTATGGAATTCAATGCGATTTACATAATGTGGCTGCGCGAAATGAAGCGTTTTTTCAGGGCAAAATCAAGGATAATCGGAAACCTTTCAATGCCCTTTATCTGGCTAGTGATAATGGGAATTGGCCTGAGTTCAAGCTTTTCAATTCCGGGGGTAAAATTTGATTATCTGGCTTTTATTGCTCCCGGAGTAATCGGGATGACTCTGCTTTTTTCATCTATTTTTTCAGGAATCTCTGTTATCTGGGAAAAGCAATTCGGCTTTCTAAAGGAAATTCTTGTGGCTCCTGTTTCAAGGACCAGCATCGTACTTGGAAAAATTTTTGGCAGTGCAACAATTTCTTTTATCAACGGAGTTTTGATAATGATTATTGCGATTCTTATCGGGAGCATCAGCATTGCTTCGCTTTCAGTGTTTTCAATTTTGCTGGCAATTATTTTCATGATTCTCATATGCCTGGCTTTTGTTTCTGTTGGGATTGCAATTGCTTCAAGGCTGAACAATATGGAAGGATTTCAGATGATAATGAGCTTTTTGGTAATGCCGACCTTTTTTCTTTCCGGGGCATTTATTCCGCTGCAAAATGCACCGCTCTGGATGGGCACAATTGCAATGTTTGACCCGCTTCTTTACGGAGTAGACGGCTTAAGGGGAGTTTTCCTTGGAGTTTCACAATTTCCAATTGCAATTGACCTTGGAGTCCTTGCTGGATTCTGCGTTGCAATGATTCTGCTTTCAAGCTACCTGTTCAGGAGAATGGGCGAGTGAAAACAGGTCAGAAAATTATTTTTGAGGATGTGAGTATATGGAACAAATGAATTTGAGTGCCGAAGCATTGGCCGGAGAGGCAAAAGTGAATTTAAAAAAATGGAACAGGGCTCCAACTGAAAAGGCATTGAATCAGGCAATTGAAGCGCTTGAAAGCCATAATATAAAAGTGATTCTTGTTGAAAGCAAAAAACAAGCCCTGGAAAAGCTTGTTGAATTGATTCCAACTGGTTCTGAAATAATGAACGGCTCTTCAACAACGCTTATTGAAATCGGTTTTGTTGATTTTCTGCAAAAGGAAAAGCAGAAATGGAAAAACCTGCATGAACAGATTTTTGCAGAGGCGAATCCCTCAAAACAGGCTGATTTGCGGAGAAAAGCAATTACTGCTGATTTTTTTGTTTCAGGCGTGAATGCGATTACAAAAAAAGGCGAGCTTGTTGCCTGCGATGCAAGCGGAAGCAGGGTAGGGGCTTTTCACTTCGGGGCAAAAAACCTTGTGGTTGTGAGCGGAACAAACAAAATAGTGGAAAACCTTTCGGAAGCAATGAAAAGAATAGAAGAATTTGTTTTTCCCCTTGAAAATGCGCGCGCAAAAAAAGTTTACGGGGCTGGCAGCAGTATGAATAAATTTGTTGTTCTTGCAAAAGAAGGCGCAAAAGGCAGGGTAACTTTGATTCTTGTGAAAGAAAGTCTTGGCTATTAACACAAAAGAAAATTATTCATTCTTTGCACTGCAACAAAAAGTTATATGCTTGCAAGTGCGCACCTTGCGCAGATTCCTTTCTTTTTTTCTTCTTCCATTTTTAAAGGCTGCTTGCAGTACTTGCATTTTTGCTCGAAAACTTTTCCAACTGCGCCTGCGGTTTCCTTTGCGCTTTTTGCAGCATCCATTCCTGAGCGCACAGTGCCAGTTGTTTTGTTTACAGTGCCGATTGTCTTGTTCAAATCGTCAAGTATTCCCATAAAAGAACAGTAAGAAGCAACAAGAATAAAAAGTTTTATCTTCCAGCAATTTTCAGGGCTTCGGAATGGGTTTTTCCCATGCTGCGCTCATAAAGGTAAATCCATCTTTTTTCTTTTGGCAAATTCTGGAAAACCCATTGCCCAATCCTGTCTCCAATTTTATAAGACCAGCCTGCTTCTAACAAGCCTCCGCTTCTTTCACTGCCAATGGCTCCGCCTTTTTTCTTTGGATTGGTTCTTGCTTTTCTGTCAAATTCTTCAGCAGTTGGAGGCCTTATGTGAGTGTCAGGCTTTAATCCGTTTTCAAGTGCATAAAGCCTCTGCCCCGATAAGAAAACCAGCAAAGCAGATAAGGCGCAGGTAAATCGCAATTCTTTTAAATAACATTTTCCTTTCTATTCTGGTTTTAATGAAGCTATTTGTAGTTGGGGATATCTGTCTTGATGTTTTGTGCAGCATCAGGGAACGCGCTGCCCTTGGAGAGGAAAAGCACATTGACAACCTGACATTTTCTTTGGGAGGGAATGCAGCAAATTTTGCTTTTGCAGCAGCAAAGCTCGGCCTGAAGCCGGAATTGTTCAGTGCTATTGGAAAAGATTTTGCAAGCGGTTTTTTGAAGCAGCAGGCAAAATCCGCAGGAATAAAAACGCATTTTATTGAATCAGGCTTGCAGAATTCTTATTCAATTCTTCTTGTTGAAAAAAACGGCCAGCGTTTTGCCTATTCTTCCAAAGGCGCCTTGGAAAAAGTGACTGCAAAAGAACTTGAAAAAAATCTTTTGCCAAAGCTGAAATCAGGAGACCTTGTTTTTTTTGGGGGTTATTTTCATATCCTTTCCCTGCACCCCGGCTTTCCGCAATTGCTGAAAAAAATCCGCAAAAAAAATTGTTTGATTGGCTTTGACCTGTGCTTTGACGAATTCGGGAAATGGAAAATTTTTCACTTTCTGCATTTGATTGATTTTTTGTTTTTGAATGAATTGGAATTGACGCATCTGGCAAAAAAGAAAAGCGAGAAAGCCGCAATTGCCTTTTTGCTTGGCAAAGGCGCTTCAAATATTATCCTGAAAAAAGGCCCGAAGGGAAGCGCTTTTTTTTCAAAAGAATTTTTTTGCAGGGAAAAAGCCTTGCCTGTAAAAGCAATTGACACTACTGGCGCAGGTGACATTTTCAATGCGGCCTTTTTGAAAGCCTTTTTTTCGGGGGCTGATGCAAAGAAATGCCTTGAATTTTCAAATTTTGTTGCCGCCAAAAAAGTTGAAAAGCACGGCTTGTTTGTGCCTCCGCAAAGCATTTTAAAAAGAAAATTGCAATAATAATGCAACTGGTGATAATTTGGAACTTATTGAAAAAGCAAGGCTTGAAGCAGTAAAAACAGTCAAGCGCTGCATTAACCCCCATGGCTTGTTTGCTTCAGGCACTTCAAAAGGCTACACTTCTGTCTGGGCAAGGGACAGCATGATTACTTTGATTGGTGCGTGCAATGAAAAAGACACTGCAATAAAAAAAGTTTTTGCAACCACGCTTGAAACTCTTGCAAAACACCAGAGCAAAGACGGCCAGATTCCGAATTGCGTTGATTTGTTTGACAAAAAAAGAAAGCCACAGGTGACTTTTGCAACTCTTGATTCCAGCAACTGGTTTTTGCTTGGAGAAATTGCTTTTTCAAAAGCCTACAATGACAAAAGCCTGTTGAAAAAACACAGGCAGCAGATTTCAAGGGCTTTCAAGTGGCTTGAATACCAGGATTCAGGGGAAGACGGCTTGCCTGAACAACAGCCGACTTCTGACTGGCAGGATGCGTTTCCGCACAATTATGGCCATGTCCTGAATACTCAGGCGCTTTATTTTGCGGCATTAAAAAATTTTGAAAAAAACAAAAAAGCAAAAATAGTGAAAAACCTTGTGAACAATGGCATAAGAATCCCGAATTTTTTTGACCATCACACTGGCTTTTTTGCGCCTTATGTCTGGAAAGACCATGCAGGCATAATTGAAAAGGGAAACTGGTTTGATTCTCTTGCAAACTGCCTTGCAATTGCCTTCGGGTTGGCAGAAACACAGCATTCTGAAAGGGTGCTTGAACACATTGAAAAATTAAAAATCAACAGGCCTTTTCCCATAAAAACAATTTTTCCGCCGATTGCAAAAAAATCAGAATTCTGGCACAAATATTTTTCAAAATGCGACGCAAGAAAAGCCTTCATGTATCTCAATGGCGGGATATGGCCAATGATTGGCGGCTTTTATGTTGCGGCGCTTGTAAAGCAAAAAAAATTTGAAAAAGCGGGAAAAGAGCTTGAAATGCTTGCGCTTGCAGACAAGCAGGGAAAAGAAAAAGAATGGGAATTCAACGAATGGCTTGACGGAAAAACAGGCAAGCCAAAAGGCGGAATTTACCAGGCATGGAGCGCAGGCTCTTATCTCTTCGCCTACCACTGCGTGAAAAAAAAGAAAATACTTTTTTTTGAATAAAACAAAAGTGCATTGCAATTTGATGGAAAAAAATTGAAGTTGCAAACCAGACTTTGTTTTATTCCAATCCGAGTTTTTTTTGTATCAGTTCATGCATATTTTTTGCGACTGTCTTGTATGCAAATTTTTCTATTGCCCATTTTCTTCCGTTTGACCCTGTTTTTTCGCACAAGTTTTCATCATTAAAAAGCTTTAGCAAAAATTCCGCAATTTCCTCGTGATTTGCCCTGTAAGCAAAAGTTTTCGGCTCTGGAAAGGCAACTTTCATTTTTTTTGGAAAACCCATCCAGGAATAAGCCCATTCTTCAGACAGCTTCACTTCAGAAGCAACGCTTGCCAGAAACCCGGTTTTGTTGTGGACAATCGTGTCCTTGAAAGCCATTGCGTTCATTGCAATTACTGGCTTTCCGCAGGCCTGTGCCTCAACCTGAATCATTCCAAATCCTTCAAGCCTGCTTGGTGCAGCATAAACATCACAGCAATTAATCAGGTAGGGCATGAAATCGTTTGAACAGCCATGGTCCAAAAAAATTATTTTTTCTGGGGGCAGGCCAAGCTCTTCAATCAGGCCAAGCTCGAATCTCCTGTGGTCGGAAGCGCTTGGGCTTGGCCAGGTTTTTCCGACATATTTCCAGTTTTTGAATTCCTTGTCAACAATTGCAAGCGCCCTTAAAACTTCCTGAAAACCCTTGCTTGTAGTGTCTCCGCCTGCAGTCAAAATCATTTTTTCTTCAGGATTCACTCCAATCATTTCACGCAGGCCTGAAACAAGCGGATTTGTTTTTGGAATAGGCTTGAACAATTCAGTGTCAATTCCAATCGGCACAACTTCAATGTTTTTTCCGCTAAGGCCGTCCCGCATATAAGTTTCTTTTACCCAATTGCTTGTTGCAAGTACCAATGGCAGGCTTTCCAGTTCCTTGTGGTAATTCGCAACCCAGCCGTCAGCCACAAACCAGGGAATCGGGGTAACCCCAAATTTTTTTGGGTGATTGACTAACTGCGGAACGCTTCCCCAGAAACCAGCCCCAATTGCAACATCAGGCTTGAATGCCTTGTAAGCCCATTCTTTCTGGAATTCAGACCTGCTATTGCAGGGCATTGCTTCAAAGCCATTTTCAAGCAGCCCCAAGTACAAGTAATGCCCCTGAAGGCTTAATCCGTCTGGCTGCGGAGGATACTCGTAAAGAACAAGGCTTTTCATCTTTAACCACGCACCTGATTGTTTATCAAAAATAAAGGCTTTCTTTCTTTTGGCAACTTACATTTCCTTACAAAAGCTTCGCTTTTGTGAGGCATCACAAAACCATTGGTTTTGTAATGTCTTTCTTTGTAAAAGAAAGAAAAGGCAGTAACAAGGCTTTTCATTTGAAAACCACTTCCCTAAAAGCCTCTGTTGCAGTGCAGTACTGGACATCGGGAGAATCAAAAGCATAGCCATAAATTTCCGCAACAATTTTTTTTTTGGAATCCAATTCTTTTTTTGAAAGAACAATTTTTTTTGTTTCCTTTCCATCGGGAACAAGCTCAAATTGCTTTCCCTTTTTATAGGAAAAAACAAACAATTTTTTGGAATTCAATTTTTTTTCTTTTGCAAGCGCAAGCACAGCCCTGTGCGCATCCTTATGCCTTATATGGCCATACTCGCCGTTTTCCCCGTGAGTAAAAATAAAATCAAAATCGCGCTTTTCAAAAGGCAAAAGCAATTTTTGGACAATTTCATTTTTGATTTCATCCAGAAGAGTGTCTTCCAAATCAAAAATCACGCTTTCCGCATTGTAAAGCCCGCAAACTTTTTCAAATTTCGGCTTCCTGTCAGAATCAGATGACCTGCAAAGCGAGGCAATTGTCCAGTTCCAGTTTTTTTTCCTCTGCAAAAGCCCGCCTGCCCAGATTGTTTCATCGTCTGGATGCGCTACAACCATCAAAGCCCTTACCATTCAATCAACCCGCGCACGCGCGCATAAAATTTTAGGAATGCAAAAAAGATTTAAAGCCAGCGCAAGCGCGCAACTAAACTGCAGGTGCGCGATAAACCTGGACAAATGCGCCTCGGCTTGGATTGGAAGGATCTTTAAGGGGCCAGATTTTATATTCCTCCAATTTTACAAATCCAAATTCTAAAAATTGTTTGTCAGCAAATTCCTTTGAAACTTTGAATTCAAAATCATTGCTCTTTGCAGTTTGTTCTAAAAACTTCTTTAATCCCGGAACAACCTTGTTTTTTGGCACCGAGTTGAAAAGGGCATTGTAATAGGAAATTTCTTCCAGCTTATTTTGCAAATAAATTTCAGCCAAAATCAAAAGGCCCTTGGGCTTCAGGCAGCTTTTGATTTTTTCAATATATTTTCCTTTCTTTTCAGTGGGAATATGATGGTAAGCAAAAATTGAAAACACCAAATCGCATTCTTTGTCCAAACCTGCTTCAAGAACGTCTGTTTGCTTGATTGCCAGTTCTTTTGCCTTGATTTTTGATTCTTTCGCTTTGTTGAGGAAACCGGCATTAATATCCACTAAAGTCGCTTTGCGAATTCCTCCCACAGAATCCGCAAATTTTTTAGTGTTGCTTCCAATGCCACAGCAAAAATCCGCAAGCACAAGATTGGAATGGTTTTTTGTATGCTTTCCAGCCAATTCAACTGACTTTGCAATTGCCTTTGCATAATCCGGCCTCAGGTTTTGGAATTTTTTATAACTTTCGGGGCTTGAATAAGCATCAACATCCGGCATAATGCCTATTGTTTCCCTGAATAATTCGGCAACTTCCTTGTTTTTGAATTTAATTTTTTGGACAATTTTTTTTGCCTTTTCAGGCAGGCGGTTGAACATGAATCTTATTTTTTGTTTTGTATTATCGGCGCCGTTTCTTTTGAGGTAAAAAGGAACATTGTATTCAAAATAAGCAATGCTGTCAGCCGCCATAAGAAGGCCTGATTCTTTATCCCCGCCAACTTCGTGATTTTCAACAAGGCGCTTCACTTTCTCAATTTCTTTTTTTCCATAGCCCTGTTTATCCAGGATTTTGCAAATAAATTTTGCAGACCTTGCGGCATGCTCTTTTTTGAACTCATTAATCCTGGAATAATCCTTCAAATCCTTTTCAGTAATCCCAGTAAATGCGCGGTCAATATCATGGGCAAGAGCTGCTATTTGCAGCAATTCGCCCGCATTCGGATTAAGCTTAAGCAGCCATTTCAAAACAAGTCGTGCATGAACAAGCTCTTCAGCAAGCGGGGAATTTGGCAGAATTTTTTCAATTTCCTTTTTAACCAAATCAAATTTTTTCATATGGGAAAAAAGAAGCGCAGTTTTTTTAAATGCCTGCGAAGAGCCTACCGGCAAATTCGTAACAGCATCCCACAAACCCAACTCAAAACACCTTTTCAAAAGAATTATTAACTCCAAAAACACTGTTTTATAGTAGATTGGTGGAAAAATGCCAAAACCAAGAAAAAGACTTGCCTCCCTTCAGTATTTGGGGCCTGAAAGAAGAAAAGAACAAGTTGGGCACCAAATTATGAGAAATGTTTTTATTCTTCAACCACATGATTTTCCCAGAATAAATTTTGCAAAGCGACCCGGCACGTATATTATAACACTTAAAAACGGCAAAATGAGAGTCCTTGAAGTATACAAAAAGGGAAATGCTCGCATTAGTGAACCAGCTGACAATTTGCAGAAACCCAAAATAAAAATTTCTGTTGAAAAGTTTTTTTCCGACCCAGACGAAACAGCCCAAATTTTAGACCTCGCCTATCGCACTAAAAGAATCCCAACCAGACTGTCTCGCCCATCTGAAAACTAATTTTTTCCTCTGCAACCCCCATCACAAATTTTTTTGCAATAAAAAAATGAAGTAGTAAGCGCCAAAGAAGCCTGCGACTTGTTCTGTAGTGCCTAAAGCCCACGATAAAACTATTTTTTGCCTGTGGAGCGCCAATTCTTTTCAAATCTTATCGCCTCCACTTTGGAATTTTTTTCTTACGACTTGTGCGTTGTTCGGCTTAAACCTTTGCCTTCGCTTTGCTCAGGTTAAAGGATTTAATGCCTCCAACGCACTGCCAGTCTCCAGAAAAAAATTCTTTAATTTTTGGAGGCGATAAGCATGATTTCAGAAAAACTTTTTGATTTCCCTCTGCCAAACAGGGAAGAAATAAGATTTGCAATAAAAACCGCAAAAACAAATCCAGATGACCTTGATTCAAGGCAAGCGTGGATTCTCAAAGAATTTACAAAAGGTGTTTTTTAATGAACTGGGGAATAGAGGAAAGGCGCGGTTACGGAAACTGCTTAATTGGAAAGAGACCGCATTATATACTTGCAATGAAACTTGACACAATTGCTATTGAATTATGGGGTTGGTCTTTGTGAATAGTCTGTGTTTCAACGGCGGCTTAATTGCTAAGCACAAAGGAAGTATAGCATTAACATTGTATTCAACCCCTTTTGCCAGATTTCTTTTAGAAAAAGGCATAAATAAGATTAACTTGAAATTTTGTAATGGGAAATTTATAGTTGGGCTTGGAGAGGATAGAAACGTTACTGTTCAAAGACAGAGTCACAATCACCCGTTATGCATTTTTTCTGTGACAAAACTGATCCCTTCTGAGTTGAAGAAAAACTTATTTTTTTCTAATAAACAATTGAAAGTGGATGTAATTGTTGAAGACATTGTTTCTGGCGAAGATTTGAGGAAGTATAATCACAGTCTTACTTCTATTTTGCCAGATCCAAGCATAAAATCCATTCCAGAAAACGAAAAAGTGGATGTCGGTTGTCTTATTTCTTGTTCTAGGACAAAAAACAGTTTTGGGTACACTTTTAAGGTTCGCCACAAGATACTTGAAGAGATTGCGCTCAAGCACAAAAAAGTAATCTTAGGAAGAAACACCAATGGAAATTTTATTATTAGAAAAAACGATCAAGGAAAGGAGTTTCATTTGTATAAATATGCAAGCGGCACTCCAGTGGCTTATATGCAAATATCGTCTCAATTTATAACTGATTCGGAAAAAAAATTATTTAAGAGCGGGAAGCGCTGCATCTCCTATAGGGCATTTCTTTCTGAAAAAGATTTTAATTTGGATATTTCCCGATTTTTCACTTACCGGGAAGAGCGCGAACTGGCTTATGCATTGCTAAAAAAAGGTGCCCCTATTAAAATACCGCGAATGAGATTGCGAGAAGCAGACATTATTTTGAGGGAGAACAATGCCCAAATTGAAGTAACAAATGTTCTGCCGAGAGAAGGCGAAAACAAAAACAACCCGCATGGAGAAGGAATGCACATTAATGGAAGGCTTTGCGAGGGTTTTCTCAGGGCAGTAAAGAAAGAAGTTCCAATATATTTTGTTGTTTTCAACAAAAAATGGCTTTCATTAAATTGGGTTAGGCAGCTTGTTGAACAAGTAAAGCCAAATGTTGTAGCAATTGGCACTGACTTTGAAAAAGGCTGGGAAGACGAGGTTTCTGATAAAATAATAAAAACTCAAAAGAGTGCTCTTAATGATCGAATTTGAAACAAAAAAAGCAACTGACGAAGAAATATTCCGCCAGCTTCACCCGCTCTTGGCAGACTGGTTTAGGAGTACATTTGGCTCTTTTACTGAGCCGCAAAAATATGCAATTCTAAATATACACAACCATCAGAATATTTTGGTTACTGCCCCGACAGGCACCGGAAAAACTCTTTCCGCATTTACCTCGATTCTTAATGAACTGATTGCTCTCGCAGAAAATAACCAATTAGAAGACAAAGTGTACTGTATCTACTGTTCACCCCTTCGCGCCTTATCCAATGATCTCGAAAAAAATCTGAAAGAGCCTTTGGATGCAATAAAAAAGAAAGCTTTGCAAAAAGGAAAAGAGCTGAATATCAGAGTAGCTGTTAGAACAGGGGACACAACAACTTCTGAAAGGGCAAAAATGTTGAGAAAGCCTCCACACATCTTAATTTTGACGCCAGAAACAATGGCAATAATTCTCAATAGCCCCAAATTTATTGAACACCTGAAAGAAGTGCAATGGGTAATAATTGATGAAATCCACAGCATTGCAGGCAGCAAGCGCGGAGTCCATTTGTCTCTTTCCCTTGAAAGAATGCAGATTCTTAATCCTGGTTTTTGCAGGGTTGGCCTGAGCGCTACAATTGCACCTCTTGAAGAAGTAGCAAAATTTCTTGTTGGAATGAAAAATGAAAAAGAGCCAAGAGACTGTAAAATTGTTGATGTGCAGTTCCTGAAAAAACTTGATTTGAAAGTATTAAGCCCATTGCCAGACCTGATTAACACTTCACAGGAAGAAGCCCATTCAAAGCTTTATGCGCTGCTTCACGAGCTGATACAAGCGCACAAAACAACACTGATTTTTACAAATACAAGGTCTGCAACAGAAAGAGTAGTGCATAACCTCAAGGATTTATATGCAGAGCAATACAGCCAGGCAAATCTTGAAACACACCACAGTTCTGTTTCGAGAGAACAGCGCCTGAATGTAGAGGAAAGGCTGAAACAGGGCAAATTGAAGTGCGTTGTAAGCAGCACTTCCCTGGAATTGGGAATAGACATTGGATTTATTGATTTGGTTGTTTTACTGGGAAGCCCAAAGAGCGTTGCAAGGGCACTGCAAAGGTGCTTTCCTTATGATGCGCAGGTGCTAACATCCACAGGGCAATATTTTTCTATTGGCAAAATTGTAGAAAAGAGACTGCCTGTCGAAGTAATTTCTTTTGATTCTAAACTCGGTTTTGTAAAAAACAAGATAAAAGAGTATCACAAAAATGTTGCAGTGGAATTATTTAGTATCCAATTAAGATGCGGAGAGAAATTAACTTGCACTCCAAATCACCCTCTCTTAACTGATAATGGCTGGAAAATTGCATCAAAACTAAAAAATGAAGATAAAGTGGCTGAAATAAACACAGAAATTAATTTTGACTCAAAAAATCCTTTTATTTTTGAGTTGCTGCCACAAAAGCAGGTTTATGTTAAGAATGATGGCGTCTTTTTTAGAAAAGTTTTGGATAAATTTTTGGACGAAAAAAACATTAGTTTACACTATTTTTCAAAAATAAATTCGCTTAATTATAAGACGCTTATAAATTATCGCAGGAAAATAGGCAGGGGTAAAAATATTCGTCTTGACTATTTTTTGGCGATTTGCAGGATAACTGGCGCGAGCCAAAGCTTGTTTTTGCCTTTATTGCGCAACTTAAAAACACAGTGTGGTGATTTAACAAACCTGCCATTAAGGCTAACAAAAGAACTG
>JAQTNI010000039.1 GCA_028713935.1 Candidatus Iainarchaeum sp.
CCCGCCGCGCGCGATGGCAAGATAATGATAAAATCAAAATTAACAGATATTGCCGCTGTATCTGCGGGCACAAAGGTGCCACAACGCAGAATTAGCGGCTCTTAACAGTAATGGATTGACTTAAACTCGTCAAAAGTCAGTCTATTTTTAGAATACAATATGTTGTACCTTAATAAAAAATCTTTGTAAATAAAAAACCTAAAATAGTTCTTTTCTCCGAGTGTTGCCATAATTGTTTCCCAGTCAAAAATTTTTAATTTGGCACAGCAGACAACCAAATCAGTCAAGGAATAATGAGAATTTGGAAAAATTTCATTAAAAGTATCTCCAATAAAGTGGCTTTTAAAATCCAGCCCAGAAATAAACTTTAACCTTGTGTGCTTTGGAGTTTCTTTTTCAAAATAATCCAAAAGCTTAAAGTTGAAATGGCTTTTGGAATTTGCCACTCTCAAAACATGTTTTATTCCTGCTGAAGCTGAGATGATGCTGTTGATGCAGCCCTCTGCCAATATGCTTTGTATATCTTTTAGAAGCTGCAAACTGTTAGAGTCAATAGTTACGCTGCCTTCTAAACTGACACTGCCATCAAATGTCAATACCCCCAAAGCAAATGCTTTTCTAAAATCTTTCGCAGCAGTTTTGATTAATTGTGGCTCTTTAACTATGTCGCTTTTTTTTCCAAAAGGAAATTCGAAAAATACATTCAGATATCTTGCAATTACCTTGTTATATTTCTCGGTTTTGAATGCATTCTCTTTTTTTGATTTTCTTACAGCCAAATTAATATCAAACTCTTCTTTAAACCAGCCAGCCCACTTGGTTACAGAAACTTTGCTTGAATCCATTAATCTAATCCCATAATTATTACTAAGAGAACCGTCTGCTGCATGAGCACCAGCAATCTTGCATAATGCCATTGTTAACTTCTTGGGGGCCCTAACTGGTTTAGATTATTGCTGACCTACTTTCAAAAACTCAATTGCATCAATTATCTGCCATTTCTTAGCTTCAAATGCTTCCTGAGAAACCAAGCTTTTTTCTTTCCAAATTTCAAGCAAAACAGAGATTATTTTAAGAGAAATCCAAGGACAGTTTCTATTTACTTTTGTCAGTTGCCTTTTAGCAGTACTAAAAGAACAACCAATAGAATTCTGAACCTTTCTAGCAAGCAAATTTTGAGAAGCCTCTTTACAGAGTTCTGACAAAAGCCCCTTCATGATGAAATTCAAATTAGGGCCATTAGCTTTTATCCAAGAGCCCTTCATATCAGCATCAATCTGGGAATCATGCAGCCTAAGCAAGTCAAACTTCATAATTATTTCTGGATTTTTGCCCTTTAAAATATTTTGAGACAGGAACTTTCCGCTATTCATAAGAATCGCTTCCACAGAATTCGTTGAGAATCCGGATGCTTTCGTCATCCAAATCTTCTGGATTGCTTTTTACAAGCCTTCTTGCAATCCTTATCTCTTCCAGAGTGGGAAGAGGAAACTGAAACCTTTCTTCAAAATTCATTCGCAACACCTCCAATTTTAAAAAGAATTTTTTCGTGGACGTCTTGCGAATTTTGGAGGCATTAAACGCTTTGGCCTTCCACAGAAGGCAAAGCTTTAAGCCGAGAAAATTCGAGTCCAAAAGAAAAAATTCGATTAATTGGAGTGTTGCAATTGAAGAAAAATGGGATTCAGAAGAATTTTTGAGAAATTGCTGCAAAAAAGCCTTTTTGCCTGAAACAACCTGGCAAAGCGCGCAAACAAGGATATTCAAATTCCAGGCACAAATATTCCACGAAAAAACACCCAGCGGGGCAATAATAGAAGAAAAATAAATTTTAGTTGGCAAACAAGCAAAGAATAATTAATCAGTTAAGCGCTATTTTTTTCATGTCACACGGTTCCTTCCAACGCAGGTTGCGGCGACAGGAAAGAAAAAAAAGAATAATTGGAAAATTGGGCCAAAGGCCCAAACCCGACATAACACATGTTTTTTTGCATCCAAGCCTGCAAGCATTGCGGGAAATAATCAAGCAAGCAGGCCGCGAGTTTTACTCGAGGCGTTCGCCAGAACAAGGTGAAAAAACAATTGGGCAAATCATCAGCGAACAAGGTTTTGGAATACGGGGAGTGTTTCCGAGCATTCTACGCCTTAAAAAACAAGCCAGTTCCCCAGACAGTTCGATTGCTCCAGAAGAATTGATTCGCAGGGCTCTCTCTACAGAGGCACATCGCCAAAATGTCCAGCTAGAGTTAAAACGAGTCAGGGAACTTGGAAAAAGACCGGATGAACTTCTTGCGTTTTTGCACAAGCACTTACCCCAGCTTATTGAAGCCGAACGCACAAGCCACAGGAAAAGATCTGGCACCTGGACCGCTTATGAAACAGACCCAAGATACAGAGTGGGAATTCTCGTATTCAAAACTCTCAGGCCACCTGCCTCCCACATAGAAGAAGCACTTGCAGAAGCCCAAAAGGACTTAAGTATTTTTGAAGGATACAAGCTCGCTGCACAAGAAGCCCATATTCAGCTTAGGCAAGTGCACTCTGTTTTTTTGGAAAGAAGAATCAAGTTTTACAAGGATTGGAAAGCGCTCTTGCAAAGGCTTACGCGCATGACACTAACAGAGCGGAGAGAACTGCAGGAATATGCGCAAAAAATAGAAACAACAGAACAGGAAAAATAATTCAAACCGGAATTAAAGGCAATTCCTTTCAAAAAGAACAATAATAAAAAAACTATTGTTATGCATAAATACATGAAAGGAAAAATTCTGATGGTAATTCTGATTGCTCTTGCCTTGCTTGCAGTTGGCTGCACAACAGCAAATCCCCCGCAAGCCTGTACAATGGAAGCCAAGTTATGCCCAGATGGTTCCAGTGTGGGAAGAGTATTGCCAAACTGCGAATTCGCACCTTGCCCAGAAACAGGCCAAAACCAAAATATCAAACTTGCTACTGACAAAACCGCATACAATATCGGCGAAACTGTTACAGCCGAATTGCAGAACAATTCTGAACAATCAATCTTTGTCAAGGTAATCAACATCGCGCAATCCGTTTACCAAAAGAAAAGTGACGGAACCTACGAAGTGCTTGCTCTTCGCGACCCGACCATTCGCATAATGTCTGTACTCCCACGAACCGAAGAAATCAAAAGCGGGGAAGAAAAATCAGGAACCTGGAATGGTTATGCTTACCAACTAATACTATACGAAGACAAAAACCGCATGGCTGAATGGAAACCCTATCAACCAGTCGGAACTTTTAAAATCGAAACAGGTTATTCGTTTGCAATAAACCCAATGGACAACAACCAAAGCAGCCTGAAAGAACCAATTATAAAAGTCGAAAGCAACGAATTTGAAATTGCAAACAATCAAATTGCAAACCCCGCTTCAACATTTTGCATTGAAGAGGGCGGTTCTTCAGTTGATGGAAATTGTTCCTTCGAAACTGTTTCCTGCCCCGAATGGGATTTTTTCCGCGGAAAATGCGGGCAGGAATTCACGAATTGCAGCAAAGCAGGGTTTGAAGTTCAAAATGCGGCTGTAACTGAAGGCGAAAGCCAGATGGAATACGGCCTGTGCGTGATTTCTTCAGACAAAAATTGTTTGCTGCAGGATTTCAACGGAAACTGCTAAAAAAATAAAAATCAGCCTGTTGGATTATTTTCATCATTAGGGACAATGCCCAAAGAGTACAATTGGTTTAAGCAATCCTTATTTTCCTGGTTTAACAATGAATTCTGGGTTTTGCATTCCTTCAAATCCTGTGCTATCTGCGGAGCAAACAAGGGCTCAATGTAAAGATGCACAGCAAGGGCACCGATTATCATGCCAAGAATCAGGCAGAACAAAAGCAAAACCGCAGAGCTTGACCAAAAAGATTTTTTGGAACGCTTATGCCTGTCCTCTTCATCTTCACCCATTTTTAATCACCAAATTACACAATTGTTTTACGATTAACATTTTAACGAGTTCTTTTTTTGTAATTTTTAGACTCTCGTTGCATTTTTTCTACTTCGCGCAGGTGCATTAGAATAGGGCCTGTCCGCAGAACTGGCAGTTCTGCCATTCTTCTTCTAAGTTCTGTAATATACCTTTTCAAATAAGCTGGAGTTGCAATACTTGGATACTTCAATGGATTCAAAAATTCTTGTCCTCGCGCACTTTTTGTTTGTTGCTGTTTCCTCGATTTCAAACGCTCTTGTACCCTTCCCATAGACCATTTTCTTGCCATTCAATCACCTTTTTTGATTTTCAGTTTTTTTTTGCCGCTTGAAAGCAGGACAACCCTGCTTTCCTTGCTTTCGCCTGCAATAGTATAATTCAAGTGGTTATTAATTTTTTCTGCAAAGGCCCTTACTTCAGAATGCAAAGGCATGTTTTCAATTTTAAGGCGCTGCCTGCTTAGACCCACATGCATATATGCTTTCAACTCAATAAAATCCGGTGCTGCTTTTGATAAAATTTTAGCATATTCTCCTGCATTGCACAGATTATAATCTTTAACTAAAGTCAGTCTAACTACATTGCGTTCAAAATTATGCAATAAAGAAAGGGAGCGTTGAATTTTCTGCCAGCCATTATGCACTGCGGGTCTGCAAGATTTAATAAATATTTCTTCATTTGGAGCTGGCAGGGTAACATACATTTGAGTTGGTTGGTGCTTAACCAGTTTTTTTAGCATTTCTGGCATAGTGCCATTTGTAACAACAAAAGTTGTCATTTTTCTATCACGGATTTCTTCAATTAGTTCAGGAAGTTTTGGGTAAATGCAAGGTTCTGCAACAAGGCTAATTGCAAAATGCAGTGGTTGCGCTGCTTCCTGCAATCTTTTTCTATTGACAAGGGCATAACCCCCAAAACCAGCCAAAAGCGCTTTATTTTTTTCAATACAACCATCAACTATTGAACTTGGGGAATCTACAGGGCCTATCCATTTGTTTTCAGTGAACTCTACAGCACGCCAGCACCAAATGCAACGAAGATTACATGCAGTTATTACAGGACTCATCTGTAAACAGCGCCAGCTTTTGATGCCATAAAACTGGGATTTATAGCAAACTCCCTCATTTCGCAAGGCTTTTCTGCACCACAAACAGGTCTTTACTGCACTATGCTTTCCAACGATTTTATAATGCTGATGCTCTAAAATTTCTCTCTTGGCATTGGATAACATTATTTTCCCGTTCCAATTCGTTTTTACAGAAGTCTATAAAATGCAATAATTCTTGGGCCTTTCTTGATAACAAATACTTGTATTCCTTGTTATTATTGGATACAAGTAAGAAATAACCTTGCTTTTTCTTACCACTTAGCCAATTCTTTGCAGCAGCTATTTTCACTCCAAATAAATCTGCAAACGCTTTATGCGTTATTGGCTCTTGTTTTTGAATTTCTTTGAATCTTCTATAACTTCCGTTAGTCTCTTGTTTTAAAATTATACCACGGAGCAATTTTTTCCAGTTGCGCGTGCCTTTGAAGGCACCTATTCTGACAAAAAAACGCAGGGTTTTTTCACTGCACTTGAAATAAACCCTTTGACCATCATCCCAATTAGCAACAGCAACACAAAACAATTTCAATATTCTCCGATAGTCTTCACGGTATTCCTTATTTTTATCACTGATATATCCCTGCACTCTAAAATGGCCTTTCTTGTTTTTTGTAAATGAAATTGAACCATCCCCCGTTAAAGTCTTGGCTAAGAATGCTTCAGCAAAAGCCCTAAGATTGCCTTCTACACAACTCTGTTTTGTTATAACTTCCCTCGCTTTGTCCAAAGACTGCAAAAAAATCTCTGCAAAAACCGCTCTCTCCACCACAACCCAAAAACAATAGTATAACTTTTCGTGGCTTGGATAACTATAACAAGTTGGGTTATGCCTGTGCTTCCTTTGAACTTGTTAATTTGATTTTTAATTTTCTCTTCGGGGCAATTGTACGGGTTATAGTGGCAGTTGGCTTTAATCAGGGTTTTTTCTATTCCCATATTTTCCAAAAAATTGGTAAATTGTCTGTGCTCTTCTATTGATTTGTTGGCAAAAATTAGTCTCGGTGATTGGTTACTCAGCAAATTTGTGAATTTTGTTCCCTCTGCTTGCAATTGACCTAGGACAGCGCCAAAGTCTATTGGATTAACAAATCGTTTAATTGAAACTTGGTTGGAGCTTCCATTATTTGTTGGATATTTTATAATCAAAAAAGCTTCTTTGCCTTTGTTTATTTCTTCAACAAAAAATTTGAACCCTCTTCTGGTTTCTTTTGGAATAAAAAACCGTAAATCAATTTGGTTTCCAACAAACATTTGAGAAGAAGGAACAAACTGGTTCGCCTTGCGGATATCCACAATTTCTAATGAATCAAACGGGTTCAGACACAAACTCTTTCTTGCATCAGTAGGAACAAATGCTTTGGCTTGATGTGACTTAGCACAGTAATGCACTTTAGTTATGAAAGTATATTCGTTGTTCAGTTTCTTAAGGTAATTCTCAAAGGGATTTTGCCTTGTTTTTTAAAGCCGATTTTAGAAACAATTCTGCAAGGAATGTTAAACTTGAAATCTCTGAATATTCTGGCTGAACAAGGAAGAAAACTGATGTTTTCTGCGTTACCATTAAGACAATAAGTGCCACGGAATATCTGCTCAATTCTGCCTGCGTTTTTCAGCCTATGCAGGCAATGCTTAGCTGAATCATAGGATAACGAAAGAGCAATGGAAACATCTTTAATTGCCAAGAACGAATCTTGAAATAAGCTTAGGGCTTTAGCATCAATGTTACTCATATTCTTATTGCAATTTTCTAGTTTAAAGGTATTTTTAGAGTGGATTTCCACTGTTAGTATTTTTCATTGCGCTGTGCTGATGCTCCCCAACAACCCTATATTGCTGCTTTACATAATTTTCAACAAGCTTTTTTGGGATTTTCATTGTTTCAGGCCCCTGAAAAAAATTGTGGAAAAAACAATTAAAAAATAGCGGAATCAATGCCTAAGCCTGCGCCTAAAGAATTTTCCTGTAACGGGTTGTAAAGCAGGCTTAGGCACTCGCACAGGCTTCATGCGCTCTAATAATTGTCTTAACCTTTCACTAACTTTTCTGCACTCAACTTCCGGTGCTTTTGGCTTTCGCAGTGTT
This sequence comes from Candidatus Iainarchaeum sp., assembly GCA_028713935.1. Lineage (GTDB taxonomy): Archaea > Iainarchaeota > Iainarchaeia > Iainarchaeales > JAGVNX01. Next base: position 7,138 of record JAQTNI010000039.1, read on the forward strand.
CCGCGCCAGCGCCAGAGCAATTTCCGCGGGTCCAGGGAAACGTTTAATCCTGCTTTTCCTCTCCAGCCTTCCTGAGCTTTTAACAGTTTGAATTCGAGCGGAGTAACACGGCGAAAAATAATGTCTCCGTTTCGGGTAACAGAAAAAATCGGGTGAGTTTCAGCAACAACCGCAGGATTAATCCAGTCTGGAGGATATGCTTTTTCATTTTGGGTTTGTAACAGACCAAACGTTTTGGCTGTTTCTGCAATTGCAATGTGTGTCTCTTGAATAGCTTGTGCAAATTTGGTTCGCAATAGTCCTCCCACTAATGCATGCGAACCAAAGCCTCCAGCCCATGCGTACTTTTTACTAAGTGCCGCGTAAATCCCATACCCAAGCATTTCCAATCCGGTTACTTCCACTAGGCCCCTGCTGACACGAATAGTTCTTAGGGAACCGATGGCTTCCTGTATGACAGGATTCAAATCCTTGAATTTGATGCGCACAGCATTTTTTTTGAGGATTTGTGCGCGCTGCCAATTTGAAAGCATAAAATAATTATGTTTGAGGAGTTTAAAAACTATTGGGAATTGGCAAGTTGCTTTATGGCAGGAAAAAAGGCAAAATGTGTGCTTCCGCCCCTTTATGTAGAACGGCTCGTGAAAAGATTTATAAAGAAGTAGTGCGTTTTATTAATTAGTAAAAATTACAATTATTTTTGTGTAAAAAAAAGGGGTGAAATTTGTGTACAAGTACACTGTTGCAAGGCAGCTAGCTACTAAAAGAGTAATAACAAACCGCGGTGACGAAGTCGGCAAACTGGCTGATTTCATGGTTGATGAACGCACAGGCGAAATAATCTGCTTAATAGTTGAATTGGACAGGGACAGCAAGGTAACAAGAAAACTCGCAAGCAAGAGCAGAACCCTGAATATTCCATATTCGGCAGTAACCGCTGTAAGCGATGTTTTTATTGTGGATGAAAGGGAATTAGCAAACGCAGAAGCAGACTAAAGCCTTTTCTTGGAAAGAAAAGCCTTGGAAAAAGAACAATTTGCTCCGCAAATTGAATGCTTCGCAAAAGCCTTTTTGAAAATCCCGCATTAACAATTATTCGCAAGCTAATTATTATGATTAGCATCAGATTAGCCTAATTCTACGATTAACCTGCTTTTTTTCAAATCAAAAGATTTTACAAAAGAAAAATTTTTCATTTTATACATAAGGTCTTTTTCGCTTATTTTGCCCTTTGCTTCCCGCAAAATTTCCAAAACCTGCTTCAATTCAAGGTAATGCACAAAAATCGCTTCGCCTTTTTTGGCACTGGTTTCTGCCTGCTGTTCCAGCCTTGTTTTTGCCTCAAGCTGGGTTGCAAGGCTTTTTTGCAGCTCCAAAAGCTTTTTTTCGCCTGCAAGGGAAATTGTTTTTTCTTTTTTTCCAAAAAAATCCTTGCAAAAAATTTCTTCAAAGGCATTTTGCAAAGAACTGAAAGAAGAAATTGTTTTTGCAGAGCCGAAGGCAAAGGGCAGTGCAATTTTTTCAGAACCGCTTTCTGCAAGCACTGGCTTCAGCCTTGCTGAATCAATTGAATAAAAAAAGCGGATTTTTTCCGCAATCAGGCCTAATTGTTTTTCCGGCAATTTTTTTGCGGGAGTTTCTTTTGGAATTCCGCATTCAAGCAGGGCTTCTTCCGCAACAACAGGCGCAATGTTCAGGTTTTTCACTAGCTCTTTCACTATTTCAAAATCGGAATTCCTGAATTTTTCAAAATTTTCAGGGGAAGCTTCAACAGGGGAAATTCCTTTTGAGCTTGGTGCCCTGTAAAAAGCGCCTTTTTCAAGAGCCCTGTCTTTCCAGTGCTCCCTGCGCAGCACCCCTAAAATTTTCATTGCCCTGTCAGTGAGAATGACGTTTCCTTTTGCAAACAGCTCTAAAACCAGAAAAAAATCCTGGAATTCAAAAAAAACAATTCTGTCAAAATTTTGCTGAAAAATCCGCATTATTTTTTTTCCTTCAAGATGTTTCCTCAAAAAACCCCCAAAGCCCGAAGAAACCTGCTTTGCTGGCATTGGATAATCGGAAAGGAAAAAAACCTGCTGTGCAATAATCAAATCCTTTTGGCCCTGCTTTGAATGGAGCTTTATTTTGAGCCAATTGTTTTCAAGCTCCTGGACTTTTCTCACAATGCTGTTTTCAATTACCGGCTTTGATTCCGCAACAGCATAGGCAAGAGTCAGATTGGGGATTTGCATTAAAGAAACAGGGAACTTCAGGTTTAAATAATTAAGCAATTATTTCTTAATTAACTGAATTGTAAAAATAACAGTGGCGAAAAGAATGGTTGAAATTTACAAGGGGCGGAACAGGAGAAAAACAATAAGGAGAAAACACTGGGAATCGCTTAGGCCTGAAAAAGGCATGAATTTTTTTCTTTATACTGGCAAATCCGGGTCTGTGGGCGGTTTTGACGAGCGCGAAAGAAAGGAAAGAAGAAAACCCACTTTAAAGGGATTTAAACTCCAGTTGGGTGAAATCAAAAAGGATTATGAAAAAATCACAAGGCAAAGAATAATTATTGAGAGGCAAAGGTTCCTGAAAATTTTCAGGGATTTGAACGAAGCGAAAAGAACAGCAAATGCGCTCCTAATGCAATACAAAAGCATAAAACAGTATGATACAACAGAAGTGCGGGCAAGAATACATGGGGAAATCAGGGAATTGGAGCAAATCAGGGCAGAATGTGAAAGAATTGATGCAGAAAGGAAGTAAGAAACAGCCATTAACCCATAAATTTCAGCATTATTTTTGCCAATCCAGGCCTCTTGACAAGTTTTTTTCCAAGGAGAATAAGCTTTCCCTTTTTATTCATGTCAGCAGAAGCAATTTTTAGAACATCGTCAATTGTAACTGATTCTGCAAGATAATCAAAATCTTCATTGCTTAATTGTTCAAGCAAATGCCTGACTTTCAGCTTTTTTTTCAGTTCATTGCCCCTTGTTTCATACCACAAGGAATTGTATTTTGACAAAAATTTTTCCGAAAAATCCTTTTTCTTCACGGCTTCTGCTGCAACTTCAGCGCAAAGCATTCCTGCTTCCATTGCAATTCCAATGCCACCGCCATGAACAGGGTCTACATGATGCGCAGCATCCCCTGCAACCATCAAATTGTCCTTAACCATATTATCCAAAAAACCGCCGACAGGAATAACTCCTGCATTAACCTCAATAACAGAGCCTTTTGCAAGCCCTGGCTTTGAAGCAATAAACTTGTCCAGATAAAATTTTGCGGTTTCTTTTTGGGTTCCGCCAATCCCAATGCCGACATTCGCAGTATGTGGTCTTTTAAAAAAAACCCAAACATACCCGCGTGGTGCTATATCTGTTCCGAAAAAAAAGTGAATGTGCTTTTCATTGCAGCCAGAAATGTTTGTCATTTCATATTGATAGCCGGAATCAACATCAACAAGCTTGTTTGCTGTGTTCAGGCCAAGCTGCCTTGCAACCAAAGAATCAATGCCATCAGATGCAATAACCAGATTGCAGGAAAATTCCTTCTGTTCTCCGCCCTGGTTAACCTTGAGAACAACCAGTCCATTTTCACGCTTTGCTTCAATGACATCTGATTTCACAATTATTTTTGCGCCTTTTTTTGCTGCTTCAATTGCAAGGTGCTTTTCAAAAATTTTTCTTTCCAAAACAAAGCCCTGCAATTTGCCGGATTTCAATTCAACTGTTTTTCCATTCGGGCTGTAAAGAGTTGCGCCAAAAACTTTTTGGACAGCCCACTCCTTGTTAGGCTTAAGATTCAGGCGCTTGAACCATGCCATTCCAAGGCCTTCAGCGCATCTTTTGGGGGGCCCGATTTCCTGTTTCCTGTCAAGGCCCAAAACTTTCAATTTTTTTTCAGCAAGGGTTTTGCAGGCAGTCAGGCCAGCAGGGCCAAGACCGACAACAATCACATCAAAATGTTCCATAAAATCACTTCAGGTTTTTCCCAGGCTTTTTTTAAAAAAGGCTGTTCCATGGCAAATCACTCTTTTAGTCCTTGAATTAATTCATTTGCGCCCACTGGGCAGATTAACACACAGGCACTGCAATCAATGCATTTTGCATTGTCAATTGAAATTCGGGTTTCATTCAGCTTTATGGCTGAAACAGGGCAAACCCCTACACAGCCACCGCAGTACAAGCATTTCTGAAAATTATTTTTTATTCCCATAAAAAAAACCAATTTTTTACAAATTAATATAAAGTTGATTATAAAAACCAATTTAAACCTTTTTGGATTTGTTTTATCAGGCAGGAAAATGGCTATTCCAAAAAACTGGTTTCGGAAAAGAATTGACAGTTGGTTAAAAAAGGGAATAGCCGAGCACAGGGCATACAGAAATTCCGATGTTCTTGATGAAGAAGAAGCACTTAGGCGCGAGCAAGCAGCAGTGAAAGAAGGGCGGATGGCTGATGCCCGCAATGAAGCTGAAGCTCGGGAAGAATACAGAGGGTTTAGAAAATGGCGCACTAACAGAAAAAAGCGCCTGCAAAAATTAAGGCTCTGGTTCCTCGGAAAAATAAGATTCGGAAGAGGCGGAAAATAATGTGCCTTGCTGTTCCTGGAAAAATTGTTGAATTAAAGAAAAAAGGAAAAATTGCTGTTATTGACTATGGAAAAGAAAAAAGAGAAGCAGCAAATTTAATCAATGCAAAAATCGGCGACAAAGTAATTGTGCAGCACAAAAATGTAATTGAAAAAATTGATTGAAATGAAGCTTAACAATTTACAAAAAGCATTGCTACGACAGCTTGTTATCGCGCAAAGAGAAGAATACAGATGGCTACATCTTGCAATGCAAACCGAACTCGAATTGAAAACAGAGGGGTTTAACATTGTCATACATACAGAAATGGACAAAGCCAAGTTAGATAGAACTGGGAAAAAACTTTTGATGCTTGACGGGCAGTTTGTGCATGAAATGCACAAGGCAGGCGACTTAGCAGACTCTCTTGAGGTCAAGTGCAAGCAACAGGGAATTCCTGAAGATTTTATCTTTTCAGTAAAACTAAATGTTTAGTGACATCGGATATGTCCCCACTTTGAATGCTTTATTTTAAGTGGGAACTCCATCTTTTTGTTAGAACCCAAAAGGAGGAGTTCCCATGAAATATACAAACGATTTTATTGATAAAATAGT
>JAQTNI010000040.1 GCA_028713935.1 Candidatus Iainarchaeum sp.
AAAAGCGATAAGGGGATGCGATTATGTTTTCAATATATCAGGTGTTTTGCGCCCAAAAAAAAACATCAGGGAATACTGGGACGTAAATTCGGAGGGCGCAAAAAATGTTGCAGCGGCCTGTTTTGAGGAAAAAACAAAACAATTGATTCACTGCAGCACTGTTTATGTCCTTGGCCTGCCAAAAAAACTCCCAGCCGATGAATCAACAGAGCCGAATCCTTTTACAGCGTATGATAAAAGCAAGCTTGCAGGCGAAAATTCTGCCATTGAAACAGGCAAAAAAGGCCTGAATGTAACAGTAATAAGGCCGGGTGTTGTGTATGGCCCGGGAGACACATCAAATTATCTCAAGGTGTTCAAAATTGTTGAATCCGGTTTTTTTCCGCTTATAGGCTCTGGAAAAAATATTTTTCAGCTGGTTTTTATTGAAAATCTTTTGGACGCCTTTGAGATTGTCATGGGAAACAAAAAGGCATTTGGAAAAGTATTCATTGTTGCCGATGAAAAAATGCTTATGAGGGATTTTTTGGAAAAAATGTCAAAAATAATGGGAAAAAAACTGAAAATAATTGTCCTTCCCTACTGGCCAATGTTTTTGGCGGGATATTTTTTTGACTGCTTGTCCTTTTTTTCAATAAAGGAGCTTCCTCTGAGCAGAAGCCGGGTTTCTTTTCTTTCAAAGGATTTTTATTACAGCACAAAAAAAATCAGGGCATTGGGCTGGACACAAAAAACCAGCCTTGAAGAAGGCCTTGAGAAAACAATCAAATGGTATAAACAACACAATCTGCTCGGCTGATTTTTGTTTTGAAAATGCAATCCGGCTTGGCAAAATTCAGTGCCTGCAGAAGCCCCTGAATTTTTCAGGAAGATAAAAAACACGCACAGAACTTTCCTTGAAGCATTTTTTTACTGCTTCAAACTTTTTCCCGCCTTTTGGAACAATGCCGTACCCGCAACCCGCCCCGATTAATTGCAGCGCCGCATCAGTGAACGGAAAAAAAGCGTCTGCGGCAAAGGCTGAGCCTTTCAATAAATGGCAATTTTTTTCAGCCCTGTCAATTGCAGTGAAACAGGAGTCAAAAGTTGAAGGGCCGCCGCCAATGCCAAGCAATTTCCTGTTTTTTGCTATTGCAACCTCATTTCCGCCATGGCTTGAAGACCAGGCAGTTGCCCAGGCAATTATCAATGAATCCAGTGCATTTTTGCCGGGCAAACCAAAGTCTGTCTCAGTTTCTTCAAAATTTAGGACATAATTTCCAGGAGGCTGCCTGAGAAAACCGCCCCTGACCTGCCTGTATGCAAAGTTTTTTTCAAGAAAAGGCTTTTCCAAAGCCGGGCTTGAAAATAATTTTCTTTCAGGGCGCTTTCCCAATATTTGAACCGCCTCTTTGTCAAACCCTGGCGCTGCAACAACATCAAGCATCCAGCCGGAATTTTCAAAAAGGCTTTGCCTTTTTTTGCTTTGATAAAGCTTTTCAGCAAGCCTTTTGTTGATATAAAAATTTGCAACCAATTCCCCTCCCCAGACAGCCCTTGGGTTTCCCCATAACGCATTTTCAATCGCGCTTTCTTTTGAGTCCCAACTTACTGCAAAACCACAAGGATTCCCGTGCTTCGCCGCAATTACAATGTTTGGAGTTTTCTTATAACGCAGATAAAAGGCATTTTGAGCCAGGCAAAAAGTTTTTAATATTGAATCAAAATCAGCAATGTTTGTAAAACAGGGCGCAACACCGCTTTCCTGCCTGAAATTCCCGATTGCAAGGGAATCGCCGGAATTCAAATGAAAAAGCTCTGCGGGTGACTGATAGGGATTTTCTCCTTCGGCAAGTTTGATTATTTTTACTTGCCCCGCATGATTCAAGTCAAGAGCGGAAAAACATGCGTTAAAATGGCAGGCAATTTTTAAAAAAGCCTTTTCTATGAGTTCCTGCCTCAAAGAAGAATCAATTTCATTATTGTTCTTCCCGAGTTCGGAAATCACCATTGCCATGTCTTCCTTGTTTGACACCACAATTTTTTTTCCCTTTGCGGCAAGCCCAAGCAATGTGTGGCCTCCGACATCATTTCCATGCGATAGGGGATAGGTTATTACATAAACAAGGCCTATTGATTCTTTTTCATTTGTTGCCAGCGCCAGTTCCATTTTGGGGTGCAGTGTCGGAGGAAAAGGATATTTGCCTGCAAATCCCAAAAATTCCGATATGTCAACTGCTTTCACCCCGTTCTTATTTAACAGGCCTGATGTTTCTCCGGTTGCAATTATTTCCCAGCCAAGCCTTTCAAGTTCTTTTGCAAACAAAATGCACTTTTCAGTGTCAAACAGCGAAAAAAATGCCTTTTTTTTTCCCGAACCCATATGCAAACCCTAAAACATTTTTGCCACTGCGCCGGAAATGGCGAGGTTTCTGTAAAGAACAAAACCCGCAATGTTCAATGCAATAAACAGGATAATAAAAATCATTAAAAAAATTTTTTCCTGTGCCGGAAAATGCCTTTTCAAAAATAACTGGGTTCCAAGCAAGCCGAATGGTATTGCAATGGGAAAAAGCATGAAAACCAGCCTGTCATAAACAGTCAGATACATTAAAATCGGCAGCAGGCCGACTGCAGCCATGCAGATTGGCAGGGCGATTTCTTTTTTGTTGCGTGCTTTTGCCAGGAAGGCATAAAGGAAACCCGGAATAAGGATTGTAAACGAAACAAGGAATGCAATCAAAAACCTCGGCAGTGTGAACATGGGCTTTACTATCAGGTCGCTTGTCAATTGGAAATGCACATAATCAATATAAGTGTAATTCAGCGAAAAAAACACTAGTGCCTGTGCAATCAATGTAGGGACAAGAAATACTGCGAGAAGGGCGGCTGCAAACACAATTCTGCCAAGGGAACCGCTTTTAAAGAAATTAAAACTTCTGGAATTTTTTGAGAACAAAACCAGCATCAAAAGCAAAACTATTCCGATTCCGGCGCTTTCCTTCATCAGAACCCCAAGGCCAAAAATTAGGGCGCTTGCAAAAGCCAGTTTTTTTGATTCTGGATGCTTTTTATAATAAAAAAGCGCAACCAGAATGCCAAGGGCATAAAAAAAATATGTTCCCGCTTCTGTAAGCAAAGTGAGGGAAAACTGGATTGCAATGGCTGAAGAAAAAAACAAAATTCCTGAAAAAAGTGACAGGGCCCTGTCTTCAAACAAAAGCAGTGTGATTCCATACACACACAAGCCAGCTGACAGGAAAAAAATAACATTCAAAAAATAAAACCATTTTTCCAGTGGAATCGGCTCAAGGCTGTTAAGGGCAAGCTGCAGCGGCCTCAAAAACCTGCCCCTAAGGTTCATTTCCTCGTCCTCGGGGCTAAAAGCGGCTTTTCCCTGCAGTATTCTTGTCGCTTTCAAATAATTTTTTGTGTCAAAATAGTCCTTGTTGATTCCGTAAACCACAGTAACTACAAGGGCAATTATAAGCCCGAACGCCAAAAGAAAAAAAACAGTACGGGAATCCATAGCATCGCCAGATTGAATCAAAAGAGAGTAGAAATATATAAAAACTTAAATGTGCCAACTCGTATGGTTTGGAGTGTTTTTTGTGCCAAAGGGAATTTCGATTGTATTGCCTGCATACAATGAAGCCAAAAAAATCAGGAATGCATTGAAGGCAATCAGGAATTTTCTGAAGAAAGAAGGATTTAAAAATTATGAAATAATTCTGGTGGATGACGGAAGCAGGGACAACACAGCCGAAATAGCCAGAAAACAGGGCGCAAAAGTCCTAGTGAACAAGCCCAACAGGGGAAAGGGCTTCTCTGTTAGCCGCGGAATTCTTGCCGCCTCAAAAGAGCTTGTCCTGTTTACTGACACTGACTTGAGCACGCCGCTTGGGTTTCTAAAAGAAATGCTAAAATTTATTCCTGAATACGACGTAATCATTGCCTCGCGGAATCTTCCCGGAAGCAATATCAAAATAGAGCAGCCGGCTTCCCGGAAGGTGCTTGGAAAAATTTTTGCCAAGTTTGTCTCCTTGCTGTTCATGATGGACATAAAGGACACGCAGTGCGGCTTCAAGCTGTTCAAAACAGAGAAGGCAAAAAAAATCTTTTCAAAAATCACTACCGAAAGATGGGCATTTGATGTTGAAGTCCTTGTTCTGGCAAAAAAGCACCACTGCAAAATAAAAGAAATCCCTGTCGACTGGTATAACAGCATAGACAGCAGGCTAAAGCTGAAGAGCACCCTGGGAATGCTTGCAGATGTCCTAAAAATAAAGTTGAAATATCCGTTCTAGAGGATGCCCATGGAAAAATATGAAATCATTAAAATGAGCGAGTTTGAAGACTGGAACTGGTGGTTTGTTTCAAGGCGCGCCATGATGCTCAAGATGATTCCAAAAAATGCAAAAACAGTTTTTGAAATAGGGGCGGGAACCGGAAAAAACCTTGAGGTTCTGAAAAACTCTGGTTTTTCTGTCGAAGGCCTTGATGTCAGCCAGGTGTGCGTGGACATTGCAAAAAAAAAAGGAATTCGCCTGCACAAAATTGGAATTGAAAATTTCGATTTCAGGAAAAAATACGACCTGATTTTAATGATGGATTTCCTGGAACATATTGAAAACGACGGGAAGGCGCTTGAAAAAGCCGCGGGGGCAATTGCAAAAAACGGGCATTTGCTGGTTACTGTTCCGGCTTTCCAACTGCTTTTTGGGGTTCATGACAAAGTGCACCATCACTTTAGGAGATACTCGATGCGGGAACTAGAAAGGCTTCTTGAATCCGCAGGATTTGAAATAGAATTCATTTCATATTGGAACGCGCTTCTGTTTGTGCCTTCGGCATTTGTGAAAATTATAAACAAAAATACAAAAAAAAACTGGAAAAAAAGGCAGGAATCCAACCTTACAAAATTGCCAGGGTTTTTCAACTCGGCTTTAATAACTGCCTTAAAGCTTGAAAATTTTTTGGTTGGCAGAAAAGCCAGGCTGCCATTCGGCACAAGCATTGTCTGCCTTGCAAAAGCCAGGCCTCAAAAGTAACTGCAGGCCGCATCCTGCGGCAAACAGGCTTGTTATTTTTTCAAAAAAAGGGAAACAAAAAACACGCTGGCCATTGAAGCAAAAGTTTTCTTTTTTTCATAAACCATGAAAATGCTTTTCCCTTTTTTTCCGATAATCCTGAAGCCATTTTTAAGGTAAATGTGCTCAGCTGCCTTGTTGCTTACAGAGAGAAAAATAAAATCGGGGTTTTTTTCTTCAAAAAATTTTTTAACCAGTGAACTTCCAATTCCTTTTCCCTGAAAACCCGGCTTTACTGCAAGGAAAAAGAAAGGCAGGCCTCTTCGGCTGACAATGCCTGCAGCGCCAATTGTTTTTCCATTCTGCTTTTCCTCAAGCAAAAAGGAAATTCTCTGCTTTTTAGGGTTGTTTGTTGCCAATGCAACCAGGCCATTCAAATCGCTTTTAAGGGAGGCTTTTTTCACTGTTTCAACAATTTTTTTCATTTCATTTGCTGAAAGCGAAGAATAAAAAGGAATGTCAAGGACTTTTTCTCCGGCAAAAAAAGCATTTGGCGCTTTTTCCTTTTCAGCAAGGGAATAGGAAAAACTGAATCCCAAATCAAGGCCTTCTGCCCTGCAGGCTTCGTAAAAAAAAATTTTATCCGAAGAAGGAACAATTATCGGAAACCTGATTAGGACGGAATTTTCAAGGGATTCTTTTTTTGGAATCCAAAGATTTTCAATTTTTGAAAGCTGGCCGTGAAAAAACAGGGCAAGCTTTTTCCTTTTTTCAATTGTCCTTTTTATCCTTGAAAGCTGAACCAGGCCAAGCCTTGCCTGAAAATCTGAAAATTTTTTATTATACTCGGGAGAAAGCTGCCTGCTTACCCTGCCTTTGTCCGCAAAAAGGGAATTTTTTGTAAGAAGAGGCAGAGTGAAAATTGAATAAACAGGGGGAGAGGCAAAAAAATTATAGAAAGAAACAAAAAAAAACCGCTTAATGAAAGAGCCCAAAGAATCATTTTTCAAGGCAGGAACTGACTTCAAAACCTTTTCATAAAGGGAAATATCATTGAAAACAATTGCGCCGCCCCTTGCACATGTAAGGGTTTTTGTGTAATCAAAGCTGAGTATCGAAGCGCTCCCAAAAGTTCCTGCTGGTTTTGTCCCAATCCTTGTGCCAAAGGCGGCCGCGGAGTCCTCCAAAAGAAGGCAGTTGTTTTTCTCGCAGACCTTTTTTATTGCATGTATGTCGCAGGGAATCCCGAACTGATGTGTGGCAAGGACAATTGAATCCTTTTCAATTTTTTTTTCGAGGATTTTTGAGTCAAAAGAAAAAGTTTCGGGATTGATGTCAAGCTCAATGCACTGTTTGCCGGCAAACAGCACTGCTTCCTTTACAACAACGCAGGTATAGGCGGGAATGAAAACCTTTTTCTGCGGCAGTGCCTTGAGCAGGAAAAAAATCGCGGCTCTCCCGCTTCCGAAAAATAAAACCTCTTTGCACGAAAAAAAAGATTTTAATTGAAGCGAAAATTTTTCTGACGGCCTTGGAGGAAATGGCAAAATTGCCTTCAAAGAATCAAGAAGACCGGTTTCAAGCCTTATCCTGGAAATCATTATTTTTCACATCAAACCAAATGATTGTAATATTTTGCATCCGCGGTATTCTTTATTGAGCCGTTCTTAATTGCCTCGACCATTTCTTTCACGCCGTCTTTAAGGGTTCTCTTTGCCCTGAAACCGAGAATTTTTTGGATCTTGTCAAAATTCACATTATAGCTTCTCGGGTCGTCTATTTCATCGACAGAATCGACCTTCACTGAAGGATACAATTCTGAAATAACCTGCCCGATCTGCTTAATGAGATAATTTTCTTCAGTGCTTCCCACATTAAAAATTTCTCCAGCGACTTTTTCAACAGGGGATTCAACTGCAAGGGAAATCGCATCAACAATGTCTGAAACATGCACAAAAGGCCTCCATTGATTCCCGCCAAAAATGCTTATTTTTCCTTCAGTTGCCGCCTTCATTGAAAGGGTATTGACTACAAGGTCAAAGCGCATTCTCTGTGAAAGCCCGTAAACAGTGCCGAAGCGGAGAATTGTCGGGTTAAAAACACTGTTTGAAAGCACTCTCAATGTCCTTTCGCTGTAAAGCCTTGTTATTGCATAAAGGGAAACAGGGTTAAGGCTTGATTCTTCGGTAAGCTGCTGGGAATTTGAAAAACCATAAACGCTGCAGGTAGAGGAAAAAATAAACCGCCTGATTTTTTTCTTCTTGCACAAATGCGCTATTTTAAGAGTGGCGTCAAAATTTGTCTTTCTCGCAAGCTCAGGGTTTTTCCTGCAAGCGGGGTCTCCCACAAGAGCCGCAAGGTGGATAACAGATTCATTATTGCCAATGGCTTTTGAAAAATCCTCCCCTGAATTAATGTCCCCTTTTACAAGCCTGAAATTCTTGTCTGAAAAATACTGTTTCAAAGGCTCTTCGCCAAAAAAAAGCCTGTCAAGCACAGTCACCTTATGGCCTTTTTCAAGAAGCTTGCCTGTAAGAACGCTTCCGATATAGCCTGCTCCGCCAGTTACAAGAATTTTCATAAAAAAAAACCATTTAATTGCTGAAATAATAAAAAATAAAGCATTGGCAAAAACCATTAATAACTATGGCTCGGTTTTTGACAGACAATAATTCAATAACATGTAAATAATGAATTATTGGATTTAAAATATGGATTTTTTCGAGAGATGTATTATTTTACCATGTTGCCGAACACTGCGAAGTCTTTCTGGGAAAGCTCGCGGGAAATGAAAAGAATAATTGCGTACAATCCAAGCAGCCCGGCATAGAAAGGAATCAAAATCAGGCCGGAAACAGGAAAAAGGAAAAGCACAAGGAAAACAATTGCAGACGCCAGAATTATCCTGAAGAACGCCTTTATTGAAATTAATGAGCCAAATTTTTTTGCAACAAAGGCAGCGGAAAGCAAAAAACCAACCAGCATGGAAAACAGCGCGGAAAGAGCTGCGCCCTGCAGCGAAAGCAATGGCACCAGGAAAATGTTCAGAATCCAGCACAGGGCAACGCTTATTGCAATAAACAGCAATGGGAGCCTCGACCTGTCTGCGGCCGCAATTATTGCGGAAAGAAGCTGAAACAACGCAAAAAAAACAAATGCAAGCGAAAGCAGAACCATTGGTTCCGCCGCAAAAGAATATTTTTCAGAAAAAATAAGTTCAATGAGCTGCTTTGAAGAGGCCGCGAGAATTGCCGTGGAAAAGCCAAGGAAAAGAAGCGAATATCTGACAGATTCCTTGATGTAAACCCTTGTTTTTTTAAGGTCATTTTTCTGCAATGCGCCCGCAACCAGGGGCAGCACAACAGTGCTTACTGAAAGAAGAAGAGCCGCAGGAACGCTTGCAACTGTGACTGAAATTGAAAAATTCCCTGCAAGAACATCCACATTAATTGATGAAACACTCAGTGCCTTTACTGCAAAAAGCCCGAGGCTCTGGAAAAGATTAAGCAAAAAAGCAGATGAAACAAGAGGGAGCGCGAAAAAAAGCAGCGGCCTTATATCAAGCCCGCTTTTGCTCTTCTTTACTGCGCTGAAGAAAAACCCGAACAAAACAGTCACAAGGCTTGCAAGCACAAAGCCAAGGACTGCGCCGGCAACCGCAAAACCCGCCAATACAAGAAGAATCATTGCGGCAAGCTTGAATGCATTGTAAAATATTCCGAAAAACGCAAGCCGCGGGAATTTTTTCAAGCCGTTAAAAACACCGTTTATTACGCAAAGCATCGGGTGAAAAAGCAGGACCAAAGAACTCAGCCTGAGAAACGGCACAATGCCCGCGTCTTTAAGGACAAAGCCCATAAAATCCGCGAGAGTGAAATAAATTGCGAAAAGGACAATTCCAAGGCAGAACTGGAAGAAAAGCATTTTTTTTCTTATCAGGAAGGCGTCTTCTTCGTTTGCAGCAATGAATTTTGAAACGGCCTGCTGTATCCCCACAGTCATTGAAGTGGTTATTATTGAAACAAGGGAAATTACAACCGCAAAAACTCCAAATTGTTCCGGAGAAAGAAGGAATCTTCCAAGTATCAGGTAAAGCAGGAAAGAACATGCAAAAAAAACAATGTTTGAAACAAAAAGCAAAAAAGTTCCGCGTTCGATTGAAGACATAAAAACCAGTGAATCAAGAGCCTATGCCTTTGTACAAAATGCCTTTCGCAGTTATCCCTTTCTTGTCAAGGACATTCCTGCAGTCAACCACTATTTTTACATTATTCGCCTTCAGGAATTCAGGAGTCAATTTTTCAATAAACAGGGAGTGATGGGTGCACAGCACAACGCAGTCTGTTCCTTTCACTGCCTCCTCAAGGGAAGAAACAGTGCTCTGCTTTGGAACAAATGGCTCAAAAATTTTCAGGTTTGCCTTTTTCTTTTTGAGCATTGAAACAATCTTTAAGCAGGGGCTTTCCCTCATATCATCAATGTTGGGCTTGTATGCAAGCCCTAAGATGCATATTTTTGCGTCCTTGAAAGAAAGTTTTTTCTGTTTCAAAGCACGCCCGATAAGGGTGACTGAAAAAGACGGCATTGAATTGTTTATTTCCCTTGCCAGCCTGAGAAACCTGTGCTCAAAACCGCACTGCTTTGCCTTTGTAATGAGGTAATACGGGTCCTGGGCAATGCAATGCCCTCCAACTCCAGGCCCGGGATAAAAAACCATGAAACCGAATGGCTTTGTTGATGCCCCCTTTATTACTTCCTGGAGGTCAATGCCCATTTTTTCAAAGCTTTTTGCAAGCTCATTGACATAAGCAATGTTAATGTCCCTGAAAGTATTTTCCACTACCTTTACTGCCTCTGCTTCCTTTACAGTTGAAAGAAGCGTTATTGGCGCGTTTATTATTGCCTTGTAAAAATCAAGCGCTTTTCTATTCCCCTCTTCCGAAGTGCAGGCAATTACTCTCGGGATATTTTCAAGTGTGAATTTTTTATTGCCGGGATCAATTCTTTCAGGGCAATGGCCAAGAAAAAAGTCCCTGTTGCATTTAAGCCCTGATTTTTCAAGAATCGGGAGGGCAATGTCCTCTGTTGTGCTGGGATAAATAGTTGATTCAATGATTACAAGTGAGCCTTTCTGCAAAAACCTTGAAACGGTCTTGCACGCGCTTTTCAATGGCTTTAAGTCAGGGCGGTTTTTTTCCGCAGGGGTTGGAACTGCAATAATAAAAATTTCCGTGCCAGGGAGGACATCAGAGGGATTTGTTGAAACCGAAATCCTGTTGAAAAGCAAAGGAAGTTTTTTTTCAAGAAACTCGTCATGAATCGGGCTTTTTCCCTGTTTGATTGCATTCACTCTTTCGGCATTAAGGTCAAAGCCTTTTACAACAAAGCCTTTTTCCGCAGAAAGGCAGGCAAGAGGCAGCCCGACATAGCCTAATCCTACAATTGAAACCCTGTCAGCCATAAGCTAAATAATCAAAAAATTGTTTAAAAATCCTTGTTATTTGAGGAATGTATCAGGCATCACTGTTTCTTTTCAAAAATAAGCGCAAAACCATAATAGCCGTACAATGGAAATTTCAGCTGCTTTTTTTCGGCAAGAACAAAATTTTGCTTTACAAAAGAATCTATTGCTGGGTTTGCATCTGTAAATTCCCCTCCCCTTGAAAAAACAACTGCAATTTTTGTTTCAGGCCTTGAAAGCAACTGTATCTCTTCAGCAATAAAACTTTCAGGATACTGCACATCAGAATAAAAAAGCGCCTTTGCTGCCGGCATTCTCCCGCTTAAAAAATAAAGCTCGGGGGAAGACTGCAAAACAAGGATTTTATTGTTTTCTGGAACCAGCCCCTGCACCTGGTAGGCAATTTCCCGTATTGAAGAAAAACCGTATTGCTGCTGCGAATAAATAAAAGCATACGAAACCCCCCCAAGCACCCCTGCAAAAAGAACAGCCAAAAGAAAAGCCCTGCAAACAAGGCCTTTTTCCCAGAACAAAACAAAACAAAATCCCGAAAGAATTGCCAAAGCCGGAAGCAGAGGGATAAAATGCATGCAGCAGCCCAGCAAAGGAAGAAGCATGGCTGTGCTTCCCGCAAGCCAGAGCGTAAGAATAGCAAGAAGTGTTTTTTGCTCTTTTTTCAGGGCAATTTTTTTTGCCGAAACCGCAAGAAGCAGGACACAGGGAAGGATTACTGCCGCAAGAAAAGGCAAAAATTTCAATGAAAGAATTACCCCGCCGTAATATCCGAGATTGGAGGCATGGAACAAAAAAAGATATTCCACAAAAAATGAAAAAGAATTTGTAAAAAAAAGAAATGCAAAAACAATTGCGGCAAGCAGAATTGACGGAATCAAAGCCGGAAGAAATTCAAAGAGCCCCTTTAGGCGGGACTTCTGTGCCCGCATTTCATTGAAAAGGAAAAACAGGGAAAGCAAAACCGCAATTAAAACAGCGGTTTGCTTGAAGAAAACAGCTGCGGCAAGCGCAAGAATCGAAACAGAAAGCCATTTTTTTGAATTTTTTTGCAAAAATTCAAGGTAAGAAAAAACAGAAAACAAAACAAGCAGCGAAACAAAGGGCTCGATTACAAACCAGAAGCTTCCAAAAACAAGGCTTAAAAAAACAAAAAATGCCCCGGAAATTATTGCGCCTTTTTCCCCAAAAACCCTGTTTGAAACAAGCATTATCAAGGCAAGGGCCAGTATTCCAATTAACGCCATAAAAATTCTTGCAGTAAAAACAGTTGCGGGAAACACCGAAAAAAGCAATGCGCCAACAGAATAGATTCCAATCGGCTTTGACTCAAAAAAACCGGAATACGGCGGCACTCCGTTTGAAAAAAGCCAGCCGCTTGTAAGATAAATTCCCTCGTCAAAAAAAGGCCTTGAATCGGAAAGCACAAAAAATAAGGCAAACAGCATTATTGCAAGCACGGCAAAACTCAAAAAGAAAAATTTTTTTTTCAATCAACGCGCCCCTTTTTTTTAAAGCCGGAAAACCTTACCCTGAAGCTGCCTACAAAACAATCCTTTATTATATGCGGGATTACAACCCTTGAATCAGTGTCCTCAACCCATTCAACGGGAATTTCCTTTATTTTATAGCCCGCCATTATTGCAAGAAGCAATAATTCCGTGTCAAAAA
>JAQTNI010000041.1 GCA_028713935.1 Candidatus Iainarchaeum sp.
GCTTCCTTCAAGAAATCACCTAATCTTATAACGCATTATTCCTATTTAAATATTTGCTTAGGCCTTTCTTTGAAAAAGAAAGCCCTGGGAAAGAAAGACTTGCTTCGCAAGTCTATCCTTTAGCGAATCCAAACAGGCAACTATTTGTTTTGCTCAATGGTTTTTTACGTTTATCGGGATTCGAAAGGCTTTTTCTTGAAAAGAAATTAAAAGCTCACCTTGCAAGAAGGGAAAAAGAAGCCTTTTCTTTGTTTTGGCAAGAGAAATGTTTATCAAAAGTTCAGGTTTCTTTTCTTTGGAAGCCATTTAAAATATAATTTGGTTTCTTTTCTTTTGGCAACCTACATTTTCTTTTCTTTGTAAGAAAAGAAAAGGGCAGGGCCCGTGGTTTAGTGGTATAACGTCGCATTTACACTGCGAAGGCTGCCGGTTCGATTCCGGCCGGGCCCACAAATTCTTTTAAAATAAAAAATCCCGAAAGGCAATTTCAATGCAAAAAATAAAGGCAATTATTTTTGATTTGGACGGAACCCTCATTGACACTATTCCTTTTCACGCGGAATCTTTCATAACCTTGTTCGGGCTTTTTGGCCACAAAGTGAAAAAGCAAAAAATAAAGCATTACCTGCGCCTGAACACAGAAGAAATATACAAAAAACTCGGGGCAAAAAAAACTTTGAAACTGGACATGAAAAAATTTTTGGAATTAAGAAGGCGGATTTATTATGCCGCAATCAAAGGCAAAAAAACAGTTTTCAATGATGTTTTTCCCGCATTGCAAAAACTCAAAAAATACAGGCTGGGAATTGCAACAAACTCAAGCAGAAAAACACTTCTGAAATCAACTCCCAAAGGCCTGTTCAAGAAGTTTGACTCGGCAATTTCTTTTTCAGAAGTCAAAAGTGCAAAGCCAAGCCCGGAAATGCTCTTGAAAATTGCAAAAAAACTGAAAGCAAAAACAAAAGAATGCCTTGTCATAGGCGATTCAGTAATGGACGTAAAAGCAGCAAAAAAAGCCGGAATGAAAATAATGTCAATTTACAGGAAAACAGGCGCCTCAACACTCAAAGAGCTTCAAAGGGAAAAACCCGATTTCATTGCAAAAAGCCTGTCAGAAATTACAGGCACAATCAAAAAAATTGAAAACTAATCCCCGCAAGTGCAATTGTTTTAAAACCTTCCCAAACCAATTAATCAATACAGCCCAAAAAAGAAGATTAACCAATTTTGGTTTCTTTTCTTTGGGCAACAGAGTTTGTTTACCAAAAGTTTAGGCTTCTTTCTTTTGGGCAACTTACACTTTTCTTTCTTGGAAAGAAAGAAAAGGGCAGTGCGGGTGTGGTCTAGTGGCTATGATTCGACCTTGCCAAGGCCTTTTCTTAAAAAGAAAAGCCCTGGGAAAAGAAGTTTTTGCTAACGCAAAAACAATTTAACCAAAATCGAAATTGCAACGAGGTCGTGGCCCGGGTTCAATTCCCGGCACCCGCAAAGCCTTTTCTTAGAAAGAAAAGCCTTGGGAAAAGAACAATTTGCTCCGCAAAGAATTTTTTGTTACTTTCGCTGTAGCCTACTTCTAAGGCGGTGCGGCCTGTCAATTCCAAAATAAATTGAATTTTGCCTTTGGCTAATTGGAAGAAGGGATTTTCTCAAAGTGGGCGAAATTGCACGTGTTCTCTTCCCTGTTGTGCGCGTTTTTCTTCCTATTGACAATTTAACCATTTTTTCACTGCCATTAAAAAGGCGTTTCCAAATTTTAAGAATTTTTTGTTCGTGCGGCAAGCAAAAAAAAATTATTTTACTACCAGGCCGACAAAAGAATTTCTTTTTGAAGAATGGCGTGGTACAGAACCGGAGTTTATTTCATAAAGCTTGACATGAGCCATGTTTGTCCAGGCGCTTATCCAGGATGAAAAAACCAGTTCAATTATTATTCTTGGAACAATCAGCAAAATTGCCAAAATCGCAAAAAAAGAGGCAAAGCCAAAAATTGCCATTAGTGCGGCGTAACAAAGAGCAATTATAACCATGATAATCCCGAAAAGCAGGTTGAAAGCAATCGAATGAATGTATTTTCCCTGTGTTATTTCAATTGCCCTTCTAATTATGCCAAAAGGGGTTTCATTTTCAAAAACAGCAATTGGGCCTATTACAACAAGATAAGGCGAAATCAGGAATAGGATTACAAAAAAAATGAACAACAAGGCAAGAAACATCAGCAAAAAGCCAACCAATGGAAGAATTGCTGAAGCGGCTGCTGTTCCCTGTGCAGCTGAAGCAACAAAAACAGGCAGCAGGTTTTGCAGCACAGAAGGCAAAGCAATCAAGGCAGGGGAAAAAATAATTACTGCCAGGATAAAAAGCAGTATCCCGACAAGAATTCTTGCGCCAAAAAGAGGAATGAATCTTTTTGCAGCGCTTGAAAAAGCATCTCCCAAATCCCCTTTTGCATTAAGAAACTGCCTTGCAAGAAAATAAGAAACAGCTTCAAAAAAAGAGGACACAAAAACAGAAACAATTATGAAAACAGTTAGCAAGCCAAGAATTGCAATTATCAGTGCAGAAAAAATTGCGGGATTTGAAAGTGCGGTAACCAATTGCAAGCCAGAAGCCATTGCAGCGGGATTCTGGGCAAGCGCATCAAAAAGCAGTTTCAAAAGGTCAACACCCAAAACTCCGGAAGCCAAAAAAATTCCGGCCAAGCCAAAAACAACAAGCACTACCCCTGAAGCAATTGTCGCAAGGATAATGACAAGCAAAAAATAAAGAACCAAATAGCCATTCAGAGACTTCTTCAAAGAGTCAATTACTCCTTCAACATAAATTCCCATAAAAACCACAAATAATAACTGCAAACAACTATTTAAGAATTTCCAAGCATTGCCAAAAACCACGGTTTCAAAAAAAATAAAATTTTGCAAAAAAAAGGGTCAGGCATCAGTTGAGCGTCTGCCCTTGCCTTGCCTGCGCTCTTGCGCATAAGAAAGAGCTGCGATTCTCCTCGGAATCTGGCTCCTGCGCACTTCACTGCTGCGCCTGTCAGAGCGCATTCTGGTGTTCACGCGAAAAGACGTTCCGGGAGAAACCCGCCTCTGGCGTTTGGAGATTCTTCTGTCAATGGGTTTTGGAATTCCAGCCATTTTTTCACCAATAACAAATAACAGAGTCCCAGTATTTAATTTATAGCTTTAATTTTTTTTTCAGTTTTTTCCAGATTTCAGAATGAATGTCTTCCTGTGGCCTTACAAAAAAAGAACCGTGCTTTTTCACTGCACAATCAATTGCAATCCACCTGTTCTTTTTTGCAAGCGAAGCATAAACTTTGCGCGTGCGCTCCAGATAAGCCGCGTCTGCCTCATGCAAATCTTTTTCTGAACCCTTCCTGTAATCCTCTTTCCTGTCCTGGCCAGCCATTAATTTTTGTGCCACTTCAGTCGGCATATTCAAAAAAACAACAGCATCAGCCCTTGGCATTCTCGATTCAAGGGATTCAACCCAGAAAAGGAATTTTTTTTGTTCGGAAGCCAGGGAAAACTTTGCTGTTTGATGCGCAATATTTGACTGGACATACCTGTTCATTACAAGAATTTTTCCAGCAGAAACCTTTTCTTCAATTTCTTTTTTTATCTGGTACCTGTCAAGGGAATAAAGCAAAGCGCAAAATTCCGGAGCCAGGCTTTTGATTGGGCCGAATTCCCCCGAAAGGTGTTTTCCAGCCAAAGAGCCAAAAAAAGAGTCGTATCTTGGAAAAGAAAAAAGCTCGGCTTCAATTCCCAAAAACTGGAGCTTTTCAAAAAACAATTTTGTTTGAGTAGCCTTGCCGCTTGCATCAGTGCCTTCAAAAACAATAATAGCGCCTTTCATGCAGAAACCTGAAAAATAAAGGAAAAAACTGGTTTAAAAAATAATGCCAAAGAAAATTATTTCAGGTTTTGGCTAAAAACCAAAAAAAAGCGTCCGTTGTCTAGCGGTAGGATCGCACCCTTCCAAGGTGCTGACCCGGGTTCGAATCCCGGCGGACGCATGCTTTTTTTATTTGAAAATTGAACCCCAAAAAAAGCGCTATGCATAAAAAGGAAAAGCAACACAAATTTTTGAATGCATGGAAAAAAATCTATTGCGGGAAAGGCCAGGGAGAGCGACAGAAGGCAAGAACGCCTTGAGGCTTTTCAGCGTTTGGTTGCTTCAAACGGCTTTGTAAACCTGCAGCAGGTCCTGAGCGTCGCAAGAAAACACAATATTCCAGAAGAACACGCAAAAAGAATTGCTTTTCAACTTGGCTTTTTGGTACGAAAGAACAGGCGCCCTACAATAGAACATATTCCTGAAAGAAATATTGCCCGAGCTAATTTGAAAATTTTTGCTGCAACTTTTAAAAAATTTGAGAAGCTATTTTGGCAATTTGCAAATCCCTATATTGCGAAAGGAGTTCCTGAAACAATGCGGTATAATTATTGCATGGATTATTCAATGGCAACTATAGGAAAATTCAGGGGCGCGCGTTCGAAACTCAATTCTTGGGTTACAAATGGATGGGCGCAGGCAATGCGATCCGCATATCGGGATTTTTTAACAAGAGAAAAAAAGGAACATACAGTCGGCTCAAAAAAGAAAGGCTATTCTTTTTGGGATACGCAGGGAAGCGAACAAATGAGGCCTGAAGAAGAAACAATTCTTTTTGAACAAAGGCAGAGACTACACAAAGCGCTAGCACAGTTGCCTGCAAGAGAACGGGAAATTATCCAGCGGTATTATGGAATTGGCACAGGGATTAGCGAGACACATCAGGAGATAGGGGACAGCTTGGGCATTTCCAGAACTGCTTCAACCCAAAATGTGGAGAGAGCGCTTAAAAAGCTCCGTGAAGCCCTGCAAGAGGAATAATACACCCAAGAGTGAATTTATGAAACCAAACAAGAATTTTGTGCAAAAAATTGCTTTGGAAAGGATTTACAGATTGTTTGAATTGGCAGAAGAGGAATTTGAAAAAAACCCGGGTTTTGCAAAAAAATGCATTGAATTTGCGCGCAGAATAAGCACGAGAAACAAGGCAAAAATTCCGGCTGAACTGAAACAAAAATTCTGCAAAAAATGCGGAGCTTTCTTAAAAAACGGCAAAAATTGTGAAACTGAAAAAATTGGCTGCCTTGTAAAAATAAAATGCCTTGAATGCGGCTTTGAAAGGAAAACAAGGGCAGAGAATTCGAAATAATAAAACAACTATTTGTTTTTTCGCTTGTCGATTCCGGAACGCCTGTCGTCAAAATAATAATAACGAGTATTTCCTCTCATTTCTGGCGGAGGACGCGCATTGAGCTCTTGCATTTCTGGAGCATCCGATGGCAACAATTGTACTGGGATGGTGTTAGGAAACTTTACGGGAAGTTTGTCGCGCCCTTTGCCGATTCGCATAAGAGAAAAAACGTTGTATCCTCTTAAGCCATATCCCTGCTTTTTTAATTCTTCATAAGTGAAAAACCGTTTGCTATTTTGGCTCTGGACGGCAAACCCATCATCCAATTTCTTGATAACCCTTGTTTGGGTTATCCATTTTCCTTTTTGTTCGCGTAAATCCATTTTACCAACTCCATTTTAGGTACCTAAATTAGGTACCGAAATCTTTTAAATAAGTAGGTACCTAATGATAGCATTAAAAGTCGTGGGTACCTACTATGAACGGAATGAAACTCCAAAAACAGTCAACCAGAAAAGTAGGCACCAAAGAATATGTAAAATGGGTTACCACAATTTCCCCAAAACTAATTCAAGACCTTGATTGGAAAGAAGGCGACCAACTTGAACCATCGACAAGAGGAAAAAAACTTATAATTCAAAAGAAAGGGGAAAAGAAATGACTTTTACCGGCATCGCACCGCCACCAAAAAGTTTTAGAATAAAAAATTGACGAGATGAAGGAACCGTATATGACCATAGCATATGATTGTGTAAAATGCGGAAATGCGACCGATGCAAAGCAAGGTACAAAAAGATTGGCTATCCAGTTCTGCCGAGATTGTTTTGGAAAAAGGAAAGATTTACGACAAAATAGATTAAACAATTTGAATGGGAAAGAGTGGGCTGGATTTAGCAAGAGTGTTGAAGATTACCCTGGAAATCGAACAGAAAAACAACGCGAACATGGCGCTTGTTATCCGCTTTCGCTTGCCAAACAGCAAATCAGTATTTACACAAAAAAAGGGCACACTGTTTTTGACCCTTTTTTGGGGGTCGGAACAACAGCAGAAGCCGCCGAAATGTTGGGAAGAAAATCCATTGGAATCGAGCTAAACAAAAAATTTGTTGAACTCGCAAAAAAAGACATAAAAAATAAAGAAAACCATACAATCATACAGGGCGACGCAAGAAACCTTTTGAAGCACATAGCCCCCAATAGCATTGATTTTCAATTAACGAGTCCACCATATGGCAATCTACTTAAAACAGTGAAAGGAGAGTTTGCGTTCAAATGGAAAGAACATTCAAAAATGAACACTGTAAAAAATCCGATTCCCTACTCGTCCGATATAAAGGATTTAGGAAACTTACCATATGCAGAATTCATATCAAGCATTGAGAATATTTTCAAGGACAGCCTTAAAGTACTTAAAGATGGTGCATATGCAGTATGGGTTGTAAAAGATTACCGAGACTTGGAAGAAAAAAAACCGCTCGTAAACTTTCATTCTGATATTATTCGCGCTGCCGAAAACGCGGGTTTAACCCTTTGGGACATTAAGATTTACGACCAGACAAAATTTCGCCCACTTGTTGTATTAGGCTATCCATCAAACAACTATTATCTAAACATTGGTCACTCTTATATTTTGGTTTTCAGAAAATATTTGAGTGGACGATATGCAAGAGAAACTGGTCAAAGAGTATGAAAAAAGCGCGAAAAACATCGCACTTGACCTTGATAACTACACTAATAACAACTATTTAACCCACAATTTTCACCCCTACCCCGCAAAGTACATACCGCAGATACCGAAGGAAATTCTTCTCCGATTATCAAAAAAAGACGATTGGATACTTGACCCATTTTGCGGCTCTGGAACGACTTTGGTAGAAGCCAAACTCTGTGGCAGGAATTCCATTGGCAGCGATATTAACCCGCTTTCTTGTATAATTACAAAAGTAAAGACAACAAAATTATCTGAAAATCAAATAAAAGAAATTCGGGAAATCTTAAATCAAGCGAGAGCAGACTTTATTAGCAAGAAAAAATACCCCGTTCCAGAATACTTAAACATTGATATGTGGTTTGACCGAGAAATAAAAGAGCAACTTGCCATCCTAAAATACCACATCAGTTTGGTCAAAGAGGATGAAGTCAAAATTTTTTAATGGTTGCTTTTTCTTCCATACTTGTAAAAGTGTCAAATCAAGATAGCGATACCCGTTACGCTGCAATTAAAAAAAAATTGCCACAAAATGCTGTTTGGTCTTATTTTGACAAGAAAGCAAAAGACATGCTGAAACGGATTGAAAGTTTTAACGCAGAAGCATCAAATTGTCCATGCGAAGTTTATCTTTCGGATTCTCGCAATCTGGACTTTCTCAAAAAGGAAATTGACCTTGTAATCACATCCCCGCCATATTTGAATAGCTATGATTATTACCTTTACCACAAACACCGGATGCTGTGGTTGGGACTAGACTACAGGAGTGCACAAGAAAAAGAATTTGGCTCAAGGAACAAGCATAGTGATAACCATGAAGGTATAGAAAGCTATGTAGATGCAGTAACCGCGAGCGTAAGTCATATTTCAAAAAATCTGAAAAAAAACGCGCATTTCTGTGTAATCATTGGCGACGCAATATTAAAAGGGGAAATTATAAAAATGAATGCGATCTTTGACGAAATTTTTCTAAAACAAGGATATACAAAAACTCGCGAAATTCGTTTTGAGCAAAGAAAGTACACAAGAACATTTACCCCAAATATTAAAACCAAATTCAAGGAGTCATATATTCTAATATATCGGCGTTAAAGCGAAGAATATCTTTTATCGCCAAAAGAAGAATATTCCGTTGAACTTTTTGAGATTACTCTAACTATAAACCAAACATCAGGGTTATCCGTCAATTTGAACTCCAAAATATCGCCGCTTGAAAGAGAATTTAACATTGTTCGATTTAGAAATGTAAATCGCAATTCTTGATTCTTTCGTGCATGGGTTGGGGCGGGCAAGTAGTGAATTGCTCTGACATTATTGAGTCGATTTTTTTCACCTGCTGAATCTAGCATAATAATATTAAAAAAAACGTCTGCTTGTCTGGCGTCACTTTCGGTGGTAACCCAATCAGAAAACGGTGGAAAATAGGTCAAAAACTGAATAGGTATTACTATTTGGCCTGGGGAACTGGTTTGGCTCACGTCATTTTTAGATAACTTTTTCCAAAAACCGCGATTGATTGAGGATATTCCAGTAACTTCCAAATTTTGTTCATCTCGTTGGTGTATGATAGTAACGGGCGGCGGGCGAAAGGATTCTGAACCAAATATTGGTTCCTTTCCAGCAGATTGGGATTCAAATCGGCTCCCGTATCCTGCCCCAGATTCAACTTCCTCATTCCCCAAATAATTTTTTTGAATGAGTCGATTAAGTAGTTCGGGTGAAAGGCACTTACAACAGGGCGAGGTTGCACTTGAATAAGAGGAAAATATCGATTTGTATTTTGAATACTCCGTTAGTTGTTCTTGGTTTGTCAAATCAAAATCATACTGGCAGTTTATTTCATAATTTGTGTATAGCCCACCCGCAGTTAGATTACTTGAACCAACGATAACTATAGCCCGCAAATTATTTTTTTCAAAAAAATATATTTTGGGGTGAAACGTTTGGGTTATGCTCTCGCTATGATACACATAAAGCTCATCACACAATGGGAGTAACATCTGAAGCCCTTGTTGCGAAGTATTTTTTTGGTCAATCCCAACGATTCCTTTAATGTGCCCGCCCGATTGTCGAAATCGTTGAAGATATGGCTGTAATCGAATTACTCCGCTTTTCTTTACATACGCCGCCATGAAATAGAAGGTATCAAAGGAATCTGTTTGTGGGAGGTTCAGAAGTTCTGCGAGTTTTTCCCCTGCCTTTTTGTTTCGGGGCTGGTCAATAAGTTCAATCCAAGTCATGTTGTAATTAAAGTGGTAAAAACTTTAAAAATATGACCAAACAACGCTTTTGATGGATTTGAGGCAGTAGACAAAATAAGTGACAAAAACAGGGTTTAATCGAATATGCACACAGCCGAGTGAATACTTAAACAAAGCCTCATATGAGGCGCTCGCAAGGCTTTTAAACACTCTTTTTCAAGAACTTATTATTGAATTGAAAAATTCTTTTTTTTGCTTCCGAAAGGTTAAGCAAAAAGCGCCGAAAGGGCGTTGAAAAGTATTGAGAGGGATTGTAATTGAAAGCGTTTGATGTTGCACCTGGAAGGCTTGTTGAAGCAACTGCACTGGAACTGGAAAAGCTTGGCACAAAGGCGCCTGAATGGGCTTTGTTTGTCAAGACTGGCTCGCACAGGGAAAGAGCGCCTCATAAGAGGGATTGGTGGCAGTTCAGGCTTGCAAGCATTCTTTACAGGATTTTACGGGAAGGCCCGATTGGAACCCAGAGATTGAGAACTTATTATGGTGGAAGGAAAAACAGGGGAGTTGCGCCTCCAGTATTCAGGAGATCCGGAGGAAAAATTATCCGGGTTTGCCTGCAGGAATTGGAAAAGCTTGGCTTTGTGCAAAAAAACAAGGCAGGCGGAAGAATTATTTCCGCAAAAGGCAATGCGTTTTTGGATAAAATGGCAAAAGAAGCGGCAAGAATTGAAGCAGAAGAAACAGCCCATGCTGTTGAGAGAAAAGCAGAAAAGGAAAGGGAAAGGGCGAAAAAAGACGCTGAAGAAAGAAAAGTAAAGGAAGAGCTCAGAAAAATCGGGGGTGCGCCTGACAAGAAGCATGAAAAAAAGGCTGTGAAAAAGAAAAAGTCCGAAGGCGAAACAAATGAATGAGCGGCCTGAAGAAAGCAATTCCGCAAAACAGGAAAAAATTGAAGCAGAGCTTGAAGAAGGCCTGCGAATGGCTCTTACCCAAGAAGCCAAAATGCGGCTTGGCAATGTAAAGCTTGTAAATCAGGAACTTTATTACAAGGCTGTCCAGGCAATTCTGTATCTTGTAAAAAGCGGAAGGATAAGCGGAAAAATTGATGAGGCGCAAATAAAGCAATTGTTGGAAAAATTATCTGTAAAAAGGGAAATTAGCATTAGACGGAGATGAAAAACAAAGTTTGTTTACCAAAGATAAAGGTTCTTTTTCTTTGGGCAACTTGCACTTTCTTTTTCTTTGAAAGAAAAAGAAAGTGCAGAAGGGAAATTAGCATTAGGAGAAGATGAGTTGGTGATATGTCGAGCAATAAGGATTCTGAGTTTAAGGAATTTTTGATTAGTTCCAGGAAAAAAATTGGGCCCG
>JAQTNI010000042.1 GCA_028713935.1 Candidatus Iainarchaeum sp.
GGTTGAAATTTCAACGTTTCCAAGCAGGGAAAAAGCGTCAATATTCTTGTCTCTCATTTCAAGCAGGATAAGCGTGTTTATTCCCGAAGTTATTCCTTCCTTTATTATTTCCACATTATTGTCTATTAATATTTTTTTTGAAGCAGCATCTGAAGCAATTCCATAAACAATTGGCTTTGCGGATTTTTCAGGCATTGCCTTTATTCCTGAAAGGGAAATCAGCCTTGAAATTTTTTTCTTTTCAATCCATTGCACAACTGCTTTTGCAAGCCTGTCAACAAGCGCCTGTGGAATAATCTGCTCTGAAAGCAGGATAACGAGCTTGTATTTTTCGCTTGCAAAAATCCTTGAAGGATGCACTGGCAGGCCGTCATGAACCCTTATAATCGGCAAAAACATGTTTGATTCAATATAACCAATTTCTTTCAGGCCAAGCTTTTCAGCAAGGTATTTTGCGCTGATTGTGCCTACAAGCCCCATTCCCGGAAAGCCCTCAATAAGGGAATATCCCTGCAGGTTCACAGGCTTGGCTTCAACAAAATCAATAATGCTGTTATCAATGTAAATTTTCACTAAACCACCTATAACAAATTGTTTTTACTACTTAATAAATATTTATCTATGGTTGCCTAAAAAATTATTGTTTTTGCAAGGAGGTTTATTGCAAAAGAAATTGGCAGGAGGAACAGTGCATACAAAAAGGCTTTTTTGGAATTTCCTTCCTGTGAGGCAATGAAAAAGCTTGCAAGCAAGGCATATTCTGCAATATAAATCTGGCTTGCAATTGCAGTTGCTTCAAGAATAGCGCTTCTCTCTGCACTGCCAGCCCCAATTTCAAGGTTTTGCAGGCCTGAAAAATCAATTCCTGAAACCATTCCAAATAGAAGCCCGAGTATGGCAGGCACAATTAAGCCGCCTGCAAAGAGAAGAGTGTATTTTTCAATCACCAAAGCAGAGTTTCGTTCCCTCAGGATTGAATTCGTCTCAAAAAAATCATCCGCTGCCGCCCTGAAAACACTGCCCATGTCTGCTCCGCTTTCATAGCCCCTGATCAGCAAATCAATTGCCCTGCCAATAATCCTGCTTTTGCAGCGTTTTTTTATGTTTTCAAGCGCTTCTTCGACAGAAACCCCTTTTTCAATTTCAAGCAAAGCAATTTCAAATTCTTTTCCAAGCAGGCCGAAATCCGCCTTTGAAAAAAACACAAAAATTTTTGTGATTGCAATTCCTTTTGGAAAAGCACTTGCCTGCAGCAGAAGGTCAGGCACAAGTGCTTCCTTTGACATTTTTTGGCTTTCAAGCCTGTAAAGCATGAAAAAATAAAGAAAAATGCCTGCGGCTGGGAAAGAGCCCAAAGAAAAACAAATTATGTATAAGAAAGCAGTGTTTGTTATGCTGCCTGCCATTATTGCTGCAATGCTTAGCGCGAATCCCAGCAGAAAAGATTTTTTCAAAAAATTTTCGTTTTTTTTGATGCTTAAAAAAATTTTTTTTTCCATTAATTCCATTTTTACCCCTCAGAATTTCAGGAACACTGGTGTTTTTGCCCTGATATAAAACAAGACAAGCAAATCAGCAAGCGGAAACCCAACCACAATTGCCAGGAAAACTTGCATTGGAGTGAAACTTATTTCCAGAATCATGCTTCCCACAATTATAAAGCTCTGGAACAAGGCCGGCACAATTGCGGAAACAGCAATAAACAGCAATGAAAAAACAACAAGCTTTCCCGAAAAGGCCTTGCTTTCCGACCTCTGCTTTGCAAGCAATTCAAGGGCGATTCTTCTCACTGCTTCCGAACTTTTTATGCTGCCTGCAATGTCCCTGCTGCTTCCATGCTCATAAATGCTTCCGAGCTGCAATACTGCGCGCTTTACTGCCGTGCCCTTGTTTCTTTTTGCAAATCCAACCAGTGCCTCCTGCATGCTCATGCCTTTTTCTTTCACATCAAAAAAAATTTTTTTGAATTCTGGTGCTGTTGCAAGCTCGTTTTTTGCTGCATTGAAAACGCATTTTTCAAATGCAATATTCAGGTCAAGGTCCATTGAAATTGAGAGCAATGCAAACGGCAAATCCCTTTCAATGAGTGCAACTCGCTTTTTTTCCTTAACCGCAGGAATCAATTGCATTCCAAAAAAAATAGCGCAGAAGCATGCCAGCCCTGTTAAAACCCCAAAGGCAATTTCTTCCAAAACAAGTGCAAATGCAAAGCATGCCATTATTCCCGCAATTGCGGGATAAGCAAAATTTTTTTCTGAAAAAAACAATTTTTTTGCATTAAAATTTTTCGGCAAATCCATTTCAAAAACCGCCTTTTCGCAGGTTTATTGCCTCAAAAAAATCTTTTGCAGAAAATTTTTTTTGCGCAATTCCTTCCAAAATTTTTTTTCTTTTTTCTATTTCCTCCAAAAATCTTTTCCTGTCAAGGCCCAGAAAATCCCTTGCCCTGGAAAAAACCTTTTCGCTTTCGCCTGTTTTTACAAGGCAGTTTTTCTGGAAATCAAATTCAAACAATGGTTTTGTTTCAATGCCTTCCCCTGAAAAGCAGATTTCCATTGCCTCTACAATCCTGCGTTTTTCAGCAAAGCCATGCGCAGAAGCCTGTGCCCATCTTCTCTGCACAATAAGCAAATCAATTGCAGCAAGGTCCAGTTCCCTTATGCCGAAAGACTTCAGCCTTGCAACGGCTTCCTTGCCGCACAAGGCGTGAAAAGTCGCATAACTTCCCCTTCCCTGGCCTGCAAGAAGAGTGTCCATGAATGCAATTGCCTCACAGCTGTTTCTTATTTCTCCCACAACAACCCTGTCAGGCCTCATTCTCAAAGTGTCAATTATCAGGGAATGCATGTCAAAGCCCTGTTCTTTTACAACATTCATTTTTACACAGTGCTCGTGCGGCAAAACAATTTCAGGGGTTTCTTCAACCACAATTAGCCTTTCCTGTTTTGGGACAAAGCCAAGCAGGCAGTTGAGCGTTGATGTCTTTCCGCTTCCAGTATTGCCTGCAATCAAAAAACTGCATTCCAATTCAAGGGCAAGCCAGATAAAAGCGCAGAATTCGCTTGAAAAAGTATTATTTTCAATTAAGTCAAGGGGAGTGAAAGGCTCTGTCCGAAATTTTCTTATTGTAAGGCTTGCTTCTTCCGAAACAGGGGGGATTATTGCAGTCAGCCTGCTTCCGTCAGGCAGGTTTGCATTCAGCTTTGGGCACTCCAGAGTCAGGCGCCTCCCGAT
Organism: Candidatus Iainarchaeum sp.; assembly: GCA_028713935.1. GTDB lineage: Archaea > Iainarchaeota > Iainarchaeia > Iainarchaeales > JAGVNX01. The sequence continues at coordinate 3,235 of JAQTNI010000042.1, forward strand.
TTTTCTTGCCATTTTGTTTGCAAGGTCCCTTGCAAAATTTTCGCTTCCAAAAAAAACATTTGTCTTTATCCAGCCAAATTCCCTGTGAAAAACAAAAACAGGCTTTTTCCTGCCAATGCCAATAACTGAAATTTCTTCTATTGAAGGGTCCGTCAAAAAAAAATCCAGTGCTGAAAACCCAAAAATTCTTGATTCCAGGATTTTTTCAAAATACTTTCTTTGCTCTGGGTCAAGCAGAATGCTTTTTTCAATGCAATAATTTTCAATGAAGCTTTCAATGTCTTCCGCGCCTTTTTTAGAATTTTGCCCCTGAAAATCCTTTGTCATTTTTTTTAATGCGAGTGCCTCCTGAATAGTAAGCTCAGGCAGCCTTGCAGAATAGCGCAATTCACCTGAATCAAGTTCAATTATGCAGTGATTTTCCGATTCCAGCAGAATTTTTTTTGCCTCTTTTTTTTGCAAAGAAAGGCAATTCCAGCCAATAATTTTTTCAACGCGCCTGCCAGCATCTTCCAACAAAAACCACTAACAAAAAGGCAAAAAAGCGGTTTAAAAAACAATCCGCGGATTCGACAAAAAGCGAATCCAGCCCAGGCTAAGCAGGAACATTAAAAAATAAAAAAAGAAGAAAGAGAGAAAAATTCCCTCTTTTATTTTTTATAACCTAACTTGTTTTTTTTGCGCCTTGAAACAGAAATTCCAATTGCCACAATTGCTATTGCAATTATGATTATGATTCCAACTGTTGCCAAATCAATTCCGCCTGTTGCAGGAGGATTAGCCGGTGGCATTGCTGGCGGCACTGTTGCAGGGCAATCTGCTGGGCAATTTGCATTTGTTTCCCCGCTTTCACATGTTCCATTGCCGCATTTTGGCACTGCTGGCGGAGTTGGCGCTTTTACCTCTGTAAAGCCGGCCACAATCGGGCTTCTTATTGTATTTGCAATTGCACTGGTAATATTTTTGCTTATTTCATATGCCACGCTTGCTGTTTCGCCTGCTTTTACTTCAGCAACAGTAAATTCTATTATTGGGTCAGATTTCAGCACTTTCATTGCATAACTGCTTGTTATTTCAGAAGCGCTTGCTGCGACTGTTTTAGGGATTTCCACTACCAGCTTTGCATTTTTCCAGTCTTTTGTGGAGTCATTTGTCAGGGAAATTGTGACAGTTGCTTTGTATGAAACAGCCCCTGTTGCGCTTGTGTTCTTTTCCACTGTTATGCCTTGTGTAACCTGAACTTCCTGTGCAGTTTCAAGCATTTTGGATGTAACATTGTCATATCCTGCTTCTGTCAATATTGAGGTTATTTCTTCTCCTGTCAATGAACCTTCAATTGCCTGCTCAACAATAGTCTCTGTTGTTGGAGTTGTTCCTGTTCCTGTTGTTGCGCCTCCGCCTGGACTGGCTGGAGTTTCAGCCGGAGTTGCAGCAGGCGGATTTGAAGACCCGCCGCTTGGTGAACTGAATGTTATTGTTTTTGGCTGTGCTGAACTGTTTAAGTCCATGAAGTCCATTGCCTTGAAGTAATAATTTAATATTGCAGGCAATGGCGTGCTGCTTGTAATGCAGACATTGTAAACATTGGTTCTGCCATTGTCTAAGTAATCTGCTCCATTGCTGCTGTACCAGAATTTTTTTATGTTTGACGTGTCATTTGCATCCATTGTTACTCCCACACAGAGCCCTGTTGAAGTGCTGTCCCCTGACAAAGAGAGAGTTGGAATATTTGTATCATTTATTCCAGCCGGGTTCAAAGTTGAATTTGTGTCTTTTAACGGGTGGCTTGCAAGAGTTGCATACTGGTTCTTTGTGTCAAACACCCAGCTTCCAGCACCCCTGTTATTGTCAGTGCTTGGAGCCAGTATCATGTCAATGAAATAACGGCCTTCCCTTACTGTTCTCATATCCCACTGCATCCAGCAATTTGTATCAAGATTTGTGCTATAATTCTCGTCTGCTGTTCCACCTGAGCTTCCTGCCCTGTTGTAATCGCAGTAGATTGGATAATAATTTTTTGCATTTGGCAGCATTGATTTTCCAAGGTTAATGTCCCTGAACATTACATTGTTTCTGTCCCCTTGTGTTTGGGAATAGTAGATGGAAAGATTCATATCTGCCAAGGATAAGTTTGTATCGCGCAGTGAAATATTAAAATCTATTACAAGATTTCCATCGGGATTAGTCGCATCCATTCCAACTCTGTTGAAATCAAAGAATGTTGCCCCATAACTGTTATTGAAATTTGAATCCCAGAGATTTAATTGTGGTTTGTTGATTATTGTGTTTGCATCGCTTGAAGCGCAAATATTATCCCCTAATGTTGCATCTCTCGGTGCAGAAATATTTACATCAATATAAAATTGACCCATTATTGTGCTGCGTAAATCTGGATGTTCTAATGTTGCTCTTTTGGTTAACCCATTGAATGTTGGCCATTTAAAGTGTGTGAAATTTGCTTGCCCTGAATCTGCGTATTTTGATAAATCAAGACTAATTGAACAGGTTTGTGTTGTTGAAATGTTTGCATCATCATCGTTTATTGTATTTTGGTCAACCCCAAGCCTAAAACCATCAGCAGCTGCCAAGAACTGACTTCCAAAGCCATTTGATGAGCAGCTTATTCCATTGTTATCTAAAATGTTCAGGTCTGTGTATAGCAAGTAATGTTGTCCGCATTGCTTTTTTGAAAGGTAAATGCTTACACTAAAGTTTGAATCTTTGCCCCAGGCAAGCCTGTTCTGGTCCTGGTAGTTTGTGTCTTTGTATGTGAAGGTTACTGTCAGGTTTCCGTCTCTTGTAAAATATTCCCTGCCTGCATTTGAATCTCCGGTAACTGTCAGGGAAAGGCTTGTTGCATTGTATTCTGAAAAAATAGAGATTAAAATTATTGAAAAAATTATTAGTTTAAAAAGACCTTTCATTTGATACTCCCTCCAAAACAAAAAAAGCATTTTTTTTTATTGAACAAAAAAATTAAAATTCATGTATACAATTGGTACATAATTAGAAGTTCCTCATTTAAATACTTTTCTCTGATGCTTTTGGATTCACTGATTTAAGTGGCTTTTCCAAAAAAGGGATTATAAGAGAGGGCATTGCAAGCATTATCACAATTGCCCAGCTTGTTGGGGCTAATGAAACAGTTCCCAATGCAATCTGCAATTGTGGAATTGTTGTTGCAAGTGCAAGCGCTGCAAGCGAGGCAATTGTTGCAAGCACAAGGCTTTTGTTTCCAAAGGGGCTTATCTGGAAAGCATTTTTTTCGCTTCTGCAGTTGAAAGCCAGGATTGTTTCAAACAAAATTATTGTTGCAAAAGCCATTGTCATTCCTGTTTTTTCGCTTTCAGAAAAGCCGATTGCAAATGCTGCAAGGGAAACAATTGCCCCCACAATTCCTGAAACAATAATGAAAGGAATTGCATTGTCAAGCACTCCTGTTTTTTTCTTTCTTGGCTGTTGCTGCATTAATTCTTTGCCTGCTGGTTCGTTTCCAAGTGCTATTGCAGGCAGGCCGTCTGTTATCAGATTAATGAATAATAATTGCACTGGCGCAAGTGGAAGAGCCCAGCTTGGCTTGCCCAGAACAAAAGCAAAAATAATTGCCATTAAAATAAGCAGGACTTCCGCTGCATTTGCGCCTAACAGGTATTTTACAAAATTCCTTATGTTTGCAAAAACCCTTCTTCCTTCGCGCACAGCGGAAACAATTGTTGCAAAATTGTCGTCCAGAACAATCATATCCGCTGCTTCCTTGCTTACTTCTGTGCCAGTAATTCCCATTGCCACTCCTATATCTGCTTTTTTCAGTGCAGGCGCATCGTTTATGCCATCACCTGTCATTGCAACAACACTGCCTTTTTTCTGCAGCGCATTTACTATTGCAAGCTTGTGCTCAGGATTGACTCTTGCAAAAACACTGATTTTTTCTATTTTTTGTTCAAGCTCTTCTTCGCTCATTTCTTCAAGGTCTTTTCCAGTTATTGCAATTCCGCCTTCTTTCATTATGCCAAGCTGTTTTGCAACAGCAATTGCCGTCAGCAGGTGATCTCCTGTAATCATTTTTACTTCAATGCCTGCTTTCTGGCACAATTGGATTGCGTCAAGCGCCTCTTTTCTCGGCGCATCAATCATTGCAGTCATTCCCAAAAAAACAAGTTCAGATTCAATGTTTTCCATTTCCCCTCTTTTCCTAGGGCTTTTCTCTTCAGAGAAAAGGCCTTTGAATGCAAATCCCAGTACCCTGTAGCCTTTTTCGGCAAGCTCGTTGTTTTTTGCAATTAAATTTTCATACTCTTTTTTTTCCAGTTTTTTTTCTTTTCCCTGGGCAAAAATTTTTGTGCTTTTTTCAAGCAGGGATTCAACGCTTCCCTTGCAGAAAACAATTGTGCTGTTTTCCCTGCCAGCAAAAACAACGCTCATCATTTTTCTCTGGGAATCAAAAGGCTTTTCGCTCAGGAATTCAAATTGTTTTTCAAGCTCTTTTTTTTCAATTCCCGCTTTTTTTGCAGTTGCAAGCAATGCTATTTCAGTCGGGTCTCCTGTTGAATCGTTTTCATAAAAACTCGCATTGTTGCACAAAGCGCTGTTCTGGAGAAGCAGCTCCAGTTCTTTTTCTTTTTCAAGGCGGGCTTCTTTTTTTTCAAAAAAAATTTTTCCTTCGGCATTGAAGCCTGAGCCGCTCACGTCAAACAATTTTCCGTTGCAAAAAATTTTTTCAACAGTAAGCTCGTTTTTTGTCAGGGTGCCTGTTTTGTCTGAGCAGATTACGCTTGTGCTGCCAAGTGTTTCAACTGCTGACATTTTCCGCATCAGGGCATTTTTTCCGGCCATTATTTTCATTCCAAGCGCAAGAGTAATTGTAACCACTGCAGTCAGCCCTTCAGGAACAGCTGCGACTGAAAGGCTTACCGCAGTGAAAAACATGAGTTTCAATTCATTGCCTGAAAAAATCCCTGCAACAAAAATCACAATGCAAATTGCAATTACTGCTATTCCGAGTTTTTTTCCAAAAGCATCAATGTTTTTTTCCAGGGGAGTTTTTTCCTTTTCAATTGCCTTGATTAGCCAGCTTATTTTTCCAAATTCTGTTTTCATGCCTGTTTCAGCCACAATTGCTTTTCCCCTTCCATAAACAATTGTTGTATTTGCAAAAACAATGTTTTTCCTGTCAGCAACCTGGGTGCCCGCGCTTAATTTTTCAGGGTGTTTTTCAACAGGGTTGCTTTCACCGCTCAGTGCAGATTCGTCCGCCTTAAGGTTCACTGAACTTATTATGCGCGCATCAGCAGGAACCTTGTCTCCTTCGCGCAGAATTACAATGTCGCCCGGCACCAATTCGCTTGAATCAATTGAATGCTCTTTTCCGTTCCTGATTACTGTTGCTTTTGTCGAGGCAAGCTTTTGCAGCGCTTCCATTGCCTTTTCAGCCTTGAATTCCTGCCGAAAGCCAAGCACCGCATTGAGGATTATTATTGCAACAATTACAATTGCGTCTATTTTTGCTTCGTCCCCGATAAAAAAAGAAATTATTGCAGCCGCAATAAGAAGCCAGACAAGGAAACTTGAAAACTGGTTCAGCAGGATTTTTAGCATGCCTGTAGAGCTTTTTTTTTCCAGCCTGTTTTTTCCGAATTCAACAAGCCTTTTCTGCGCCTCTTCCTCACTCAGCCCGCTTTCCTGGTTCGAGCCAAGCCTTTGCACTGCTTCAAGGCTTTCAAGGGCATGCCAGGCATTGCCGGCTGCATTGCTGTTTCCTTCATTATACTGCATGATTTTTCCTTTATAAAATAAGGTTTTGAATTTTAAATACTTAATGTGTTTCATGCCTTATTTCAGGTAATAAGCCAAAAGCTTTTCATTGAGGAGTTTTCCGTTCTGCAAAAAATTTTTTTTCCTTTCACCTTCAACTTCAAAGCCGGATTTTGAATAAAAATCCAGCAATTCAGAGTTGTTTTCAACTGCGCTTGCTTCAATTTTTTGCTTGGCAGGGTGCCTTTTTCCGAGTTCTTTCAAAAGAATTTCCAAAACAATTTTTTGCTGCAATTGCGGCTTTGCAACCAGAGTGCAGAGTTCCAGCACATGGGCTTTTTTTCCGGAATGGTCTGCATATCTTGCAAACCCGACAATTTTGTTGTTTTGTTCAGCAACAAGCGTGTTTCTCCAATAATTTTGCCATTCAATCAGCATTTCCCTTGCAGAAGCGTTCCGCCCTGTTTCAACAAAGTCATTCAATTTCGGGCTCAGCAATATTCCAAATACCTGTTTGTAGTCTTCAAACTTTGCGTTTCTAATCATGGCAACACCCTTGCAATGCCCATATTTGCCAATAGTTTTTTTTAAAATCCGCCAAATTTTTTTTTCAGGCCTGCAAATCCAGGCTAAGCGGCTTTTCTTCTGGAAAAGAAGTCTTGCTGCCCTGCCCTGTTTCCTTGAGTTTTTCTTTCATTTCTTTGTCAACGTTTTTCAGGAGATCGTCAAAATTTTTTTTGTTTTTGCCAATGCTTTGGTTCATTGCTTTTTTGTATTGTTCCCAGAATTCCAGGGGAGTGATTTTTTTCATGAAAAGGGTTTTTTTCAGCGCCAATATTTCCTTTCTGAATGCGCTGTCCACAATCATTTGTTCCCTTGCAATTTCCTTTATTTTGGCAGTGTCAGTAAAAAATTTTTGGGTTTCTTCCGCTGTATTTTTTGAAAAGATATCGCTGAATAAGCCGAAGGCAAGCATTTTGAATCACTTTTTATTGTAGTCCTAAAGTATATGGTTGTTTTTTGTAAACTTTTCGGAAACACGGCAATAATCGAGTGCTCCAAAAAAGTTTTTTTATAAAAAGATTTTAAGATTTTTAAAATCTAACACCGTACTGTTAAAAAACCTATTCCCTTTTTTTTTGCAACATAAAAAAATTCTGGATATTGCATAACTTTTTTGGGATTTGTTATCAAAAATTGCCAAAAATTTAAAAACAATATTTATATATTAGTTGAACAGTAATAACTATTTGAATTTGTTATGGCAAATACC
>JAQTNI010000043.1 GCA_028713935.1 Candidatus Iainarchaeum sp.
TCGCCCAACCGCATTTGTTTTATAATCCACCGAACCTTGTTTTTGTTCAGCTTCCTCATAAAGACCTCCCAGTCTAATGAGGAAGCTACTTCACTTTTAGAGAGGAACTTAAATCGGGATAAGACATAATCGGAAAAAAAAGCCAAATTTTGCAAAACAATTTTTCCAAATTTTTTTTAAAATTCTTTTTCAGAAAGCAAACAATTTTTGGCTCGGAAAAAACAGCAACGCAAAGGATTTAAAAAACATGACCCAGCAATAAATAGTTAAATAAAACAACTATTAAAATTAAAAATCAAAATTAATTGCTCAAATTGCCTGAACTTAGCAAAAAAAACTGCAAAAACTGCGGAAATTGGGGTGGAAAAAAATGGGTTTGAACAAAAAAACTGGTTTTATATTAACAATAATAATGCTGCTTTTCATAACAAATCTGGCATTTGCAACTGCCCCAACAATCAGCAGCCAAACCCCGGCAAACGGCGCAAATATTAATACTGCACAGATATCCATTTCTTTTGAAATTGTTGACACAGGCTCAGGAATAAAAATAGAGGGCAGTACTGGCCAAGAACACCCCAAAATGAATTTGACTGTGGATGGAAACGTAATAAATGTTCAAGCAGAAATTGATGCAGACAGATTAATTGCGTCCCTGCCAGATACAAATAATCCAAATTCAACTGTAATTTATGCCTTGCCTTATGAAATAGCAAACCGAAGCGTAAGCGTGCAGGTTGAAGTATGGGATGTGAACGACAATGCAAGCCCTGTCATCACCTGGACTTTTAACGTTGACACAACAGCACCAATAATAACAGGCACTCCAGCTAACATAACTGCAGAGGCAACAAGCTCAGCAGGTGCAATTGTAAATTATACAAATCCAACTGCAACAGACAATTCAGGTACTACACCTGTAGTATCGTGCATTCCGGCATCAGGCGGAACATTTCCACTGGGCAGCACAACAGTGACATGCACAGCAACAGATGCCGCAGGAAACTCGGCAACAACAACATTTATTGTTACTATACAAGACACAACACTCCCGGCAATATCGTCTTTCTCTTCAAGCACAGGAACAAACTGGACTAATTCCACAACTCCAACATTAAACATTAATGCTGCGGATTCCGGTTCAGGATTAAGCACAATGCGGTTTTCCTGCAACAATTCTAGCTGGAATTCAGAGGTCAGTTATGCGCAAACATACAGCGGCTTTAATATTCTGACTAGCACAGGGTGCTCTTCAGACAGTGGTGCAAAAACAATTTATTTGCAGGTAAAAGATACCGCTGGAAACTGGTCTTCCACAATAGGCATTGCAACTGCAATTAATTATGATGGCAGCGCGCCAAATAGCCCTGGAACTCCGGATTGTTCAACTGGGGACGGGCAGGTCACATTAAGTTGGGGGTCTGTAAATGACAACCCAAGCAATGGAAGCGGGATAAAAGAGTACAGGATATACAAAGGTGGCAGTTATTATGATTACACTTCAGGAAGCACATATTCAAAAACAATTACGGGATTAAGCAATGGAACCGCATACACATTTAGAATAAGGTCAGCAGACAATGCGGGAAACGAATCTTCTGACAGCGCGGAAAGAATATGCACTCCACAGGCCAGCAATAATAATAACAACAACAATCAAAACCAGAATGATTTTGATATTCCGGTTGTTGCCTGGTCAAGCCCGGCTTCAGGCTCAACTGTTTCTGGAGTTGTGACTCTTGAAGTGACTGCTTCTGACAATGGCACTGGAATCAGTTCAATTATGTTTGAATTGCCCGACAAGAATTATGTCGGCACAATGCTGCCTGCAAGCGGTGGAAAATTTAATGGTGTCTGGCAGCTTGAATGGTTTGCCTGGGGCCTTGAAAACGGAAAAGAATATATTATAAAGGTGCGCGCAAATGACAGCGGGCATCCTAACAACAGCAGCGCATGGATTTCAAGGACATTCAAGGTTGACAATTCAGCTGCTTTGGCAGACCAGCAGAAAACAGAGGCTTCAGCAGAAATTGCAGATGCAGAGGCAAAAAAAACAATTTTTGAAGGAATTGCTGAAAACATGCAGGCCGATGGCGTTGCGTTAAGCGAACAAAGCGTTTCAGAAAAGGCGGCTGCAGATGGCCTTCTTTTGAGCGCAAAAGACCAGTTTGCAAAAAAGAAATATGCAGAAGCAAGGGACAATGCTGTTCTTGCGGCTGAAAAATATTCTGAACTTGCAGATTCACTGGCTGTGAATGATTACGGCAAAAGCCAGGTTTATTCGTTTGCAATGGAAAAAGCAGAGGCAATTCTCAAAGGATTGGGCTTTACTGACTCTTCAGCTAAAGAAGCAAGCGAATTGATAAGCGCTTTTAATGCAACAAGAAAATTTTCAATAAAGGAAATAATTGACGGTGATTCAACACGCTACCAGGCAATTGTCACTGTTACTCTTGAGAATTCAGGGGAAGACAGGGAAATCAAAATAATTGAAATTGTGCCAAAAGAATTCGCAGAAAGCGCTGATTTGATTGGGTCTGGCAGCGGAATGATTGTTCTTGAAGCAGACCCAAAAATAGAATTTGATTTGGCAGTAAAAGCAGGCGAAACAGCACAGGTCAGCTATTTCCTGAAAAAAGAACTGACAAAAGAAGAGGCTGACCAGTTGCTTGAATCAAATCCAATGGACTTGTTCGTTGCGCCTCCAATTGTTTTGAACAGGGAAACAAGCACTGGCAATGCCAATGCCGCAGGATTTTTCAGCCTTGGCGGAATCGCGGAAAATGCGGGCTGGATTGGATTAATAATTGTTGTTGTAATAATTGCTTGCATTGGATTCCTTGCCTTTAATAACAGGGCACAGGAACCAGACAGCAATTTAAGTTGGAATGGCGGTGGAAACATGGGTTTTTTGGACAAATGGAAAAAATCTGAAAAAAAAGAAGAAAAAAAAGCGGGAAAATGGGGCTATAAAGGCGAATAAATAAAATGCCCTATTTTTATTCATTTTCTTTTTCTAAGGAAAAAAACAGTTAAAGACACAATTAGCAAGGCGATTACTGTTGCAATCGCAGATACAAAATTAATTGGCAGGCCAAAAACCTGGTTTTCCAAAAGCAAAAAAAGAGCGGGAAAAGCCAATCCAAGCACTGCGCTGAAAACAATTCTTTCAGGCAAATCAAGCTCTTTTTTCGGGAAAAACGCGAGCGTAATGAAAAAACCCAGCCCTGGCAATAAAACAATCAGGACTGCAAAAAACAAAATTGTGCCAAGCATAGGGACTATTTTTGGATTGAAAACAATAAAAAGCAATGCTTCAGAAAAAAACAGCTTTCTGAGTGCGCAGTTTTTTGCCAACTTTTTGGAAGCGAACATCGCGAAGCATTTTCCACATTGCAAACCCAGGGTTTGCGACATTGGAAAGCAATACTTTCCGATGCAACGCAAACTTTGTTTGCATTGTGCGTCGCAAAGCTTCCTTAAAAACCCGTTGGGTTTTTGAGGCGTCGTAAAAGCTTTGCTTTTACAACGTGCTTTGCAACGAGGTTTTTGAAAGCGACAGCGCTTCGAAAAGCTTAGTGAGCGCTCCGAAAAAGTTGAAAAACATAATTGCTTTAAAAATTCTTTTGTTTTTTATTCTTCTGTCCCTATGAGCATGATTACTATTGTTGGCGCCGGCCCTGTTGGATTGCATACCGCAATAAGCCTCAAAAAAAACGGCTTTGATGTAAGCGTTATTGAGGAACACAGGGAAATCGGAAAGCCTGTGCAGTGCGCAGGCCTGATTTCAAAAAACGGCTGCAAAGAACTCGGCCTGAACATTGAGGAAGCGCTTGTGAATGAAATAAAAGGCGCAAGGCTTTTTTCCCCATCAGGGGTGGAATTGTCAATCAGGAAAAAAGAAACAATCGCTTTTGTGGTGGACAGGTACAAATTTGACCAGGCATTTTACAAAAAAGCAGTCAAAGAAAACGTTCCAATGCAATTGAACACAAAGCTTATTGACATCAGGAAAAATTCTTTGTTCCTTGAAAGCCAGGGCCATGGCGAATTAAAAAAAACAGACATAATAGTGGGAGCTGACGGTGTTTCTTCAATTGTAAGGCATGTTGTTGCACCGGAAATCCCCCAGGAAAATTTTGTCCATGCATATCAGGTAAGGGCAAAGGGAATTTTTAACCCGGAAATGGTTGAGGTTTATTTTGATGAAAGCGCAAAAGGCCTGTTTGCATGGATAATCCCTGAAAACAGCAGTACTGCAAGAATCGGCCTTGCTGTTCCAATGAATGAAAATCCCGCCGACAACCTTAAAAAATTCATTGAAAAAAAAGGCCTTGTGCTGGACATTCTTGACAAGTCCAGCGCAATGATTCCGATTGGAAAGCCAATGCAGAACCTTGCATTTGGAAACATTCTTCTTGCGGGAGACGCAGGCTTTCACACAAAAGCAACAACCGGCGGGGGCATAATTCTTGGATTGCAGGCCGCAAACGCTTGCAGCGAAACAATAATGGAGCACATTAAAAACAGGAAAAGCCTTTCGGATTACAACAAAAAGCTTTCCAAAATAAACAAAGAGCTTGCAATTCACTGGAAAATAAGGTCTTACCTTAACGGCCTTGAAAAGCAAAAAATTGACGATTTTTTTTTAAAAGCAAAAAAAGCAGGAATAGAAGAGTTTCTGCAGGAACACGGGGACATGGACAATCCAAGCAGGTTCATGGGAAAAATGCTGCGCAGCCCAAGGCTCTGGGGCATGCTTCCTGAGCTCTTAAAAATGGTTTAATTAATTTTCCTGTTCATCAAAAATAAAAAATTCTTTTCTTTTGGCAACCTACCTTTTCTTTTCTTTCAAAGAAAAGAAAAGGCGGAAAGAAAGGGCAGTTTTGTACCAATGGAATTTAAAAAACTCTTCAAGCAAAGCGGATACTATGCAGGCTGACTTAAACCTTGTAGTGAAAGGCGCTGCGCTGATGGCTGCGGGCATTATAGCCAGCAAGATACTGGGCATGATTTTCCAGATTATCCTTGTAAACATACTTACGCCTGACGAGCTTGGCTTGTTTTTTCTCGCCACTGGCATAATTGCTTTTTTTGTAATACTTGCAAATTTCGGCCTGATTGATTCATTGACAAGGTTTGTGGCATTTTACCTTGAAAAAAAAGACTTTCCAAGAATAAAAGGCACAATTTTCTCGGCAATAAAAATACATTTTATTCTGTGTGTTTTAATAGGAATCCTGGTTTTTTTGCTTTCGGACTGGATTGCCGGTGCGATTTTTGCAAAGCCGCAACTGGGCGTGCTTTTGAAACTCTTGGCAATCACTGTGCCACTGACTACAATAGGCGGGGATTTCCAGAGCGCAATGGATGGCTTCAAACAAATAAAATACAAAATTTATATAAGAAGGGTAATCCAGCTTTTGTCAAAAATAGTGATACTGCTGGCATTGGCCCTTGCGGGATTTTCGCTTATTGGCGCAATATTGACGTTTGTGCTTACGGAAGCGGTTGCATTCATATTCGGGCTTTTTTTTCTTGAAAAAAAAGTCTTTTCAATAACAAACCCAAAAATAACTGCCATTCCTACAGGAAGGGAATTGGTAAAATTTTCTGCTCCGCTATTCCTGACAGGAATATTTTCCTACGCGTTTGTAAACTTTGATGTTATCCTGCTTGGTTTTTTTGCGCCTGCCTACAATGCCGGGATTTACGGCGTTGCCCTGACCACTGCCAATTTCGGGCAGGCGCCTCTGGAAGCGCTTGCAGTCCTTGTAATCCCGATTACAACAAGCTATTTTGCCATGGCAAAAATAGGGGAATTCAAAAAATTTTTTGGCACAATTTCAAGATGGCTTTTTTTAGTGGCTTTTCCGCTGACGGCATTGCTGATAGTTTTTGCCGAGCCTATCCAGGTATTGTTATTTGGCAAACTGTATGCGGGCAGCGCCCTTGCATTGGACATTCTTCTTGTTGGCTTTTTTGTCAATACAATAACAGGCCCTACGCAGCAATCATTGATTGCGGCGGGAAAAACAAAATTGATACTTGGAAATGCCATACTCTTGGGGATTTTGTCAATCGGATTAAACAGCATTCTTGCGCCGCTTTTTGCACAGCCAGTTCTTTTCCTGCCGGCCGGCTCTGAACACATAGGGACTGCAATTGCAACAGCGGCCACAAATGCAGCTTGGGGCATATTGACTTTGGCAGAGCTTTATGTCCTTTTCAGGATCCAGCCATTCACAAAAAACCACCTGAAAGTGCTTTGCTCTGCGGCAATGGCAGTTGCCGCAACTGTACTGATTGCGGAAACAGCAATCCCATTTTCGATAATGTCGGCAATTACAATGGGCAGAATTTTCATATTGCTTTACCTGGTTGCGGCTGCGGCAATATTCGTTGTGCTTTATTTCCCGTTATTGCTGATTTTCAGGAGTTTCCATGAAGAAGACCTGCAGATAATGCTCGCAATTGAAAGAAAAACAGGCTTCAGGGTTGAATTTCTCAGGAACATTGCAAAAAAAATTATAAAATAAAATTCAGCGCCTTTTTATAATTGTTAATTTTCTTTCGCCTTTTACAATTGATTTTTCAGGGATATCGCCTTTTACAATTGTTCCTGCGCCGATAATTGAATCGGAGCCGATTTTTGAAGGGCCTAAAATGATTGCATGCGTGCCAATCCAGACATTGTCGCCTATTTCAATTGGCAATGTGTCTGAGCCCTGCTTTAAAATTGGGGTTTCAATTGAATCAAAGTTATGGGTGGCTGCCACAACAACAGAATGCGGGGAAAGAATCACATTGCTGCCTATTTTTGCATTGTCTGAAACAAAGCTGAAAGGCTGCACAAGGCAGTTATCGCCGAACTCTGTTGTCTGGCCTTCCCTGCATAGCACCTGGGCATATTCCCTGAAATCGCAGTTGTTGCCAATAACAAGGCGCGCTGTTTTTGGAACACGAAAAATGCAGCCTGAAGCGATTCTGCAATTTTTGCCGATTGAAATGTTCCCATAAAAAGCAATCCGCGCAAAAGGGGAAATAAAAGTGCCATTGAACAGGCTTGAAAGCACAAGGCCGAAAAAATTAATCCTGCCAAATGCTTTTTCAAATCCGATTGAAATTAAACGCAAAAAACCCATAAATTAGAATATGGAAGCTTGGGTTAATAAATATTGCAGCAGCAAAAAAAGCCTAAATAAAATAAGAGGAAAGTTAAAAGAATTAGAGTTTAACTTTCCTCCTTTGCCTTTTGCCTTCTATGTACAGAATTCGGGGTGATATTCAACCCACGCAGTATATTAAATGCAAAGTAGTATAAAAAACAGATTGGTTCAAAAAGCTAAAAAAAAGAAAGCCGAAAATTCATAAAATAACCCGCTTTCTTCCAAATTCCCTGGCAAATTCCGTGTTTGTTTTTTAAAGCAATATCCCCTGATAATATTTTAATCAATCCTCGTTTTTATGCGCATCTACGCTTGCGGGTGGGAAAAAAATGGATATTGACAGGTATATCAAGAAAAGCAACAGCAACAAGAGGTCCTTGCTTGGGCAAAAGCAAAAATTCTGCCTGAAATGCGGAAAACAGCTTGAAAATGAGGGCACTCACCTCTGGTTCCAGAATTTTTGCTCTGAAAAATGCAAGGAAGAATACATAGAGGAAACAAGAGTATAAGCTGTTTCGGCTTTTATTTCTGGTTCCATTCCAGTTCATTGCCTTCACTTATGCCATTGGCTTTGCCTGCCGGCAGCTCTATGAGAAACTTTGCAGGCTTTTTTGGGGAACAGCTGGGAGTAAAAGGCTGCAGGCTTTTTATTATGTCAACAACTTTCCTGTTTTTGTCAAGAAAAACAACATCAATCGGAAAAAAAACAAAAAGCATATGGATGGTTGCATTCAAAACAGATTCCCTTGGCAAATCAAAAACAAGGGCATAATCAAACAAGGCCTGGTTTTCAAACATAAGGCCGCGCAGCCTTTTCCAGGAAGAATCAGCAATCCTGACTTTTGAAATTATTTTTTTTGAATCGGATTTGTTTATGAGCATAAAAAACACCAAAAATTATTTTTCCTTGAGGGCTTTAAGAGAAGGCACCTTTATTTCCTCCAGAAGCATTTTAACCCTGTCAGGACTTATGTCCAGGCCAAGCTTTGGGGATTCGCCCTTAGAGCCGGGCTTTTCAATGATGCGCAACCCAAAATTTTTTTCCATGTTTTTTTTAATGCGGGGCATAACAGTAATAATTTGAATTTTGTATTATTAAAGAATATCTTTTTAAACAAAAAACACGCTTAATAAATAATTGTTCTTCCACATTAATAAAAAAAACTGATTTCAAAGAGTGAAAAAAATGGCATTGAATTCAATTGCATTCATTCCTGACGGAAACAGGAGATTTGCGCAAAAACAGGGAATCTCCCTGCTTGAAGCATACAGGATGGGCACAAGAAAAGCCTGGGACGTGTTCAGCTGGCTCAACAACTACCCTGAAATAAAAACAGGCACTTTTTACACTTTGTCACTTGAAAACCTGCAGAGAAAAAAAACAGAACTGCTGCTTTTATACAAAATTTTTGAAAAAGAGCTTGACAAGGTAAAAAACTCAGGCCTGTTTGAAAAAAACCAGGTCCGGATGAAAGTCATTGGCAGGACAGACTTGCTGCCAAAAAAACTCCGCGAAAAAATTTTGGAAACAGAAAAATTCACTGAAAATTTTAAAAACAAAAAAATGAACCTGGCAATAGGATACACTGGGCAAATGGAAATAATCGACGCTGCAAAAAAAATCGCGGAACAATACAAACAGGGCACTTTAAGGCTTGCCGAACTGACAACAAGCTCATTCCAAAAATATTTGTATGGAAATTTCCAAAACCCGGATTTGATAATAAGAACCTCGGGCACGCAAAGGCTCAGCGGATTCCTAATGTACCAAAGCGCATACTCCGAACTGTGCTTCCTGGAAAAATACTGGCCAGAAATAAACGAAACAGACCTTGACTTTGCAATAAAAGAATACTATTCAAGGCAGCGCAAGTTCGGCAAATAAATTAAAAAATACTCCTTATCAGGAATATCATACTAAAAAAGAAAGCTATTTTTATTGCCGAAGGCAACAGTTTTTCGAAGAAAAACTGTTTCTTTCCCAAGGCTTTCTTTCTTTAGAAAGAAAGGCTTAGCCCCGTAGTCTAGTGGCCAAGGATAGCGCCCTCTGAAGGCGCGGACGGGAGTTCGAATCTCTCCGGGGCTATGAAAGAAACACGTTGCATGGGTGAAGAATTGAAAACGAAAATAGAAGCTAAAAAAGGAGTTGTTTCTGCAGCCCCTATTTCTGACGGAATTTTGGCTGGTAATCTGTTGTTTACCTCTGGACAAGTTTGTCTAAAAGATGGAAAAATGATTGACGGGTCAATTGAAGAACAGATTAGCCAGGTAATGAAAAATCTAAAATGCATACTTGAAGCGGGGGGAAGCG
Organism: Candidatus Iainarchaeum sp.; assembly: GCA_028713935.1. Lineage (GTDB taxonomy): Archaea > Iainarchaeota > Iainarchaeia > Iainarchaeales > JAGVNX01. The sequence continues at coordinate 9,481 of JAQTNI010000043.1, forward strand.
GTTTTAGTGACGTTGTAAAAACAACAATCTATGTTACTGACCTGTCGATAGCGCCTAAAATAAATGAAATATATCGCACTTATCTTTCAGAACCGTTTCCTGCACGCGAAATGGTGTGTGTAAAAGAATTGCCGTTGGGCGCCAAACTTGAAATCAGTATGATTGCAATCAAAAGTAAGAAGTAAGCCAATGAGAAAACTTTGGGGCTAACGCTTTTGCGTCATATCGTCTGCGGGGCTATTTGGCAAAAGCATTAGCCCAACGATTAAGAAGACCAAGGAAAAAATTTATGGGCGATGTTACATGTTACGTGACAGCGCTTATGGCTCCATTTTTTTGTTTGTTTCTATATGCTTGATTGGGTGTAAGATATTTTAAGCTTGAGTGGGGAGTGTTGTTGTATTCTGGTTGATAGTGTTTGAATAACTTGTTTGCGTGTTCAATGTTCTGGACTTCGAATCGGTCCAGAAAGTGCTTGATTTTTTTGACTACTGCTTCTGCTTTGCCGTTGCATTTGG
>JAQTNI010000044.1 GCA_028713935.1 Candidatus Iainarchaeum sp.
AGCACTGCCAAACCGCACCCTGAAAGGAGCGGAACATTATGCAAAGTGGATGAAGCTGAAAAGATTCCTGCATGATTTCAGCAATTTGAAAAACATGCCGCCTGACGCAATTGCACTCTGGGAACAATACCTTGTTTACAGCATTCCGCTTGGCGAAGCAAAAAAGTCCAGAAAGCAATGGACCTGGTTTTTGAAAATTACCAGAAAAGCTTTAATTCCGCAATTTTTATAGGGGCAATTTCAGCTTCAGACTTTGGAAGCATTGGGACAAGCATTGGAAGCTTTTCAAGCGCCTTTTCTTCTGCAACTGCAACCTCTGGCGGAGGCGGCTTTGGCGGAGGAGGAGGCGGTGGGGGCGGCGGTGGCGGAGGAGGCGGAGGAGCCGGATAAAAGCCAAAGCAAATGGTTATTAATTTGAAATTTGAATTATTATTGTGAAAAAAACATGGCGAGAAAAGAAAAATTGAAAAAATTTTTGTTTGGAATTCCTTCTGCACGCAGAACTGTATTGCTGGTTTTTGCAGGAATACTGGCAGGCACTACTGCAAAGCAATACAGGGATTTTTTGGATGAGTTTGGGGAATATTCGACTCAGGCAGATGTGCAAAGGCAGGAAAAATTGTTAAGGCAAGTCGAACCCCTTTATGAAGAAGCAAAAAGAAAAGACAGGGCATTTAGAGAAAAAGAGGCGGAAATTCTGAAGCCGATTATCCAAAAAATTGGATTAGAACCAATGATTGGCAATGTTGGGGAAGACACTGGGCAATTTTATTACCGCGACAGGAAAGGAAATTGGAGAGTCGGGCCCGGAGAACAATGGGCAAAAGAGCGCGGAACATGGGATACTGATTTTGCACGGGAACTTGAAGCAAACCCAGGCATAAAAGCCATGCGCACAGAGTTGCGAAAAAACAATCCAGATGTTTATAAAAAATGGAATCGCTGGATGAACTTATCAGTAAAAAGAAGAGTTGAATTGGACTCGGCAAAGTTCAGCGCAAAGCAGCGCTCTGAAGCGCTTAAAGGGACACATAGGCGCGCAACAGGCTATGGATTGCTTGTTGCTGGCGGAGCTGGCTTCGCAGCACGTGGGATGACAGATTATTTGAGAAGGCGCCGCGGGCAAACCCGGCCTGCAAACAGGCCACGCGGACGCAGGCCATAAATCCAATAAAATTCTTATTTTTTAATTGTTTCTAATTCTTAATTATTTCAGGGCATATTATGGAACTGAAAGCTGGAAGAGATTTCATTGGGGTTGGAGTTGGAGTAATGGTAAGAAATGCAAAAGGAGATTTTTTGCTTCTGAAAAGGACTGAAAAGTGCAGGAATGAAGCTGGAAAATGGTGTTTTCCAGGCGGAAAAATTGAATTTGGCGAAAAGGTCTTTGATGCTGCAAAAAGAGAAGCGATGGAGGAAATTGGCTGCGAAGTTGAGCCTGTAAGGCTGTTGAAATTAATTGACCATATTATTCCGGAAGAAAAACAGCATTGGGCAAACCCGATTGTGGAAGCAAAATTATTGAAAGGAAAGCCAAGAATAATGGAGCCTGAAAAATGCTCTGAAATAAAGTGGTTTTCCTTGGAAGAATTGCCTGAAGTGACAATAAACATGAAAGATTTTTTTAAGGATGTAAAAGAAGGAAAAATAAAATTGTGAGTGATTACAATGCCATCAAATTTTACGATTGTACCTACAATTAAACTAAGTCAAGAACAACACCAAGAATTTTTAATAACGCAAAAAGAGTTTCTAAAAGCAGTTCTGCCTCACAAGGTGCATTTAGACCCTCACCTCAAAACTAATGGTTTTATTGCTTTGTACGGGGTAAAAATTGCTGGGTTTGTACAATATACCTATGAAGCGTCTGGCACCGCAGTGTTATTGGACAGGCTATTTGTAAGGCCTGAATTTCAGGGTACTGGTTTGGCAAGGCAATTGGTTTTACAGGTAAAAAAGACTGCTTCGGAAAATGGTGTTCACTCTATATGCTGGAGCAGAACAAAAAACGGAAAAATTGTTTATCAACGAATCAGAAAACAAGGAACTGGTAAAAGCCTTTTAGGGAATGGTATTAATTTAAGGAAAAGGGGAAAATAATGGGTTTGGGCGAGAAGCTGCACAATGCAATGGAAATGCTGAGAAAAGCAACTGTTTTTGACAGGGAAACAATAAAAGAGGCAATAAAAGAAATCCAGAGAGCATTGATTGCAGCCGATGTCGAAGTCCAGCTTGTCCTGGATTTGACAAAAAAAATAGAGGCAGAAGCCTTCAAAGAACTGCCAAAAGGCCTGACACGCAGGGAACACGTATTGAAAATCACTTATGAACTGCTTGTGGAACTGATTGGAGGCACTGAAACAAAAGCCCCTGAAAAGCCAAAAAGAATTTTGCTTGTGGGCCTCTATGGACAGGGAAAAACAACAACTGTTTCAAAGCTTGCAAAATATTATTCCAAAAGAGGCCTGAAAATCGGCATTGTGTGCGCCGACACTTACAGGCCTGCTGCTTTTGAACAATTAAAGCAATTGTCTGAAAAGCTTGGAATTGCTTTTTATGGAAACCCAAAGGAAAAAAAAGCAGATGCAGTTGTAAAAGAAGCCCTGAAGCAATTTTCAAATTTTGATTTGGCAATTGTTGATTCAGCAGGAAGAGACGCATTCAATGCAGAGCTTGTTTCTGAAATAAAGGCAGTGAACAATGTTTTCAGGCCGGATTACAAATGGCTTGTGATAGGGGCTGATGTTGGGCAGCTTGCAAAAAAACAGGCAATTGCCTTTCACGATGCAGTCGGAGTCAACGGCGTAATAATTACAAGAATGGATGGCAGTGCAAAAGGCGGAGGCGCATTAAGCGCCTGCAATATTGCAAAATGCCCAGTTGTTTTTATTGGCACAGGGGAAAAAGCAGAAGATTTAGAAGAATTTGATGCTCAAAGGTTTCTGAGCAGGGTAATGGGTTATGGAGACTTGCAGGGATTGCTTGAAAAGGCAAAAGAGCTTTCAGAAGAACAGGAATTAAGCCCTGAAGAAATCCTGCAGGGGGCATTTAATTTGGAAACTTTTTACCAGCAGTTAAAGGCAACAAAAAAAATGGGTTCAATCGGAAAAATTGCGGAAATGCTTGGAATGAAAATGCAGGTTCCGAAAGAAATCCTTGAAACAACAGAGGAAAAGCTTGATTCTTTCAAAATAATAATGGATTCAATGACAAAACAGGAAAAAACAAATCCAGATTTGTTAAATCACAAAAGAATTGAAAGGGTTTCCAAGGGAAGCGGAAAAACAGAATCACAGGTAAGGGAACTGCTGAAACAATTCAAGCAGATGCAAAAAGTCTTCAAAAAGTTTAAAGGGTTGGATGAAGCGAAGCTTGAAAAAATGCAGAAAAACGGAAAACTTGATTTTGGAAAATTATTGCAGGGATTCGGCCCGAAAAAAAAGCAAAAATTCAAGATAAGGTGAAGCAATGCAAAAAAGAATTTTGAGAAGCCCGAAAGGAACGCAGCTTGATGAAAGAAAAAGGCGCCAGTGGATGCAGATAGAATTGGCTGGCAGGGCCGGATTTTCCGCTTCAAAGCATTCAATGGCATTGGAAAAAAAACTTGAGCCACTTGTGCCAAAAATTCTGACTTTGATTTTGGCGAAGCAATATGCGGATGCGCAAAAGGCAACAGCGCCAGTCACAGTAAAACTTGCAGCAACTTTTGCATTAATGGCTTTGAAAGTTAAAGACAAAACAAAAAGGCAGGAGCTGTATAACTGGGCAGTGCGCAACTCTGAAAAGTGCAATAAGGAACAATGGACTCCGAGCAACACGGAAATTGAGGAACTTGTAAATATTTGCGGGAGCCCAGAGAATGCAGATAAATTCTGGGAACAATTCACTTCCAATTCCCAAAAAATTACGAATGAAATTTTAGAAATATTGAAACGCGAAGCCAAAAAGCACGGGCTGAGCCGCGGTTGAATCCGGCTTTTCAAAGGCGAAAAAAATTATGGACCTGTTTTTGCTGAGAATCGGGGTTTTGCTTGTTGGAAGCTTTTTAGGGGGCTTGCAGGATGCAAAATCGGGAATTATTTCCGACAAAATAACTTATGCAATGATTGGCCTGGGAATAATTTTCAATCTGGCTGAATTCAACTGGATTGGGCTTGCAATTGGGGCAATTGTTTTTGGAATTGGCTATTTGATTTATTATTTTGGAAAAATTGGCGGTGGCGATGTAAAGCTGTTTGCGGGAATTGCATTGCTAATGCCGTTTTTTTCTGGAAAAATTTTTGTGCTAAGCGTGCTGTTTGTTTCCGCTGTCCTCGCAGTGATTTTTTATGCGGTTTTTTTCACTGCAAAATACGCAAGAAAAGGCATAAACCTTGGGGAAAACAGGCAGGGAATAAGAAAAAGCGTTTTTTTTGGAATAATTTTCTTTGCATATTTTTATCTGCTTGCAAGGCTTGGAAATATACAGGCGGGAACAATAATTTTTTTGGGAACAGGGTTTGCCTGCGGCCTGGTTTTTTTGGCATTGGAAAAAGGAATCAGGAAAAACTTTTTTTTGAAAAAAATAAATCTTTCAGAACTGGAAGAAGACGAGGTAATTGCAGCGGAATTTTTGGGGCAAAAAGCAAGGGAAACACTGAAACTGGCTGGAAAAGGAATCATTGGCGAAAAAGAAAAAGAAAAGCTTGAAAAAGCGGGAATAAAAGAAATCCTTGTTTACAGGAACCTGCCCCCGTTTGCACCGTTCATTTTCATTGCAATAATAACAGTGCTTGCCTTCCCTGAAATGGCGGGATTTTTGTTTATTTGAATCGAAGGAATGTTATGCTGAACAAAAAACCAATGCGCCCAAAAAGCGCAATAAATATTGGAAAGCTTGTAAAAGTGTTGCGGCGGATGCCAAAAGGCAGGGGGACACTTGCAAGAAACCACTATTTGAAAAGGCATATTTTTAAAGGCGTGGAATATCTGGGAAACGAAGTTGAAAAATTTTATGATTCTTTAAAAAAAGTTCATGGCACAAAAGGCATTGAAGAAGTGTGCCATGGCACAGCACAAGACATTATTGACAGGCAAATCAAAAGAGGGCAAGCAAAGACAATCCAACAGGCAATTGCCATTTCAGAAAGAGACATTGAAATGGTTCAAAAAAGAATACTAAAGATACATTTGCAAATAAGCAACAAAATGAAAATAAGCGATGATGCCAAAAATACTGTACATTTTATGAAATACGCGGAAGCGCGCCATGAAACAGGGGAATTGGGACGCGTAATAAGCTCTTTTTGTGAACAGGTAAAACCACGATTGGAAGCAATAAAACAGCAATACAAATGAATTGGCCTTGTTTATTCCCAAGCACTAATCCGGCCTTAAGCGGAGAGTTATTTGCCGCCTGATTTTTTCAATTGCTTTTTTTCAAATTGCCTTGTTTGTTCACGCCCAAAGCCGGCAACTTTTTGGCCAGGCCTGATGCGCCCAGTCCTTGAAAGCTTAGGCCCAATGTTTTCCAGCTGTTCCCCATTAAGGCGCGCAGCAACAATCTGTTTTTCAATTGCAGTCAGGCCAGTTGCAGGGGCATCTGCAATTTCCAGAATAATGCTCTTGACATTTTCAAAACCCTGTGCTGCAGCGGAATCCACATTTCCCCCGAGTTTTTTCAAAAAAATTTTTGCAGACCTGGGAATTGCGGCACTGTCAAACACACTGGGCCTTAAGGGTTGCGCTGAAATTACTTTTGATGGTTCTGGAAAATCCCTTGTTGTGCCTGTGCTTGTCATTGGAAACTGGAAAGCAGAATTACTGCGCAAATGCGAAGCCTCTTCCCTGCAAAAGCGGTCCGCACCATAAGTTATCCATTTGCCGGCATCTGCTGCGCCTACCTTTGTTTTTGTTGCGGGGTCATAAAAATCAAGAGTGTCAAAAGCATTGCTTCTCAAAGTGTCAATCAAGTTCTGCAAACTGCCATAATCGTTTTTTAAAAGCCGCGATGAATTAAACCAACGCCTGGCAACTGTTATTATTCCGGGTATGTTTTCATCAATCAACGCCAGTTTTTGTTGGGAGGAAAAAAAATTTCTGCGCTGTTTTTCGCGCAAAGCAGCCCTTGCTTGCATCTGGATTTCCCGGTTTAATTCCGGCGGCCTGATGCGATGCCTGATATTGTACTGGGTTACATAAGCATTGTGAACTTTTGCACGGCTGGCAATATCTTTTATTGGCATGCGGGTAAGGTTAAGCAAATGCCTGACAAGCCTGTCTTTCCGCCTTTCCCTCATATGCAAATAAAATGCCCAAAAAGATTATAATAAATATGCAGCAGCAATGAAAGGATTATTTGAAACCAATTCCTTCAACGCTTATTGTTGCTGGTTTGTTTAATTCTCCTTCAACTGCAAATTTGCATTCCAGGAATTTTCAATTATTCCGATGTTTGTCTGGCAGTGTTGTGAGAATTTTGAAACGCTTATTTCTGATTTTCCCTTTGCGAGAGCCATGAAAACAAGCAATTGGTCAGCGCAATTGGAATCAACTGCATTTCCGGATTCTAGCTCCTGCAAAAGTTTTTTTGCGGCTTCTTCGCCTACGGCCTCGGAGGGCTTGCCTTTTTCACCAAGGGCATTTGCACCTAAAACAGTGTTTTCAAAAACAGCGAAAACATCGATTGCAGAGCCAATTGTTTCTTTTCTTGCAGGGGAAGAAAACAAATGGCTTTCCCAGTCAGAATCAGAAAACTTTTCCAGCAAAGTTTTTTTTGCTGATTTTTCCTGCCTTGAAGAAACTTCAGAAGGCAGGCCGGAGGAAGAGGAAAAACATTCAAAATTTGAAAAATTTTTTGCTTTGCCAAGAACTATTGGCCTAAGAGGAAGTTTAGCAGGAGCGGATTTGAACAAAACCCTGCCCTGCCCTTTTGGAAAAAAACCCTGTGCAAGGATTTTTGCATCTGGCCTTGCGCCCATTGCCTTTAACTTTGGAAACACGGCTTTTTGCAAAAAACAAATGCTTGGCGCAAAGGCAACATCAGTGCCTCCAATAACATGAAAATCCAGCCGTGTTTTCAATGCCAGTGGAAGCAATTGCTGCAAAAAAAGCGAAATTGCCCCTGCAGTGCCAATGTTCACATTGAATTTTTCAGGCCTGACCTGCCCAGGAGAAAAAAAAATTTCTTTGCCCTGCAAAAAATTTCCTTTAACCTTTGCTTTTGAAAGCGCTGCAATTGCATTGACTGCCGCAAGATGTTGGGGTTTAAGGCCTGGCTCTGGCCTTGCTGAACGCACATTAAAAATGTGCACAGGCTTTTCAAGCAAAACTGACAAGGCAAGCGAAGAGCGCAGAACCTGGCCTCCAGCTTCTCCCTGTGAAGCATCAATTTCAAGAAATTCCTGCATAAAACTCCCAGATAAATCAAATTTTGACCATTACAAATAATAATCCTAATTTGCAATATGTTTTAATGCGGGTTTTAATTACAGGGAGCAGCGGTTTTATAGGCAGAGCCCTTGCAAAAGAATTGCTTCAGAAAGGATTTGAAGTAAGGGAATTTGACCTTGCCCTTGGAAACGATTTGCTTTCTTCTAAGCAGTGCGAAGAAGCCGCAAAAGGCTCTGACATTGTGTTTCACCTTGCAGCAATAATTGACGAATCAAACCCGAAAATGAATGAAATAAACGTGAGTGGCACAAAAAACATTCTGGAAGCAAGCGTAAAGGCGCGTGTCAAGCAATTCATTTTTTTGGGAAGCGCTGGCGTGCATGGAAAGGCAAGGGGAATTGTAAATGAAAATTCTGAAATTTTGCCTGACACAAAATATGAGAAAAGCAAGGCAGAGGCAGAAAAGCTTGTTCTTGATTTGCAGGAAATAATGCACATTACAATAATACGGTCTGCCCTTGTAATGGGGCCAAACAGGGAATGGCAGGGCATAATAAAAATGATTGCAAAACAAATGCCCTTGCCTGGCAATGGAAAAAACATGTTCCAGACAATTTACATTAAAGACCTTGTTTCCGCATTGTTGTTTGCCGCAAATAACAACAATTGCTTTGGGGAAATTTTTATTGTAGCGGGAAAAGAAAGGCCAACTCTCATGGAATTAGTTGAAAGTATTAGAAAAAAAATCGGGCTTGAGGGAAAAACAAAAACAGCCCCTGTTCAGATTGCAAAAAGCGCTTCACTCTTAAACCTGGTGAAAAACAGGCTTCTTGGAAAAAAAAGCCTTTTCGAGCCGGCATACATAAACAGGGTTTTGCATGAAAGAAATTATGACACTGGCAAAATAAATTCGCTTGGATGGCAGCCGAAATATTCAATAGAAACTGCCTTAAATGAAACTTTGGAAGAAATAAAAAACAAGTGAGAAAAATGTGGCACCCTTTCAGGAAAGCTGTTTCTGCATATGCCAATTGGAGGGCAAAGCCAAGCCAGCCAAATTTGAACAAGCCACAGCAAGCAGTTATAAAAAAGGCAGAAACCCAAGCAAGGCGCCCTGCGCCAACCGCGCCTGTCAATAACGGAGAAATTCATATATATGCTGAACACAAAAAAGATTTGCTCAGATTGCCTGTTCTAGACCCTGATTTTATCCGGGCTTGTGATGAAAGAAGAACAGACCCAAAAACAAAACCGCCTTACCAGGATATTTTTGCAAAAATGTTTGGAGAGTTTATACGCTCGCCTGAAGATGTTTGGGTAAGGGCCAGAAAAACTTTTGGAACAAAAAAAATGGAAATAGGCGCCATGGATGCAACAATGGACAAAAAAATTGCTTTGGCACACACTGCCATTGAACAAATTTTTGTTTTTGTAATGCGTGAAAAAAGAAAATGAAATTTAAGAAGAACTGTTTTTATTGCCTTGTTTTGCCTGCTTTTTCCGCTGATTTTACAAGGCCTGAAAGAATTTTTTCGGCTAATTTCAAATCTCCGTTTGTCCTTTCTATTGCTGCGCCCACATGCACAATGCTTGCGCCTGCTTCAACTGTGTCAAAAATTTGTTTTTCTGTTTTGACTCCGCCTGCAACAACAATCGGCACTGAAACAAGCCTTGCAGCTGCCTTGATAAGTGCAGGAGGCACTGGCTCTGGAGCTCCGCCGCCTGCTTCGAGAATAATGAAATGTGAGCCCATGTATTGCCCTGCAAGGGCAGTTGCACCAGCAAGATAAGGAATGGTCCTTGGAATAAGATGCGCCCTTCCAACATGGCCAACAGCCATTCCAGGCTCAACAATGATATAAGAAGTCGGGATAACCTCAAGCTTCATTCTTTGAATCGGCATTGAGGAAACAATCTGCGCCCCTGACAAATAATAAGGGTCAGTGGAATTAAGCATTGACATGAAATAAATTGCATCTGCCTTTTCATTCAGTGTTGCAATGTTTCCAGGAAACAAAACAACTGGCAATGAACAGTTCTTTTTTATTTCAAGAATTGTCTGCTCAAGAAGCAGGCCCTGCGCACCAATGCTTCCGCCGACAGCAATTCCCGCAACACCAGCTTTTTCGGCAACCTTTGCAAGCTGCCCAGCAATTTCAGGCTTCTGGTTTGGAGGGTCTAAAACCAAAAAAACAATGCCTTTTCTCTCTTCAATCATTGCAAGGATTCTTTTGTATGTTTTGCCAAAATGCTCTGGTTCCATAACAATCAGAAAATAATTAGGATGGTTAATTATAAAAATGAATTGGGAATGGCTTCCAATGCATCCAGAATATTCTGTTTCTGGCTTCCCTGCAAAATAC
>JAQTNI010000045.1 GCA_028713935.1 Candidatus Iainarchaeum sp.
ACTTGTTTTTCCACAGGCACCCTTACATCCGGCGTGAAAAAGAAGTAAAGTGTTTTTCCGTCTGGCATTATGAAAGCAGAGTCCTCTGCACCCGCAGTGCTTATTGGATAAGGCAATGTAACAGGGTCTGAGTATTCCGGAGAAATGGATTTTGGCGGAGCAGAATCTGTTTCAGGGGCCATTTTTACTGCATCGCTTGGAATCTTGCTTTCGCGGTCAATTGCAATTGGAGGCGCATCATTTTCGTTTGCCGGCTTTGTTGCAGGTACATTATCTGGTTGAGCCGCATTGTTCTGGGCGCAGCCCATGAATAGGATTAAAATTGCAACAATTCCAATTGCCAAAAAAAAATTGCTTTTCATTTATTTCCCCAATTTTATATAACTTTTTTAATAAGCTCGTTATAAATATAATCGTATGCCGGACAGTTGTGTTTTTTGCAGGGTTGTGAAAGGAGAAATTCCAAGCGCAAGGATTTTTGAAAGCAATTCCGTAATTGCTTTTCTGGATATTGCGCCTGCTGCAAGAGGCCATGCACTTGTTATTCCAAAAAAGCATTTTGAAACAATTTCAGATGTGCCTGAAAGAGACCTGCGCGAAATGATTGTTGCAGTAAAAAATGTTGCAAGTGCAGTTGTTGATGCCGCGGAAGCAGATGGCTTTAACATTATCCAGTCAAACAAGCAGGTTGCAGGCCAGGTTATTCCCCATGTGCATTTTCACATTATTCCAAGAAAAGAAGGCGATGACCTGAGCTTTGAATGGGAACATATTGAATTGGACAAGGAAGAATTGGAAGCCTTGATGAAAAAAGTTAAAAGCAAAATCCGCAAAAAATAATTTTTTTTATTCCGCCTTTTTGAACAAAATTTCGCCTTTTTTTGTTTGCGTGCCCGGTTTCAGCAGATTGAATTTGCATTCTTTCAGCAGGCCTGGTTTCAATCCGAATTGTTCATTGATTTTTTTGCTTGTTTCAGGCATGAATGCGGAAAGCAATATTGAAATTATTCTTATTGAATCAGTCAGGGAATAAAGAACTTCTTCAAGCTCCCTGCCTTTCAGTTTCCAGGGCGCCTTGTCGTTGATGAACTTGTTGCATGCTGAAATAAAAGCAAAAATTTCTGAAAGCGCTGCGTGCAATTCAAGGTTTTCCATTTGAGCTTCGATTTTTTCTAGGTTAAGGCTTTTTTCAAGGGAAGGGGAGGTTTTTGCCTTTGGAATTTTTCCATTGCAGTATTTTTCAAGCATTACAATTGTCCTGTTGGCAAGGTTTCCAAGCTCGTTTGCAAGCTCGTTGTTGTTCCTTGTTTTTAAAGATGCTTCTGAAAAATCCCCGTCCTGCCCGAAAGGAATTTCGCGCATCAGCAGGTATCTCAATACGTCGGCTGAATACTGTTTGCACAAATACTCTGGGTTGATTACATTTCCCTGGCTTTTTGACATTTTCTGGCCATTGACAGTCAGCCAGCCATGTGCAAAAACTTTTTTCGGGAGCTGCAGGCCTGCGCTCAAAAGCATTGCAGGCCATATCACGCAGTGAAACCAAGAGATCTCTTTTCCTATAATGTGCAAATCAGCAGGCCAAAAATCTTTTTTCCCTGTTTTTGCGCCTGAAACATAATTCAGGAGCGCATCAAACCAGACATAAATGGTCTGGTTTTTGTCAAAAGGGCATTCAATGCCCCAGGCAACATTTGTTTTCGGCCTTGAAACGCTTAAGTCCTGCAGGCCATTTTGCTTTATCCTGTTTATGATTTCGCTGACTCTTTCGCTTGGCTCAAAAAATCCGTTTTCAAGCAGGTTCAAAACCTGTTTTTCGTATTTGCCAAGCCTGAAAAAATAATTTTCTTCCTCCAAAATCTGGGGTTCTGTGTGGTGAATTGGGCATTTTCCTTCAACAAGGTCTTTTTCAGTCAAAAAGCTTTCGCAGCCTACACAGTACAGCCCTGAATAAGTGCCTTTGTAAATGTCCCTCTTGTTAAAAATTTTTTGGAAAATTTCTTTTGCAATTTTTTCATGGTCCTTGTCAGTTGTCCTGATAAAGCGGGAATGTGCAAGATTCAGGGTTTTTGCAATTTCAATGAATTTTTTGACTTGTTCGTCAACAAATTCTTTCGGTTCTTTGCCTGCTTTTTTTGCGGCTGCGGCTATTTTTGCGCCATGCTCGTCGGAGCCGGTCAAAAAAAAGACTTCTTCTTCAAGCAGCCTGTGCCATCTTGCAATTGTATCTGCGCAGATTTGTTCGTATGCAAACCCAATATGGGGATCTGAATTCGGATAAACAATTGCAGTTGTAATATAAAATGTTTTCAAAAAAACACCTTTGGAACTGGTTAAAAACTATACAAAAGAATCTTATTTAAAACAATTTATAATTAAAATTTACCCAGCAAGCCCTACTTCCGCTAAAAATTCGGATTCCAATCCCCGCGGAATTTTCATTGGTTTGCTTTCTTAAGTGGGTTGTTATAATAAATTCAAGGGCATTATATTTACTGCCTTTTCTTTTCTTGGAAGAAAAGAAAATGCAAGTGTGCCAAAAGAAAAGAACCTGAATTGTTGATAAACAGGTTGGGTTTCTTTTGGCGATTGAAATTTCTCCCAACTTTTTCTAGGCTTTTGGCAAGGCAAGCGAATAGCGGAAGCGTGCCTTGGCATTGCTTAAAAACACAAAAGAACAATTTTTTTATGGGATTGGCATGGCTGAAGAAACTTCTTTAATTGAAAAATCCGCGAACCCTTTTGTGCCAAGGTTTGCGGCTTTTTTTGAAACGCTCTGCAAAAAGGAAATTGAAAGGCTTGTTTCTGTTTATCCTGAAAAAAGAAGCCTGAACATTAATTTCAAGGAGCTTGAAAAATTTGATTTTGAACTTGCCGACCAGCTTATTGACGAGCCGGATTATCTTATGGAAGCGGCTTCTGAAGCAATACAGGGCATTGACATTCCTGCGCTTGAAATAGAAGAATTCAAGCCAAGCATGCGGTTTTACAACCTGCCAAAAGACAGGCAGCCCCTGATACGTGAAATCAGTTCTTCCCATCTTGGAAAATTAATTTCCATTGAAGGGGTTGTGAGGCAGATAACTGAAGTAATGCCAAAGCTCACTCTTGCAGTCTGGGAATGCAGGCGCTGCGGAAACAATTACAGGATTCTGCAGGATTCCCAACAGCTCAAGCAGCCAAGCATCTGCGAATGCAAGCACCGCGATTTCAAGCTAGTGGAAGAAAAAAGCAAGTTTTCAGATTACCAAAAAATTGAAATACAGGAACCGCTTGAAAAGCTCAAGGGAAGCGAACAGGCAGCAACTGTCCCGATTTATGTTGCGGATGACCTTGTGAATAAAATCACTGCAGGGGACAAAACAATGTTTGTCGGAATCTTAAGGATTGGTCTGCCCAGCAAAACCCAAAAAAATGTTTACGGAAGGTTTTTGGAGGCAAGTTATCTGGAAGAAACAGCAAAAGAATTTGAAGAAGTTGAAGTCAGCCCGGAAGAAGAAGAGCAGATTAAAAAGCTTTCAAAGAACCCGCGGATTTATGACATGCTGATTAATTCTGTTGCGCCCTCAATTTATGGGCATGAAATTGTAAAAGAATCAATTATCCTGCAATTGTTTGGAGGAGTAAAAAAAATTTTGCCAAACAACCAGACAATAAGGGGAAACATCCATGTCTTGCTTGTCGGAGACCCTTCTGTCGGAAAAAGCCAGATTCTCCAGGCAACCGACAAAATTGCCCCAAAAAGCATTTATTTTGCGGGAAAAACAGCTTCAGGAGTTGGAATAACTGCAAGCGCAGTAAAAGACGATTTTGGAGAAGGCGGCTGGACATTAAAGGCAGGCGCACTTGTACTGGCAAGTGGCGGAGTCTGCATGGCAGATGAGTTAGACAAAATGGATCCCGATGACAGGTCTGCATTGCACGAGGCAATGGAACAGGGAATGATTTCTGTTGCAAAAGCAGGCATAGTAACGCGCTTCAAGGCAGACACAAGCATTCTGGCAGCAGCAAATCCAAAGCTAGGCAGGTTTGACAAGTACACTCCCTTTATTGAACAGGTGAATCTTCCTCCCACACTCATAAGCAGGTTTGACTTGTTTTTCATGATACGTGATATTCTTGACAGGACAAAAGACGAGGCAATGTCAAACCATATTCTTAAAACCCACAAGGCAGGGGAAACAATTGCCCAATACAAATACAGCGGAAAAACAATTGACAAAAAAGAAGCAAAGGAAATTGAAAAAATTGCTGCTCCTGAAATTTCCCCGCAAATTGTCACAAAATACCTTGCCTATGCAAGGCAAAAAGTTTTTCCAATAATGTCACAGGAAGCAATTGAAACAATCTCCACTTTTTATGTTAATCTCAGGGAACAGGGAAAAAACGAGGGAGGGGGATATTCCGCAACACACAGGCAATTGGAAGGGCTAGTAAGGCTGTCAGAAGCAAGCGCACGCATAAGGCTGAGCAATGAAGTCATAAGGGAAGACGCTGACAGGGCAATCCGCCTCTTAAAAGCCTCTCTTGAAGATGTTGTAAAAGACCCTGAAACAGGAAAAATTGATTTTGACATCATTACAATGGGAGCAACCCACACTCAACTGACAAACATGAAAGTAATTCTTAACCTTGTAAAGCAAAGGTCAAAAGACTCTGAAAACCAGATGGCTTCACTGCAGGACATAATTGAAGAGGCAAAAACACAGGGCCTTGATGAGGACAAAACAAGGGACCTAATCAAAAAATTGGAAGACAAAGGCGAAATTTACAGGCCAAAATACAATTTCCTCAAGCCAACGCAAAAAGAAAAATAAACCAGTTTTAGATTGATTATTAATTTTTTTCCAGCTCTTTTTACTTATGAACATTGTTTTGTTATCTGACTTTCACCTTGGATTTGGAAAAGGCACTGAAAGATTTGAAGAATCCTTCCAGAACGCCAAAAGCGCTATTGAGCTTGCAATTGCCCAGAAGCCGGACTGCATTCTCCTGCTTGGGGATGTTTTTGATTCCGAAATTCCCTCGCAGGAAACCTGGCACAATGCCTTCAAGGTATTTTCCTCCCTAAAAAAAACCCACTCCGGCTGCAAAGTCACGCGCCTGAAAGGCGAAAAAAAAGAACCAATTGACTGCGAAAACATTCCACTTATTGCGATTCATGGCACCCACGAATACAGGGGAAAAGATTTTCGGAATGCAGTTGAAGTCCTTGAAAGCGCAGGCTTTCTTGTTCATTTGCATGCCGCAGTTGCATTGATTGAAAAAGGCAATGAAATCGTTGCAGTGCATGGTTTGGGTGGAATTCCTGAAAAATTTGCAAGGGAAGCGCTTGAACAATGGAACCCATTGCCTCTTGAAGGCGCTTCAAACATACTGCTATTGCACCAGAGCATAAAAGAATTCCTGCCTTTTGACGATGAAATGATTGCAAGCATTTCGCTTTCCGATTTGCCAAAAGGCTTTGGCCTTATTGCAAACGGCCATCTGCACTGGAGCGGAATTGAAAAACTGCAAAACGGAAAATTTCTTCTTACGGGCTCCACAATAATAACGCAAATGAAAAAACTTGAGTCAAAAAACAGGAAAAGCATAAGCGTTTTTGATTCAAAAACAGGGGAAATTGTTTTCCTGGAACTGCCTTTCCAGAGAAAAATGTTTTATGAAAAAATAGAATTCAAAAACGCTTCTTCGCAGGAAATAACTGAAAAGCTCCGGAACACGCTTTCAGAATTCCTTGCCGAAACAAGCGCAATGAAGCCGCTTGTGCGCCTGAAATTATGCGGAACTCTTGCAAAAGGCCTTTCAAATTCAGACATCTGCCTTTCAGAAACAGAAAAAAATTTTTCCAGCAAGGCAATTTTGTCAATTTCAAAGGAATTTGATTCCGAATCCTTCAAAACAAAAATTTCGCAGCTGCGCGAAATGCAGAAAACCAAAAAATCTATTTCAGAAATCGGCCTTGAATTGCTTGAAAAAAACCTTGAAGAAGCCGGCTTTGGAAAAACAATCAATGCAAGGCAATTGTTTGAACTGCTTTCACAGGGCGAAACAGAAAAAGCCCTTGCACTGCTTGAGCAGAACGCCTAATCCTTGGCAGCAATAAGTTGCCGAATAAATAAGCGGCATTAGGGCAAAAAATCCTTGCTCTTGATTTTTTCTGGCAGGTATGTTTCTGTTATGAACCTGATTCCTTTTTTGCTTAATGCTTCCAATTCAAGCTTTATGGCTTTTTCTTTCATCAAAGCAAATTCCGCCTGCCATTCTTTTGCCTTGAACCATTCATAGCCCTTCATTTCGTTCAGCCTTTTCACATCAAGCTGGTTCAGTTTGATTGTCACTTCTTTTGGAATCTTGAATGTTTCAACGTCCTTTACAGTGAGGCCGAGATATTTTGTGTCAGGCGTTGCAAGCTTTTCCTCGCTGTAAGAAAGGGAAATTGAGCCCTGCTTGATTACTGAATAAATGTACATTCCCCAAGGGTCTGCATCCATTAATGCCAAAACAGGCAGATTATACTCATTGTTCAGCCTTTGCACAAGCCTTCTTTCCGCCCTTGAAGGCTGGCCCCTTCCTGTGATTATAATGCACTTGTTTTTTTTCCAGAATGCATCCTCGTTGAACCTTTTCCAGACAGCGTCTTTTTCAATGAACAAAATATATTCCGCATCCAAATCCTTGATTTCAATTCTTTCAGGTTCGACATTGCTTGGGATTCCCCAGCCGCCGGAACCCATTCTTGTCAAATCAATTGTGTCTTTTCCGTCCTTTATTTTCATGTTTCCAACAATAACTCCTTTGCTTGAAGCCGCAAGATGCAATTCTTCCCTTAACAAGTCAAGGCTCGATTCAATGTCTTCTATTAAAGGGTCGCTTTCTCCCTGGTCCTCAAAAGTGTTTTCAGTTGTATCTGCAATTGTGTGTTTCAGGGCATAGTAAAGGTCCCTGATGCTTGTTGTTGCCTCTTCCTGGATAATTTTTCTTATTTCCGATGCAACAAGAGTTGTCTGCATGAATTTTCTTGTGTGCGCAATATTCAGGAACTGCCTCTGCGAAGTTTTGTCCCCAAGCTTTATTGTCTTGCTTTTTTTGTCAAAAAAAATGTTTCCAAGAGTCCTTACAGGCAGCTCTATTGAAGGCTCTTTTCCAGCCTCAATCTGCCCAAGCACTTCCTTGCCAAGCCCTTCCAACTTTTTCACTACTTCCTTGTCCTTGCTTTTCACATCGCCAGCCATTTTTTCACCTTTTTTTATTGTAATATTCTTTACTCTGGTTGCTTAAATTTTTCTGTAATTTTTTTTCTTCCTGCATTATTTCAGTTTCTTGTAAAAAGCAAAAATTCATCCCTGGTTTTTTCGTTTGTCCTGAAACAGCCTCTAAGGTCACAGGTCGTCATAACCCCTTCTTTTTTTACGCCCCTTATCTGCTTGCAAAGGTGCGTTGCAATCATAAAAACGCCAAGCCCTTTTGGTTTCACCGCTTTTTCAATTTCATCTGCAATCTCTTTAACTAATCTTTCCTGAATTTGAAATTTGGCGGAGTAAAAATCAACTATTCTTGCAACTTTGCTCAAGCCCATTATTTTTTTATCAGGAATGTAACCAAAAAAGTATTGCCCAAAAAATGGCAGCATGTGATGCTCACAAAAGCTGCAAAAATTTCCCCTGTCTGTAATTAACTGGTCATAAGTGACGTTGTCCTTGCCATTTGAAAAAATGATTATCTTTGGTTTTTGCTTTAAATCGTACCCCCTGAAAATTTCCTTGTACATTTTTGCAACTCTTTTTGGGGTATCTTTCAGCCCTTCTCTTTCCTTGTTTTCCCCAATTGCCATGAGTATTTGGCGGATACTTGTCACCACTTGCTTCTCATCCAAAGCCAGCCCCCCTTAAATTGAATCATTTGCTTTCCTGATATTCTGCCTGGACTGTTAAGCCTTCGCTGAATATCTTGACTTTTTTTACCTTGATTCTTTTGGCGCAGCCCGCGTCTTTTAAGATTTGTTTTACCTTTTCAAAAAAGAACCTTGATAGTTCTTCAAAACTTGGGGCAAAATCCACTGCAAACAGCCTGAGTTTTCCTTTTTCCACAATTTTTTTTAGGTCTGGAAAAAGAGGGTCTTTTTTATCTGCAATGAAAGAATGGTCGATTTCATTGATTAACTTATTAATAGGAGTTTTTATCAAATCCGTATCTATTACGTAGCTTTGGCTGTCCAATTTTTTTGATTCGAAAGTCACTGCAATGCAAATATCATGGCCATGCAAATTTGCACATTTATTGAATGGAATCTCCGGGTCATAAAATTCTTTTCCAAATCCCTTCCGCATATCCTGTTTCCAGGTTCTATGCCCAATATTCAAACGAAATGTTTTTGTTATTTCAAAAGCCATTATTGCCGCCTTTTTTTATGCTTTATTCCTCGCTATTTTCCTCTTTTACTGAAGATTTTTTCTTTTTTGATTTTTTTTCCTTTTCAGCTTCTTTTTCAAGTTCCGCAGCTATTTCCTCGTCCGATTTTTGCTCCAAATCTTTTTCCATTTTTTCCTCAAGCTTTAATTTTTTCAGGACAATTGCATGGAATTTTTTTTCAATTTCGTCTTTTTTCTTTCCCGTAAGCTCGTGCAAGGCATTTGCAACTTCAGTTGCATATTTCAAAAACAATTTTTTTTTCAGTTCTTTTTCCTGAAGCCTGCGTTTTCCCGCAATGTGCCTCATTATCTGCCTTCCTGCCTGCATCAATGCCAGGCGCAGTTCTTCCATTACTTCTTCCTCATCCGAAACAGCTTGTTTTCCTGCCCCGGTATAAGGAATATGCACTGAAAGCATATGCACAAAAACAGTCAATGGCGCATTATCAAGGTTTTTTATTGCATATCTTTTCCAGTCAAGGCCCTGCACTGCCTTTGAAAGAGCACAGCCGCCCGCATCAAACAAAAGAGGAACCCTGTTTGCAAACCTCATTACTTCCACTCTTCTTATTTCCTGACCAGTCTGCTCGTCTTTTTCCCCCGAGCTTTTTCCCGCGTTTCCGCCATAGGCAATTGCAACTTCTACCTGGAATGCAAAACCGCCCTTGTAAACAGTCGGCTTTCTTGTAAGCACAGATAAAAATTCAGGTTCAACAATGCTTTTCAGGGAAGCATCAATCCTGCCCTCCCCAATCGGGCTTAAACCTTCAGTGCTTGGCGCAATAAAATTTGTTGTCTTGAAGCATTTGATTATTTCTTCTGCTTCTTCCCAGGTCATTTTTTTTGGGTCCTTGTTCATGTCAAAAGAAACATTTTTTGAAATTTCTTCAATTGCCTTGTCCCCTGTCCTGTCAAAATCTGTTTTTAAAAAAGAAGAAATTTTTCTTCCCTGGGTGTTCTTTGCCATTGTAAGAAGCTCATCCACAGTAATTCCTTTTGGGTGAGGCTTTACCTCAATTGGCTTTGAGGGAATTGTTTTTGCAGTCCTTTCAAAAACGCTTTTTTCTCCGAAAGGGTCAGTAAAAATAATTTTTGCATGCGGATTTGCAATTGCAGTCCTTCTGATATACTCAAGCGGGGATT
>JAQTNI010000046.1 GCA_028713935.1 Candidatus Iainarchaeum sp.
GAAGCCGAGGACGGTTTTCCCGATGACGCGCGCAAGCTCACCGCCAAGGGCGGGAAGCAGGCGGCGAAAATGGCGGCCTGGCTGAAGGCGCGGCTACCGTCCCACGCGCTGATTCTGGTCTCAAAACAATCCTTTATTATATGCGGGATTACAACCCTTGAATCAGTGTCCTCAACCCATTCAACGGGAATTTCCTTTATTTTATAGCCCGCCATTATTGCAAGAAGCAATAATTCCGTGTCAAAAAACCATTCCTTGTTTTTTGCATAAGGCAGCAAATTCTGCGCAGCACTTCTCTTTATCGCCTTGAAGCCGCACTGCGTGTCAGTAAGGCCAGTGAAAAAAAGAACCTTGAGAAGAAGCAGGAAAGCCCTTGAAATAAACCATCTTCCAAGGCTCCTGTGAGTATCGGAGCCTTTCGCGTATCTCGAACCGATTGCAATGTCATTGCCCTGCTTTACCGCATTAACCAATGCGGGAAAATGCTTCAGCCTTGTTGAAAGGTCAATGTCCATATAAGCGAGAATATCCGCCTTGCTCTGCATCCAGGCAGTTTTCAAAGCATAACCCCTGCCTTTCTGCTTTAACAGCAATGCATTCACTTCTTTGTGTTTTTTTGAAAGCGCTTTTGCAAGTTCAGGCGTTGAATCTTTCGAACCGTTATCCACAATAGTAATTGCAAATTCATCCCTGATATTTTTTTTCAAAAAGCCAAGCAGGGTTTCAACTGAGGATTTTAACTGCTCTTCCTCATTGTAAACAGGGAGAAAAACCTCAATAAGCATACCCCAAAATTAGTGAAAAGGCATTTAAAAAGGAATATTTTCGGGATTTGCGCTAGAAAATTAAGTGTTTTTTATTTTGCGCAAAAAAAAAGCGCCAAAAAAAGCCTCGATTATTTCAATAAGCAGTATTGTCAATGAAAAAGAAATTGCTGTTTCTTTCGCCATTCCCATGAGCCCGAACAATCCAAGCAATGTGAAGTCCCTTGTTCCAATGCCAAAAACAGTCGGGACTATTTCAGCGAGAGTTGTTATCGGCATCATCGCGGAAACAGTCGCAAGAGAAATTTCAATGTTAAGCGAAAACGCAAGAAAATAAGCCTGGAAAAAAAACAAAATCCATGAAAAAACAGTCAGGAGCAATGCAAAAAAAACAAGTTTTTTGTTGTTTTTATAAGCCTGGATTCCCTCAAAAAAATCGTGAAAGCCAGACCTGGCTTTTTCCTTGAACCTTCGCGGCACAAGCCTGAAAAGCGGCCTTCCAATCCGCAGCGCTGTTTCCTTTCGCGTGAGCAAAAGGAATAAAATTATAAAAAATGCCAGCACAATGCAGAGAACAAAAACTATGCTTTGCGGCAGCCCGAAAAGAAGCGAAAAATAAATAAAGCCGATTATTCCCGCAATAAGGAGAAAGCCGACATCCAGAACCCTTTCAATCAGGATGCAGCTAACGCCATTGCCTGTTTTTATGCCAAAATTTTTTTTGAAATAAACAGCGCGAAAAAAATCCCCGCTTCTTCCAGGGCTGATTGCCCCCAAAAGATATCCCGCAAGCCATATTTCAGATGACTCTTTGAGAGAAATTTTTTTTCCAAAATTCCCCAACAGCAGCGACTGCTTCCAGCCCTTCAAAAGAATTCCGGGAATTATAAGCAGAAGCGCAAATAAAAAAACAAAAGGATTCGCACTGGAGATTATTGAAGCAATCCCCGCAATGCCCTGAAAGCCGAGAGACCACAGGAGAAGCCCGAACAAAACCAGGCCAATCAAAAAAAGGAATTTTGAATAATGCATAAGTAATTTAAAAAGCATGAATTTTTAATTAATAGCGAACGACATAAATATGCAAATTTATTGGTCGTTTGCTATTTGTAAAGGATATCTGTTCTGAATTTTTGTCCTTTACATAATTGTTTCACAATTCCTATGCAGTGATTTGATGGCAAAAACAGATTTCAAGAAACATATCAGGACAGTGCCGCATTTCCCTAAAAAAGGCGTAATGTTCAGGGACATCACTACTCTGCTGAAAGATGCGAATGCCCTGAAAGAAGTGGCGGATGAAATGGCCGGTTACTACTTAAAAAAACCGTATTCAATTGACAAGGTTGTAAGCGCAGAATCGCGCGGATTCATTTTCGGCGCAATTCTCGCAAAAGAACTGCATGCGGGATTTGTGCCATTGCGCAAGCCTGGAAAACTGCCTGCAAAAACAATCCGCGAAGAATTTGACACTGAGTACAGCAAAGACGCCTTTGAAATCCACGAAGATGCAATCCAGAAAGGCGACAAGTGCATTATCTGTGATGACCTGCTTGCAACAGGCGGCACAAGCAAGGCAGCAATCAGGCTTGTTGAAAAGCTCGGCGGGGAAGTAAAAAGCCTTTTTTTCCTGATTGAACTGGAATTTCTCAATGGAAAAGAAAAACTGAAAGGATACGATGTTTTTTCACTGGTAAAATATGACAAAGAATAATTCTCCAGAAATAGTCATAGTCGGCTCAATGGCGCTTGACACTGTTGAAACCCCATTCGGAAAAGTGGAAAATGCGCTTGGAGGCAGCGCCTCTTATGCGGGCCTCGCCTCAGGCTTTTTTGCAAAAACAGGCCTTGTAAGCATAATCGGAAAAGACTTTCCTGAAAAACACCTTGATTTTTTCAAAGAACACGGCATTGGAATTGAAGGCATAGAAAAAAGCGAAAAAAACACTTTTCACTGGGAAGGAAAATACGGGTTTGACGTGAACTCTGCGCAGACAATCAAAACAGAATTAAATTCCCTGCTTGACTTTAATCCAAAATTGCCAGAGCACTATAAAAATGCCGATTTTTTGTTTCTTGGAAATTTTGACCCTGAAAAACAATTGCAGGTCCTTTTCCAGATGAAAAAAAGGCCAAGGCTTGTTGTATCCGATACAATGAACTTTTACATTTCAAGCAAGCCTGAAAAAGTCCTTGAAGTAGTGAAAGCATCTGACATTGCACTGATGAATGATGCTGAAGCAAGGCAATTGTTCAAAACGCCAAACCTTGTAAAAGCAGCAAAAAAAATTTTGGAACTGGATTCGGAATTTGCAATTATCAAGAAAGGCGAGCACGGCTGCCTGTTGTTTTCAAAAAAAAGCTTTTTCTCGGCCCCAGGATATCCTCTTGAAAACGTTGTCGACCCCACTGGATGCGGAGACAGCTTTGCAGGCGCATTAATCGGATACCTTGCAAAAACAAAAGACTTGGGCGAAAAAAATTTCAGAAAAGCAATTATCACTGCCTCAACAATCGCCTCTTTCAATGCGGAAGACTTTTCCCTCAACAGGCTAAGCAGGTTAAAAAAAACAGAAATTTCAAAAAGAATAAGCGAATTCAAAAAAATAACAAAATTCTGAAAACAGGAAAGATTATTGCTTTCAGGTTAGAATATGGTTCGGGCTTCGAAAAGAAGGTTTGACCCAGGGCGCAGGGCTTTTTTGATAAAAGCGGCAAAAGCTGCCGGCAGCGTTTCTGTTGGGACAGCACTGTATAACGCGCCAAAATTCTGGCGCTGGATTTTAAGGAAAAGAGACACAAAAATAAATTCTCCTGTTTCAGCGCGAGGCAAAAGCGTTAAACAAATAATTGAAGAGTGGCCAGAAATTCAGAACAAGGAAATGGTTTGGATAAAAGAAAAGGGAAAACCCGGCAGTTTGCTCCCCAAAGCATATGAGCGTGGTGAAAATTATGCTGGTTATTTTTTGAAAGGGAATGAAAGGTCAATTATTCACACTCACCCCATGGGAAGAAGCAATATTCCTTCTCCGGATGACATATGCAGTTTCTTGAACAGGCTTGAAACTGACCTCAATAAAACACCAAAAATTGAGCACATTGCTGCGCTTAATCATGAAGGCAAAGTAATGGGTTATTTTTCTTTGCGTGCAGGAAAAAAAATGGTTCAGGCAATTGAACAAAAAAATCCTGCATTAAAACCTTTGTTGGAAGAATTGGAAAGATTAAAGGTAAGCCCAAATTGGGAAAAAGACCCTATTGCGTTCGTGCGCGACCCAAATTATTGGAACATTTTGGAACGTTTTCAAAAAATTGGCTTGCAAATGCGCGCAACCTCCATGCCAGGTTACAAATTTGAAAATTGGCATTTTCAGGAAAAAGGAAATCCAATGGCATAATTGCATATAATAATTCTTGCTGTACAAATTGTATAAATATTGCAGAATAAAAAATAACAAAAACATAGTTGATTTTCATGGTAAAAAATTTTGATGCTTTCAGCAATGCGCAAAGAGAAGCAATTCTGGAAAGGGATAACTTCCAATGTGTTTTTTGTGGTTTAGGCAAGAGAGAGGGGCTTGCGCTTCAAGTTGTTCAGGTTATTCCAAAAGACCTTGGTGGAAGAGCAGAAATATCTAATGGGCAAACCTTGTGTGCACAACACAACTTCAAAAAGAAAAATTATAAACAAACAGAAACAGGCAAAAAAATGTTTATTCGGCTCTATGAATTAGCAAAAGAAAAAGGTGACAAAGAAACCCAAGAATTTTGTGCACAAATACTGGAAGTATTCGAAAAAAATAATGTTAATGGGCATATTGTCTGGAAGAAATAGACAAAATTAAGTGAAACTTTAAATTTGAAAGAAGATGGCATTTTTTATGATTGGAATTATAGGCGGTTCTGGCTTGGAAGACCCGCGCATTATTGCGGATTTTGAGGAAAAAGAAATTGACACCCCATTCGGAAAGCCATCAGACAAAATTGTTCTTGGCAAAATTGAAAAAATTGATGTTGCAATTGTTTCTAGGCACGGAAAAAAACATTCAATCAATCCCACAAATGTGCCTTACAAGGCAAACATCTGGGCATTGAAGCAGCTTGGCTGCACACACATATTGGCTTCAACTGCCTGCGGAAGCCTGCGTGAAAAAATAAAGCCGGGCTCAATTGTTTTTCCTGACCAGTTCATTGACTGGACAAAAAAAAGAGGCTATACCTTTTTTGATTCTGAAAAAGTAATGCATATCCCGATGGCAGACCCTTTCTGCCCTGATTTGAGAAAAATCCTTGCAAAAACAGCAAAAGAATTAAAACTGCGGTTTCATCCAAAAGGCACAATAATAACAATTGAAGGCCCAAGATTCAGCACCCGCGCAGAAAGCAAAATGTTCAGAATGCTCGGCGCAGACATAATAAACATGAGCACTGTGCCGGAAGTGATTCTTGCAAGGGAACTTGGAATGTGCTATCAAACAATTGCAATGGCAACTGATTATGACTGTTTCATGGAGAATGAAAAAACAGTGGACATTGAAACTGTCCTGAAAACAATGGCAAAAAATTCCGAGAATGTGAAAAAAATTTTGATGAAAACAATTCCCGCAATCCCGCCAAAAAGAAACTGTATATGCGAAGAACACGCAAAAAAAGCCCAGATTTAATCATTGGTCCAAATCAATATTACCTGAAAGAAGCCGTATGCCATTCTCACAAATAGTATAAGGAATAAGGCCTTTTACCTGCTTTGCGCTTCTAATCTTAAGAATTTCAGCCGCATTCATTCTCTTGTTCCTGATTTTAATATTATAAAAAACAATTACAACATCAGCCAAAAATTCTTCTATCCCCTGTGAGCTGTAAACAGTCGGGTCCTGAGTTGTTTCTGAAATAACAAGGCTGACACAATTATACTTTTCAAGCAGGTCAAACAATTCCTTCACATAACGCCTGAATTTCTGCTCGCTTTCAAAAGTAACTGAAAGCGCTGAAAGCGAATCAATTACTATCCTGTCGGGCTTGAATGGCAATTCAAGCTCTGCAACTTCAATCATTAATTCGCCCGACTGCTTCTCAATCATTGCCTCAACAGTCTTGGCAACCTTTAACGGGTCAAACTTGATTATTGCAAAATTGCCCTTTTTTTCCAGAGGCGCAACATCCCAGCCATAATTGCTTTTCATGTGCTTCTTTATTCTTTCAGGGTCTTCTTCAAAAGAAACATAAATGCATTTTTCGCCCGCAAGCGCGCTTTCAAAAAGCGATTGGAAACAAAAAGTTGTTTTTCCAGTTCCCGCTCCCCCCGCAATAAGGACAACACTGCCCCTTTCAAAGCCATGGCTTGAAACAAGCTTGTCAAAAGAATCAACCCTTATAGGCAGAACCTCAAATTGTTTTTCCTCTGTTTTTTCATTCGGCTTTATGACATTGTGCCTCTCGCCTATTTCCGGGCTTTCATGCACAATGCCTTCTTCAGGCTCGCCAGTTTTCTGGGATTTTTTGCCAGTACCCTTAAAAACTTCTTTCAGCAAGCCCATAAAAAAAACCAGTGAATAAAATTCATAATAATTAAGACTTTTTCCTATTTAATTGTTTCCCGGCTTCGGAAATCTCAAGCTTGAATTCACTGAGCCTTTTCCTGTAATATTCCTCTGAAATAGACCTTTCCTTGAAATACTTTGCCTGCAAATTCTCAATTTCCCTGTTCAAAAAAGCAATTTTTTTCTCCAGGCCTTTTTTTGAAGAACGCCTTTTTTCAAAAAAAACAGCCAAAAAAACAGCAGCCAAAATCACAATTATAATTGCGCCAAAAGCAAGCTGATTCCCAAAGCCAAGCCAAAAGCCCTTTTCAACAAAAAAAGTCTCTTCCCTTGAAGCGGAATTGCCAAAAGCATCTGTAACAGCCAGCACAACAGTGTGAGGCCCAATGCTTTCCCCGCCAAAAAGCTTCTGATAAGAAAACCTTTTTTCAGAAACCTGCTGCAAAAACCCCTTATTGCCACAGCATTCAATGGAAACAACAGGCTCCTTCAGCGGAGTTCCATCAGCATAAGTAATTTCAACCAGAATATTCTGCAGCACCCCTGCTTCAATCCTGCCTATCACCACAGGCTCAATAACGGAAATAATCATTTTTGCTTTTTCAATTCCAAAAGCCTTTACAAATTGCCCCCTTATTTTTTGAACAGGGTTTACTGCAACCATGACCAGGTTCCAGCTTGATTCATTAAAATCCACTGGAACCAAAAAATTGCCCTTAAACAAGCCATTGCCAACAGGAGTCAAAACAGACTTTGAACCATCGGGCACCCAATAAAAAACATTCGCATCATTGAAAGAAGCATTGTTAAAAATCACCTGCACAGTAAAATCAACGGAATCATTGCGGCTCAATTTTTCAACTGCAGGGGTGAGAAGCACCAGGGAAAGCAAAACAGTTTCCTGCTTCGGATAAATAAATGTGTCAACAGAATTTTTGTCCCGAGAATCGGAAAAATCAAATTCCCATTTTCCGGTCGGATAATCAAGGCCTGTCTGGAATTCAACGGAATAAAAAAAATTCAGGCATTTTGCAGACTTCAAAAAAAGAGTTTCATTGTAAATGGAAACCCGCGCCTCAACAGAACTGCCTGTGCAGCTTCCCGAAAAAACAATTTTGTCCCCCAAAAAAAAATCTTTTTGCCCGGCATCCATTGAAAGCGCAGCCGCATTCGCCGCAAAAAAACAAAAAACAGCAAAAAAAACAAAAAATCCAAAACCAATCCTTATAGACATTTTACCGCCTTTTTGCCTTTTCAAGCTTTTCACTTAGCTTCTGCATTTCAGATTCATACTGCGCCCTGCTCATCAGGCCTTTCTGGAAATAATTTTCCTGCAACTCCCTTATTCTTGCCTCTGCCAAAGAAATGTTTTTTTTCTTTGAAGTTGCAAACGACCTTGCAAGTGCGCCCCTGAAAACAAAGAAAAATAATGCGGCCGCAATTGCAAGCACCGCAATCAGCTGCAATGCATTCCTGGCAAGCACATAGGAAAAGCTTTCCCCTATAACACTCACTTTTTTTTCAACGGAAACAACATTTCCATAAGAATCAGCAACCTTGATTGAAACAAAAGGGCTCCCAACATCTTCCTCGGAAAAAGCATAGCTCCCAACAAAGCGCCCCGGCTCTGCCTGGCGCAATGGAATTTCCTTTGCATTCACCAAAACAAATGCCTTTGCATCAACAACCTTTGATTTGTCAGGATAATAAGCCAGGATTTCAAATTCAATAATGTCGCCAATCTGAAAAAAATCATCTTTAGGCAAAATTGTTTCAATTATGGGAGTGGTTTTTTCAACAACAATTTTGCCAGTTGCAGTTGCCTCTGCAACAATCAATGAACCGTCTTTTTTTGCAGCGGAAACAGAAAAAGAATTTTCGCCTTCCTTTGCAGAAAACGGAATTACAAGCGAAACAGAATACTTGCCAGGCTCAAATTCAAAAAACCTGGTTTTTTGCCCAAACACCTCTACAAAAGCCTCTGCCTTTTCCACACCATTGCCGGATTCATCGGAAATCGCAATAACAAGCGGAACCTCTTCGCCTCTCCCAAAAGACTCTTTTTGAAGCGGCTCTATTGCAATTGAAAGCTTTTTTGCAAAAACCTTTTCCTTAACTTCAAAAGCCCTCTGGAAAAAAGCCTTGTTTCCATTGCCATCAATTCCCGTAATCAAAAGGGAATATTCCCCAAGCTTGCCAAGCAATGAAACAGGATAAGAAAAAGAAAAAGCCCCTGTATTTACATCAGAAGCAAAAACACTGTTGAAAACACTTTTTCCCTGGAAAAAAATATTTGCATCAAGCATTATGCCAACAGGCTTCGCCTTTGCCCTTACAAAGCCCTGCAAATCCAAAACATCACCCAAAGCAACGCTTTGAGGAATATCAAGAACAACATTCAGGTCAGGTTTCACCAAAAAATTTGCCTTTGCTGTTCCAGTAACCCCCCTGAAAACAGCAGTGAATTCAACAGGATTAGGGCCAAGCATTGAAGGCAAAACATTTACAAAATTGCCATAAATTGCATCAAAAGAACTGCTGTCCCCATGCCTGCTGTCATTGTAAAGCACATAATTCTTTGAGCCAATCCTGAAGCTCGCTTCCGCGCCAATCACTTTTGATTTCCCATCAGCAAGAATCTCAACAACAACATTTGCCTTTTCCCCAAAAACAAAATAATCATTTACAGAAGGCACAATAACAGAAATATCAATGCTCTTCGGAGTGCAATCTGCAGGGCAGCCCTCATAAGTTTCGCTTGATTCACAGGTTGCATTGCCGCAGCAATTTGTCTTTAAAATAATTTTGCAGACACCGCTGACACAGCCAAGCTCTTTGCAGGCATCATTCCCGTACTGGCCGGAACAATTGCCACAATCGCCTGGGCAACTGCAC
>JAQTNI010000047.1 GCA_028713935.1 Candidatus Iainarchaeum sp.
AGGAGTGTTTTCCTGTATTGTCGGCATTGCTTCTTCCATTGCCATTGAAACTTTTGCCTTTCCCAGATGCACAGAATCCTGTATTTTGCCCAACCTTGCAAGGATTCCTTTTTCAGTGAGAGTGCCAAGGCAGCTGCCATGCTCTATTACTGGAAGCTGGGAAATCCCTTTTTTTTCCATTAACAAAATAGCCTGCCTTATTGATTCCCTTGGAGAAGCGCTGTAAACATGCCTTCTCATTATGCTTCCTGCATTTGTCCCGCTTTCCTCATGAAGCCTGTCAAGGCAGTCAAACAATTGCTTTACCTTTTCAAAGCCGGGAGAAATTTTTCCTGACTCGATTTTTGCAATCAGGCTCTGGCTCACGCCTGACAATTTTGAAAGCCCCTGCTGAGTAATGCCAGCTGCTGTGCGCCTTATTTTTATTTCTGAAATGCTTGGAAGCATACAAGATTACCTTGCCGGAAGAATTTAAATTGTTATTCCTATAGGAATAATTTTTGCAAAAACAATTCCTTAAAAAGGCTTTTTTTAAACCTAATAATAAAACTAATTAAGGAAGAATTCTTTTGCATGGCAAAAGATTTCTTTCCCAAGGCTTTCTTTTTAAAAGAAAGGCTTATGGGGGGAGATACTATGAGGAGCGGAAAATATTTTTTCACTTCGGAAGCAATGACAGAAGGCCATCCAGACAAGGTCTGCGACCAGATTTCTGACGCAGTGCTGGATGCAATTTACAAGGACGACCCGAATGCAAGGGTAGGATGCGAAGTAATGGCAGGAATGGGCTTCATAATTGTCACAGGAGAAATCACTACAAAAACTTATATTGACGTGCCGAAGATTGCGAGAAACGTAATCAAGGAAGTAGGCTATTCAAAGCCCGAATATGGCTTTGATTACCACACAGTTGGTGTGCTGAGCGCAATTAACGAGCAAAGCGCTGACATTTCAATGGGAGTAACAAAAAAAACCCCAAAAGAAGTCGGGGCAGGAGACCAGGGAATGATGTCAGGCTATGCGACAAATGAAACACCGGAATTAATGCCGATGCCGATTCTTTATGCGCACAGGCTTGCAAAAAAATTAAGTGAAGTCAGGAGAAACGGAACACTGGCTTATTTAAGGCCTGATGGAAAAACCCAGATTACAGTGGAATATGACAAAGACAAGCCGATAAGGTTTGATGCCGTAGTAATTGCGGCACAGCACGACCCGGATGTGGAAATTGAAAAGCTGAGGGAAGACATAAAGGAAAAAGTCATAAAGCCTGTCTGCGGAAAATGGGTTGACGCGAACACAAAATATTACATCAACAACACTGGAAGATTTGTTATTGGCGGCCCAGTAGCTGATTCAGGCTGTACCGGAAGAAAAATAATCCAGGACACTTATGGAGGAGTAGGAAACCATGGCGGGGGGGCATTTTCAGGAAAAGACCCTTCAAAGGTTGACAGAAGCGCTGCCTATTACGCAAGGTATGTTGCAAAAAACATTGTTGCGGCAGGCCTGGCAGACAGGGCAGAAGTGCAGCTTGCTTATGCAATCGGCGCTGTTGGCCCCACAAATGTTTTCATTGACACTCATGGGACAAACAAGGTTGACGCCCAGAAAATTCATGCAGCGGTAATGAAGACATTCCATTTTTCTCCGGGAGAAATAATTGAGGAACTGCAATTGAGAAGGCCTATTTTCAGGAAAACAACTGTTTTTGGCCACTTTGGCAGGAACGAGCCAGAATTTCTCTGGGAAAAAACAGACAAAGCTGAAATCCTGAAAAACGAATGCGGGCTGAAATAAGCCCCCTTTTTCTATTTTTTCAGGCTATAAAGCCCAGTGCAATGGTTGCACAGAGCGCAATTGCTGCACCAGCATACTGGTGCAGAAAAATCTTTTCCTTGTTAAGCCAGACTCCGAGGAAAAGCGCAAGCACCACATAGCTTTCTGTTATTGCAACTGCAATTGCAAGCTCGTTTTCCAGCACTGCAAAGGCAAAAAACAGCCATGCAAGGGTATCGCAAATGCCCATTGCAAGGATAACGGCTGAAAATTTTTTTGCGTTTTCAAAAAATTTTGGCAGGCCTTCCCTGCGCCAAATCAGGGCAATTGAGATTATTGTAAAAATAACCCAGGGAAACCAAACCGCAAGCAGGGGAGAAACCTGCTTTGAACCTACGGCAGTCAAAAAATTTACAACTGACATTCCGATTGCAGCGAGAAAGGCGAGAAAAACCCCTTTTTCAAGGCCTTTGAAAGGATTTTGTTTTGAAAGAGACCGCAATGAAATCAGGACAATTCCGGCAAAAATCAGGAGAATTATTATCAATTGCAGAACTGAAAGTGTTTCCCTGAAAAACATGAAGCCAAAAACAATTGTGATTGGCAGTTCAAGGCCGAGGACAACGTCAACAACTGACAATTTTCCTTTTTTCAATGCTTCAAGGTCTGTTATTGCAAAGGCAAATGTTATCAGGCCAATCATTCCAAGCATTGCAAGGTTTGGAATTGAAAAAAGCAATGGCAAATCCTGGATTACAAATGGCAGCAGGCCAAAAGAGCCGATCAGGCCAATGAATGCGAGCGATTCAATATCGCCGAATTTTCTTGTGCTGCGCTGGATAAAAAAATCCCCAAAGCCCCAGCAAAGCATTGCTCCGAAAGCAAAAAGAATTCCAAGTTCAAAAGCCATGCGAAGAATAAGGAATAAAGAAATATAAATAAATGCCGAAATCATTGCCGGTTGGCTTGCAAAGGGTTTAAATTTTTTTCCCATTTTCTCTAGTTCATGATAGATCTTGGCTTTTTTGCGCTGGTTTTCAGCTCTGTTTTCTTGGTGATTGACCCTTTTGCCAATATTCCTGTTTTCCAGCTGTTTCTGGAAAAATTTTCCGCAAAAGACAAGGCAAGGACAATAAGGAAAAGCTGCATTATTGCATTCGGGGCTTTTTTCCTGTTCAGCTTTGTAGGGCCGTTCCTTTTTTCATGGATGGGCATAGAATTTTTTTCATTCAGGGTTGCGGGGGGAATATTATTGCTGATTATTGCCGCAGAAATGCTTTTAGGTTTCAAGACAAGGACAGAACTGACATCATCGGAACAGGAACAGGCAGAAGAAAAGGAAAACCTGACAGTAACTCCGCTTGCGATTCCGCTGATTACTGGGCCTGGCGCGATTACAACCGGAATTGTGCTTTTTTCAAAGGCACAGGCGGCCTGGGACATAATTGCCTTTATTGGAGCAGGCACTCTGGCTTTTGTTGCCTGCTATGCATTGCTTTCCCAGTCAGGCAGAATTTCAAAGTTTTTAAGCCCAATTGGAATGAAAATTATTACGCGAATAATGGGCCTGCTGCTGATGTCGCTTGCAGTGCAGTTCATTCTCACTGGGCTGAAAGAGTCAGGATTGTTCCTGCTGGCTTAAGGCAAAAGCTTTTTCCATAGATTTATAAAAACTTAAATTCTTTTTTTATTAATGAAAATGAAAATTGACATGCATGTGCATTCGCAATACAGCATTGACGGCCTGTCAAGGCCTGAAGAACTGCTTGAAAAGGCAAAAGCAAAGGGAATTGGCTTTGCAATTACAGAGCATAACAATTGCGATTCCTGGAAAAAATTTTCCGAACTGAACAGGAAATTCAATGTCCCTCTTATTTTTGGCGAGGAAAAAAAGCTTTACATTGACGGAAAATTAATTGGGGAAATTTTGTTTTATTTTCTGCAAAGCCCTGTAAAATCAAGAGAATTGTTTGAGGCAATTGACGAGGGAAAAAAACAGGACGCAATTTTGTCAGTGGCGCATCCATTTGATTTTCTCAGAAAGCCTGTCTTGTTCGGCTTTCGGAAGCTTGAAGAAGTAAAAACAAAAGTTGATGCAATAGAGGCCTTCAATGCAAGGATTTATTTTAAGGGACTGAACAAAAAAGCGGAAAAATTTGCATTAAAAAACAACCTTGCTTTTACAGCGGGAAGCGATGCCCATATTCCAAAAGAGCTTGGAAATGCATACGCCTTCTGCGAAGCAGGCAACCTTGAAGAATTCAAGAAATGCCTAAAGCAAAAACAAACCAAGGTTGAAGGAAAACTCGCGGGATTGCTTGTTCATCTGCCGTCAACATTAAAACAATTTGGGATCATAAAAATAAAAAGGTGAATAAAATGGTTTCTTACAATGATTTTTCAAAAATTGATTTGAGAATAGCAAAAATAATTTCCGCAGAAGACATTGCAGGAAAAGACAAATTGTACAAATTGACAATTGAAATCGGCGAAGAAAAGCCCCGCACACTTGTGGCAGGATTAAAGCCTTTTTACACAAAAGAGCAATTGCAGGGAAAACAAATTGTTGTAGTTGCAAACTTAGACCCAAAGCCATTGGGCGGCCTGGTTAGCCAGGGAATGCTGCTTGCGGTTAAAAACAAAAAAGCCACTTATTCTGTATTAATGCCGGATTCTGAAGCAGAACCAGGGGCAAGGGTTGAGTAAGAAATTTCATTCAACTGTTCCTTGTGCTCAATAAAATGCATTAGTACATCCGCAGCTGTTTTGAGCAAAAGGAAAAAAACCATTACAATTATGCTGGCATTTCCAAAAAAAATTCCGCCCAAAAAAAGTGTCAGGTGCATTGGGATTATTCTTGCATATGGATAGAACATTATCTTGCCGATGTTTTCCTTTGGCTTTTGCCTGTTCAGATAAAATAAAAAAGAAACCAAATGGGTAATGAAAAAAAGAATGGCTCCGCCAATAATAAAATCTATTTCTGCCGCTAATGACTGGGCAGCAGTGAGCGTGAAAGCCAACAAAAAAATCGCGTAAATAAAATGGAAAAAACCATAATGAACAGCAAAAAAAATGGCAGTGCTTATTTTTGTGGCCTGGGTTGGCTTTGGCTGCCTGCCATTTACACTGAATCCTTCCGTAGAAAAATCTTTTAATGCCAGAATCCTAAAAAAATTAAAAAATCCTATAGTTACGCTCTGGCACCAATAAATCCATAAAACCGTAATGAAACTCCATTGGTAATAAACAGCAAAGATTATTGTAGCAAGATTTGCAAAAATAAGGAATAATGTTGACGGTGCTTTTATGAAACTGCCCATAATAGCAGAAGGCATCAAAAGAATTTAAAACTTCCTGAAAAATAAAATCGATGCCTTTATCCGTGCTCAAATTCCCAGAAGCGCAAGCAGATAGGGAAAAGCGATTATTACTCCTATTGTGCTTCCGATGTTTGTGTAGGCTGCCACCATTAACAGATGTGTTACCCTGTTTTTTTCCCAGTCACTGTAAGAATTCAGCTTGCTCAAAGATTCAAAGTCCTTTACTTTTGGATTCCTGAATTTCATTTCAACGCCTGCTGCAAACCAGCCGGAAGCAAGCGCTGGATGCAGAGTAGTGAAAGGCGCTGCAACAAAAGCAGTTAAAATTGACAAAGCGTGGGAACGCGCAATCAGCGCCCCGATTGCAGAGCAAATTCCAGTAATCAAAAACCACCACAAAAAAACATTGGCAGTTGCCTCGATTCCTTTTGCAAAAAAGGCATATGCAATGAAAACAACAAACAAAGCAGGAATTACATATTTTAAAATTGAAAAAATGCTTCTCTTTTTTTTCACAATTGTCAATTCACGTATGTCTCTTTTTTTGTCAAGGAATTTTTTCACTCCTTCCAAATGCCCCAAGCCCAGGACAGCAACAATTTTTTTTCCTGGGGCATTTAAAATCTGGTTTGCAATGAACAAATCCCTTTCATCAACAAGAGTTTTTTTTAAGGAGGGAAATTCTTTGCTTAATTCTGACATTAATTTGTTCAGGATGTCTGTTTTTTTCAGTTCCTCGACTTTTTCCTTTGTCAGCGCCTCTCCTTCCTGAAAAAAACCGGTTACTACCTGCATCAAAAGCTTTGCCTTTTCAACAATGCCAGTGTTCTGGAAAGCCCTTTTCATTGTAATCTGGATATCCCTGTCAAGCAAGGCAATCGGGATTTTTTTTTCTTCAGCAAGCCTCATAGCCTCAAGCATTTCAGTGCCTGGAGCAATTCCAAGCTCATCTCCCAGCCTTCTTTGCAGGTTTGAAAGCAAAAGATTAATCAAAAACAAATAAACCTTTCCTTCCTTGATAACCTGCCCAATGTTCATTTCCTGCCAGCGCCTCCCCATTTTCAATTGCGCATATCTCTGGGCATCAAGCTCCACCCCTACAATTTCAGGCTTTTCCTTTTCAATTGTTTTATTGACAAGCTCAATTGATTCCTTGCTTATATGGGCAGTGCCAACAAGCACAATTGTTTTCTCCTTATTCTTGATTTTTTCAACTGTCATTTTTTCACCGTATTTGTTTCTTTTTTGCAAAAATTTTTTGTGCCAAAAGCATAATCAAAAAGCTGAAAAGCAGGCCAAAGCCCGCTTCTCCAATCAAGGCGCCTGTTTTTTGTTCAAGGCTGCCAATTGGAACAGCATTAACCGCAAAAATAAAAATTGGGATCAAGTTTTTAATCACAATTTCAATTGTCAAAGTATAGGCTGTGCCTGAAAATGGCCAGAGCAATGCCATTGGGCCGCCAATATCAAGCAAAAAATGCGAAGCAAGGTAAAAAGCGCTTATTCCAAGAATTGTTTTTGTTTCAGGAATTTTTTTCAGCCTGCAAACAACAAAAATTATTGCAAGGATTGCGAGCGCAACAAAAATTGAGTGAAAGCCGCGCCTGAAATTAAGCACAGTGCCAATGTCAAGAATAACTGTTAAAGGCAATAACAGGAAAACCCATTTGCTCCTTAAGCCGAAAAGCGCAAGCAGGCCAAGAGGAACAAGAATGTGGAAAATCCAGTCCAAAAAAACACCTAAATTGCTAAAAAAACCAAAGGGTTAATTATAAAAATAATTGCTTGTTTTTGTTTTAAACTGCCTTTTCTTTCTTTGAAAAAGAAAGAAAATGTAAGTTGCCAAAAGAAAGAAATCACGGCCTTTTGGTAAATAATATGTTCTTTGAATTATTATAAAAAGCCATTGCAGCTAATCTTTTCGGTGTGCGAATGGAATTAAACAAAAAACTGCTTGAAATAATTGCCTGCCCAAAATGCAAGGGCACTCCTTTTTACAACAAAAAAGAAAACAAGCTGGTCTGCAAAAAATGCAAACTGGCTTACAAGATAGAAAACAATATTCCAATAATGCTGGTTGAAAAAGCCGAGAAAACAAAGTGAGTGTTTCGAATGGCAAGTAAACGCACCTTAGAAAAATTGTTCAGCGGAAGAAAACCAAAAAGCCTTTGGGGCGGAGCAGGAAAAGCTGAGCGCGCAAAATACAAAAGCAGGCGAGGACAGGTTTCTGGCGGGCGCAGCGGATTAAGCCTTAAAAGAGTTTACCAAGAACTCGTGCAAATATCAAAATTGCCTGGGCCAAAGGGGTTAGCAATGGAAAATTATTATTTGAAAACATTTTGCAGCAAGGGAACTCAAAAGATGATGGCAAATTTTTTTCCATTTGGTGAAATAAGCGGAGTCCAAAATTTCCAAACAACCTCGAACAGAATCCGAAAAACACTGCTGAATTATTCTTCGGGAAATAGCCCCAAGTTGCATTCGCTTCTTCAGGCTGTTGAAGTGGCAATCAAAGATGTAGAAGGAAGTTCAAAAAAAATCAGTCAAATTGCACTCAATAGTAATATCCAGAAAAGTGATTTTGGCAAAGCAGCAGAGGTACGGCACACATTTGAAAATAGGACTGAGTTTACCTCCTCTTGTCTTATCCTCTTGAAAACAAGCATTACAAACCGTTTAGGCGAATTGGATCAAAAACAAGAAAGGTGATTTTTTTATGAACGAAGTTGAGCTTAAAATTCTGGAAATTAGCATTCCTGCAGTTGAAAAAAAGCTCAGGAAGCTGCATGCAAAAAAAATTTTTTCGGGAATCCTGGAAACAAGCTATTTTGATTTTCCTGGAAACAAGCTGCGCAGAAAAAGCAGGGTGCTGAGGCTAAGGGTAATAGAGGGAAAAACCTTCCTGACATTCAAAATGCGCATGCCAGTAAAAAAAGCAGTTTCTTCCGAAGAAACTGAATTTGAAGTGGGAAATTTCAAAAAGGCAAGCCATTTTCTGCACAGGCTCGGCCTGAAAACAACTTTTTCTTACAGGAAAAAAAGGGTTTCCTACAGGATGAAAAAAGTGCGAATTGAGCTTGAACAATATCTCGGCAAATTCAGCAGGATAAAGCCTTTTCTGGAAATAGAAGCACAGAATGAAAAGGATGCATACAATGCAGTTGGGGCACTGGGATTTTCAGAAAAAGATGCAAAGGTCTGGCATTCCGGGCAATTGTTCAAATATTACAAAATGAAAGTTTTTGAATAAAAAAACTTTTTCGGAGCGCTCACTGCGTTCGCTTCCAAAAAGTTTACAAAAAACAGCCATATAATTTTGGATTACAATAAAAAATTGATTACTTATTTTCCGGCGCCTGCTGCTTTCACAAATGCCAGAAACATTTCGTCGGGATGCAGTGGCCTGCTTGTGAATTCTGGATGAAATTGTGAGGCCATGAAAAATTTGTGCTTTGGCAGTTCCAGAACCTGCATTATTGGCTGGCCAGGCGCTTTTCCGGAAAAAACAACTCCGCCTTCTTTCTCAAATTTTTCAATGTAATCAGGATTGCATTCAAACCTGTGCCTGAATCTCCTTCGAATTGTTTTTGCATTGCCAAATATTTTTGAAGCAAAAGTTCCCGGCTTGATTTCAATGTCTTTTCCTCCCAAGCGCATGTTGCCTCCAAGGCCTTCAATCTTTTTTTGCTCGGGAAGAATGTCAACAACGGGGTCTTTTGCGTTTGGGGAGAATTCAGTGCTGTTGGCTTCTTTAAGGTTCAGGGCATTGCGCGCAATTTCAATCAATGCAATCTGAAAACCAAGGCACAATCCAAGGTAAGGGATATTTTTTTCCCTGCAGTGCTTTGCAACAGAAATTTTTCCTTCAATGCCCCTTGCGCCAAAGCCACCCGGCACAATTACCCCGTCAACGCCTTTCAATGCTTCCGCAACTTTGCCGATTTTTTCTATTTCAGTTGTTTCAATCCATTTTACTTCAAAGCATTTTTTGGTTGCAAAAGAGCAGTGTTCAAGAGCCTTCAAAATGCTGATATAAGTGTCATTGCTTCCAGTGTACTTTCCAGCAATGCCGATTACAATCGGTTTT
>JAQTNI010000048.1 GCA_028713935.1 Candidatus Iainarchaeum sp.
TTGAAGAAAGGTTTCAGTTTCCTCTTCCCACTCTGGAAGAGATAAGGATTGCAAGAAGGCTTGTAAAAAGCAATCCAGAAGATTTGGATGACGAAAGCATCCGGATTCTCAACGAATTCTGTGGAAGTGGTTCCGAATGAACCACTTTCTCATTCAGCGGAAATCTGCTCTCGAAGCAAATATTAAAAATGAAAACCAAGATTTTAGCATGGAACAATATAAAGAGATTCATATTTGGGACTTTCCCCCAACAAAAACTTGCTTGAGAATTAAAGAAGATTTCAGAAGACAGTTAATAAGGCGAGCCATAACTTGTTTTGGCTCTTGGCGCAGAACAATTGGATACATCAATACTCAAAGTAAAATTTATGGGCTCGAAAGAAAACTTAGCGTTGGAGCAATTTCACACTGGGCCAGAGGAATTGAAACAACAAGCAGAAAAACAAGAAATATCCCTCTCTGGGCAGTTTTAGAAATTTCAAAAGTATTATCGGAAGACCAGAGAAACAACAACGACCTTATGAAAGAAATTGAAGAAAATTTAGAATATTTTTGTGCGCAGGGAAAAGGCATTTCAGTAAAAACAAAATTTCCCATGCGTTTAACTCCCGAAGTGATCTCTGTTATCTTCCATCTTTGTGGAGACGGGCATTTGGCAAACAAAGACCAAATGTCACATTATCGTCAAGTAAACAAAATCGGGTTGGAAAACTTTGTAACCAAACTTAGAAACAGTTTTGGAGATTTTTACATAAATGAGAACGATTTAAACAATGCAAAAGCAGGCATTCCCAGAATAATTGCAGAGTTTTACAGGCATTATTTCAAACTGAACTCTTGCTATTGGGATGTAGCCAGAATTCCAGAAGAAGTAAAAAACATGCCAAAAGATTTTTTGGTTGCTGGCTTAACCTCTTTTATAATTGATGAAGGGCATATAGGAGACCAAATTGAGATTTATTCGGGCAATAAAAAATTACTGAGTGATATTCAGGAAATTGCACAAAGATTAGAGTACATTTGTAATGATCCAAAAGAAAAAATTGCAAGAGGGCGGATTAATGGATACAGAATCAATATTTCCCCAAAAAGTGCCATTAAACTCTATGAAGATATTTTGGTGCTTAAAAAAAAGTTCCCGACTTGTGACTTGGCACATAAAATGCAAAAATTAGAAAATATTGTAAAAATAAAGACAAGGATATTTCGGAAGCATGGCCTTAATGAAACCAAAAAATTTATTTTGGAACTATTATCTCGGACTCCAATGACAGCAACTGAACTTTCAGAGAAACTGACCATTAATGCAAGCTCTTTAAGAGACCACTTACGCCAGTTGGAAGAACAAGGCACTATTTTTAAAAAAGAAAAATTAAAACACTCAATTCTGTGGGGTAAAATCGCGTAAAGTTTTTTGATGGAACAAAGTATCAAAAAGCACACTTTGTTTAACCCAAAACTTGATTGGAACCTTGAGCTTTCTTTTAAGATATTCCAGAACCATGCCTGATTCATAAAAAATAAGTGGCTTTTTAGAAAATGCTTCCCTGACTGTTTGCCGAATTAACCATACTCCGAGCGGTTGGCTGTAGCCCTGCCCAATTTCCCTGAAAACAACTGCGCTTGCCTGCTTTTTTTCTTTTGCAAGGTGTTCAAGGACTCCGAGGCGTGCAGAATAATATGCGCCAGTAATGTTGCTTGCGTATGTTTTTCGTCCATTGTAAAACTCGTGGTCCTGGACAATGTGGAATTTTTTTGCTTTTTCAGTCCAAACCCCTCCTGGAAGCCAGCATTCAAGGTTTTCAAAAGACCATGCTGAAGGAATAAGCAAAACCCAGAAGTCATTGTCAAGGTAATTGCTGTGAAACAACTGGAATTCGGAAATTTTTGGAAATTCTTTTATTTTTTCAATCAAATCCTTTCCAAGATTATCATCAATTGCAGTAATCGCGAACCTGGTAGGGACAAGGCGCCTGTTTTTTTTCACTCCAAGCACTCCTGCTGAAAGCAGCTTGTAAATTGTTGAAACTGCAAATCCTGAAGAATAAAGCTCCTGCATTGCAACAGTGCTTTTTGCATCAATATCGGAAACAAGGTAATCAATTTTTTGCGGAATGCTTGGATTTGAAATCATGGAAAATTTTTCAAGCTCCCCAATCGGCCCTATGGGCGCAATGCTTTCATGAAAAGAAAGCCTTGGAATCGGCCTGTGCTTCAATTCCACTTCCAAATCGACTGGCTTGATTGACATTGCGATT
The DNA here is from genome assembly GCA_028713935.1 of Candidatus Iainarchaeum sp. Classification (GTDB taxonomy): domain Archaea; phylum Iainarchaeota; class Iainarchaeia; order Iainarchaeales; genus JAGVNX01. The sequence goes on from JAQTNI010000048.1 coordinate 2,259, forward strand.
TCCTGCAGGGCACCCAATTCCCTTGAAGGATTTGCGGCTTCTTCAACGGAAATTCTTGAATTGCTCTGGATTAATTGTTCGCGCATTGAAACGATTTTTTCAAGCCGCATTCCAAACCATTGCTCGGGAGCATCAAAAAAAAAGTTTTTTTCATCAATAACAGGGGGCGCAAGCGGCGCAATTGAAACATTTGGATAATTTTTCCAGGAAACAAAAATGCTTGGAGGGCTGCTCCCTGAAAATTCTTTGCCGCTTATCTGCGCAGTGGTTTTCCGCAGTGAATTGTATTTTTCAAGAACAGGGCATTTTGAAAGCCCGCAGAGCAGCTTTCCCTTGCATCTTATACATAAGGAACTGTTGAGCATGAAAAAATTGTGCTTGGAAGGAAATTAATTTGTTTGCAGTTGGCATTTCCGCTAAACTTTTTCCCAACTGTCATCTTGTTTGTTATCCCACAATTCTTTCATTTTGTTTTTCTGAATTTTTTTAAGAAATTCAGCATCTTCTTTTTCCGAATTTATTGGTTTACGGACCATACTAACAAATAAGGGCATTTGAATTTTAATTTTATTTCCAAGCGGAAAATAGCCGAATTTTTAATTCTTTGGTAAAATAATAAATTATGGTTTATATGGGCAACTGGGATTCTTCTGAATACAGGGAAAAATTCTGGCATTCTTCAAGCCACTTGCTAGCTTCAGCTGTAAAAGAATTGTTTCCAAAGGCAAAATTTGCAATCGGGCCTGCGATTGAAGAGGGGTTTTATTATGATTTTGACATTGAAAACCCTTTCACGCCGGCTGATTTTGAAAAGCTTGAAAAGAAAATGATTGAAATTGCCGCAAAAAAAGAAAAATTTTTGAAAAAAGAGGTTTCAAAAAAAGACGCATTGCAATTGTTCAAAAACCAGCCTTACAAAATTGAATTGATTAATGATTTAGAAGAGGGAAAAATTTCTGTTTTTACAAATGGGAATTTCAGTGATTTGTGCAAAGGCCCGCATCTGGAAAGCACAGAACCTATAAAAGCTGTAAAGCTGCTGCGCAGTTCAGGTGCTTATTGGAAAGGCAGCGAGAAAAACAAGATGCTGCAAAGAATTTACGGAATTTCTTTTCCCGAAAAAAAAATGCTTGAAGAATGGCTTGCAAAAAAAGAAGAAGCTGAAAAAAGAAGCCACATAAAGCTGGGAAAAGAGCTTGACCTTTTTTCATTCCAAAAAGAAGCCCCTGGAGCAGCGTTTTACCACAATAATTCAACGCAAATCTGGACAGAGCTCACTGATTACCTGCGCAGGGAGCAGAGAAAACTGGGTTACCTTGAAGTGATTACCCCGCTCATTATGAAAGATTCCTTGTGGAAACAATCAGGCCACTGGGACCATTACAAGGAAAACATGTATTTTTTAAAAATTGACGGTGAAGATTACGCAGTAAAGCCAATGAACTGCCCTGGCCACATTTTGATTTACAAAAATTCGCGCAAGTCCTACAGGGAACTTCCTGTTAAAATGAGCGAATTCGGAATAGTGCACAGGCATGAAAAAAGCGGTGTTCTGAATGGCCTGTTCAGGGTTAGAAAATTCACTCAGGACGATGCGCACTTGTTCTGCACTCCCGAACAAATAAAGCCGGTTATAAAAGAAACAATCCAGCTTATTGGCAGAATTTACAAGACCTGCGGATTTTCCGAATATCACATAGAATTGTCAACAAGGCCTGAAAATTCAATGGGTTCCAAAGAACAATGGGACAAGGCGGAACAGGCGCTTAAAGAAGCCCTTGAAGAAACAAAATCGCAATACAAATTGAATCCTGGCGACGGAACATTTTATGGCCCGAAAATTGATTTTCACATAAAAGATTCTCTGGGAAGAACCTGGCAATGCGGAACAATCCAGCTTGATTTCCAGATGCCCCAAAAATTTGAACTGGAGTATATTGGTTCTGATGACAAGCCTCACACTCCTGTAATGGTGCACCGCGCCTTGTACGGAAGCCTTGACAGGTTTCTTGCAATATTAACAGAACACTTTGGAGGCGCTTTTCCTTTGTGGCTTGCCCCTGTGCAAATAAAAATTCTTGCAATTGCAGACAGGCATGCCCCTTACGCAGAAAAAATTGCAAAAGAAATGCAGGGCAAAAACCTGCGAGTAAAAATAAATTTAGAACAGGAAACAATTTCCGCAAAAGTCAGGCAGGCAGAGCTTGAAAAAGTTCCCCTGATTTTGGTTGTTGGGGACAGGGAAGAAAAAGAAAACACTGTGGCAGTCAGGAAAAGAGGAAGCAACAAAACAGAGACAAAAAAAACAATTGATTTTATTGAAGAAACATTAAAAGAAATTGAAGACAAAAAATAAGTTTTTGGTTTGCGCTATTTTGGAATGCATAACTACATAAAATGCGGGTATTGCTGTTTATCAAAAGTTTATGGTTCTTTCTTTTGAGCACACGACATCAAGCAGAGAAACATTGAAATAATATTGACTGCTTGATATCGTGCCCGCATTTTTCTTTTCTCCATGCAAAGCAAGGCTTTGCGTGGCATCGCAAAACTTTTGTTTTGCAATGTGCAAAGAAAGAAAAGTGCGGAAAGTTTATATTATTGGAAATCATTATTACTTCTGATTATTAATGCAAAAAGACTATTTGAAAGACCTGATTAAGAGGGTAAAGGAATCCAACAAGGATATTGCTGCAAAGCAAGAGGAAGCAGCCAAGCAGGGGCAAAAAACAGTGCTGCCTGCAGAGCCAGTGCCAAAGCCTGTTAAACAGGCTGCAAAAACAACTGCTTCTGCAATTGATGAAAGCCTTGACATTGGAGAGGATTTAAAAAAAGGCCTTGAAGAAATAAGCAAGCCAATGAAAAAAATTGTGCCAGAAGAAAAACCCATTGAAAAATCAACTGCGGAAAGGGAAATTGAAGAGGTTGGAAAAAAAATTGAAGTTGATTCTTATGGCGAAGTAAAAATTTACCAGATTCCGGGAAAAGCCCTTCTTTATTACATGGCACCTGTTCCCCGCCCTTCAGGCTCGGAAAAAGCGATTATTGGAACAATAAAGGAAGCAGCCACAAGGCTTATTACAATCAGCCCTTACAGGATTCGCGACCCTGAACAGAGAAGGTCAATTTACAGGCAAAAAATTTTGGAAATTCTGCATTCAGCGCCAGAACTGCACATTCCTGAAAGAAGATTTGATTTTTACGCTGAAGCAGTTGTAAGGGAAATGGTTGGCTATGGAATGATTGATGCCCTTGTAAGGGACGACAAGCTTGAAGAAATAATGGTTATTGGCGCAAAAAAACCTGTTTACCTGTTCCACAGGCAGTACGGAATGATGACAAGCAATATTGAATTTTATTCCGAACAGGAAATACAGGACCTTGTGAACAGGATTGCAAGGGAAGTTGGAAGAAGAGTTGACATCAGCAGCCCATTGCTTGATGCAAGGCTTGCAGACGGAAGCAGGGTAAACGCAAGCTTTCCACCCGCATCTGTTGAAAACAGCACTTTGACAATAAGAAAATTCCGTGAAGACCCGTATTCAATTATTGACTTGATAAACCTGAACACCTTGACTCCTGATGTTGCCGGCTTCTTGTGGCTTGCAGTTGAAGGCCTTGGAAGCAGGCCTGCAAACATTCTCATTGCAGGAGGCGCTGGAAGCGGAAAAACAACAATGCTGAATGTGCTTGCCTCTTTTATTCCTGACACTGAAAGAATAATTACAATTGAAGACACTTCTGAATTGAATTTGCCTTTGAAGCACTGGATTAGAATGGAAGCAAGGCCACCCGGCCTGGAAGGAAGGGGAGAACTGACTCTTGATATTTTGACAAAAAATTCCCTGAGAATGCGGCCTGACAGGATAATTGTCGGGGAAGTCAGGCACGAAGAGGCTTTCAGCCTTTTCACTGCAATGAACACTGGGCACCAGGGCTCAATGGGAACAGTGCATGCAAATTCAGCGCAGGAAACAATCATAAGAGTGACAAACCCTCCAATGAGTGTTCCGGAATTAATGATTAGCGGCCTGGACTTGATTCTGATAGAACACAGGCTTCATGACAAAAAAAAGGGGACAATAAGAAGAGTGACTGAAATTTCCGAAGTAAGCGGAGTCCTTTCAGGAAGAAGCCAGACCCAAAAAATTTTTGAAAGAGACCCAATAAAAGACATTATCGCAAGGACTGATGCGCCAATGAATTATTTGCAGGCGCTTGGCGAATTCACTGGAATGCTGAAAAAAGACTTTGAAGACGAAATTTTCCAGAGGGCAAATTATTTGAAGCAATTAAGCAAAAAAGGCATAAGGGATTTGAAAAGCGTGCAGGAAGCAACGCAATTGTATATTTTGAAACAAAAGGGGCTGGATTGAATGGCTTCCCTTGACAACATAAAAAAGAAAATTGCTGAAAGCAGCCAGCACCAAAAAGAAGAGCCCAATGCCACAAAAGAGCCAACCGGAGAATCCCTTGAAAGCGTTGATGTTGACAAGGTTGAAAAAATTGTCCAAAAAATGCGCAAAAAATACCAGTTGGAAGGAATAGAATTCGGTGCAATGGAAGGCTCTTTAGGAGAACTGCGGGGAATAATTGCGGAAGGCAAGACAAAAGAACTGGAAATACAAAAAATAGAGGAATTGCAGGAATTCAATTCGGGAATAGTAAAAGGAATAGGCGGAATTTATTTAAAACTCAAGGCAATACTTAATCCTTTGAGCAGAATAGTAATAAAAATGCCGCAAATGGAAACCCTTTCTTATTACCTTTTTTCCGCAAACATGAAGTATTCCATAAAACAATACGTGGCAATTACTGTCACTGTTTCCGCAATCACTTCGCTTGCAATTTTCATTGCCTCGGGCATAATAATGAGCCTTACACAATTCCCGATTGCCTGGAAAATTTTTGTCCCAATAATTCTGGTTGTATGGTTTTTTTTCCTGACAGCAATAATAATGTTCCTCATTCCAAAAGAAAAAGCAAGGTCAAGGGGAGATGCAATCAGCATAGAACTGCCTTTTGCCTTAAGGCACATGGGAACAGAACTGCGCTCAGGAATAGGCTTGTACAGGACAATGCAGGCAGTTGCGACTTCCGATTATGGTGTTTTAAGCGAAGAATTTGCAAAAACAATTACTGAAATAGAAGAAGGCATTGAAACAAAAGAAGCGCTAAGCAGGCTTGCATTGAGAACACAAAGCAAGGCACTGAGAAACGCGCTTGTACACATGGTAAGGGCCCTGAAAACAGGTGGCAATGTTTCGGAAATAATGAACACAATTGCGGACGATGTTGGATTTGAATTGAGAATAAAAATCCGGGATTTTGCGCAAAAAATGAATTTTTTTGGAATAATATTCATTTTCATTGCAATATTAATGCCGGTAATAATCCTCATATTGGGAGGAATAAGAAACAGCGCATTCCAAAATGTCGCACTGCCAATGAATTCAATTCCACTAACTCCAGCTGTAATGACAGCATTTTTCTTTGTAATACTTCCCTTCATGCTATTCAGCTTGGTTATTTACATTAAGGGAACACAACCAAAGGTATAAACATGGCAATAAAAAAACAGGAAGGATTCGTGCTTTTGAACAAGTACAGGCACATAATCAGGCAAGCCCAATTCAAAATAAAGGCAGAGCACTGGATAATAATTTCAGCCATTGTTTCAATTGCATTATTTGCAATTTGCTTTTTTACAATTGAATTCTTAAAATTGCCCGTTTCCCAAATCGCAAGCCTGGCATTGCTGCTCAGCTCAATTGACCTGATGCTCGGCTACCCCTATCTGAAAGCAATGGAAAGAGTCAGCCAAATAGAAGAAAACCTGCCAGATGCCCTGAAACAAATGGCGGATACTCTGAAAGCAGGCGGCACATACGAATTTGCATTAAGAGAAGTGGCAATTTCACAATACGGCCCTTTAAGCAAGGAAATAGAAAATGCCCTGAGAAAACTTGAAGAAGGGGAAAACCTTGAAACAAGCCTGAACAGCTTTGCAGAAAGCATTGATTCAAGGCTCATAAAAAGAAGCATGGCAGTAATAGTTGATTCAATAAAAGCAGGCGCAGGCCTTGCAGATGTCCTTGACGAAATTTCAAACGATATAAGGGAAATCCACAGGCTGAACAGGGAAAGAACATCACAAACCCTGCTGCAGGTAATTTTCATAGTCACAGCAGGAATAATGATAACCCCGGTTGTTTTTGGCTTTGTGGCAACAGTAATAGAATTGTTTGTAAGATCAACTGCACAGCTCGCAGCCACAGAAGCTGACAGGCTTGCTTCTTTTGCAACAAAAGACTATATTTTCTTTTTAATGCAGGCCTATCTTTTAATTGAAGTCGCGGCAAGCAGCGTAATGATTTCCCTGATGAGAGAAGGAAAAATAAGCAAAAGCATTATATACTTCCCAGTGCTTTTATTAATAGCCTTTGTCACTTACTATGCCTCAGTATTTTTGGCAGGCACACTCATTCATATCTAAGGTGAAAAAAAATGTTTTTGAAAGAAGAAAAAGCACAGGGTTCGCTTGAATACCTGCTGTTAATCGGCGGAGCAGTAATAGTGGCAGCAGTGGTTGGCTTGTACCTAAAAACAAGCGCAAACGCAATTAGGCCCTGAAAAAAACAAACAACAAGATTTATTAATTGGAAAACTCAAATTAGAATAAACAAAAATCCAAGGAGGTTAATTGCATGAATACAAAAGGACAAGGCGCATTGGAATACTTGTTAATAATCGGCGGAGCAGTAATAGTGGCAGGAATAGTCCTGACAATGCTCATAACAACAGCGCCACCAGTGCAAGGCGGAACAAACCAGGCACTCGCAGACGCAATGTGCGCAAAGTTCATTGATGG
>JAQTNI010000049.1 GCA_028713935.1 Candidatus Iainarchaeum sp.
CCCGCCAATTCCTGCTCGCTCTGAACCGATTGTTGGCATGTTGTTTCGCCATAAAGATTAAAAAACATTGCTAAAATAAGCTTTATTACTATAATAAACCGCTTATTATTGAGCTTTTATTGCGGTTTGTTATACGCAAAAAGAAAAATTCAAATGTTCAAATGCATAGGCTTTTTGCTATATTTTGACAGGTGCCTATATGAACCCCAAGGATGGAAGCAGCGGCAGCAACGATTTTGGGGCGTTAGACCGCATAGTTGAGGCTGAAGCGAAAGCAAAAGAAATGCTTGAAGAAGCGGGCAAAAAAAAGCATGAAACAGTGGAAAAGGCAAAAAAAGACTCTGATTCTTTTTTGGATGAAGCCAAAAAAAACGCACTGCAGCAGAGGGAAAAGCAAATCCTTGCATTGCAGAAATCCCTTGAAAAGGAAAAAGAAAAGCTTTCAGAGCAGAACAAGGGCAAAATTGGAAAGCTGAAGCAGGAAGCAAGGGCACATTTGAAAAAAGAAGCAGATTTTTTGGTTGAAAAATTTTTGGGTGAAGCAGCAGATGTTTAAGACAACACCAATGGCAAAAATCCGCATAACAGGCCTTAAAAGCAGCATGAAGGCAACCATTGACATTTTATATGCGCTTAAAATAATGCATCTTGTTGATTTCAGCAAGAATGGAACTGGTTTTCTTGACATTGGCACTCCCTTCATGGAAGCCAAGGAGCTTTCCGAAAGCCTTGTGAAAATTGATTCCATTGTTTCTTTTTACGGCCTCAGGGGAAAGCCAAAAAAAATTGAAAATTTTTACGAGGCAAAAAAATTTTTTGAAAAAGTTTTTGAAGAATTTTCAGGCGCAAGCGCGAAAATTGCCAGTGCAAAGGCACGCGAAGCAGAATTAAGGCAAAGGCTTGCGGATCCAATGAACAAAATAAAAATTGACAGGAAATACCTGCGCGAATATGACAATATTTCTGTTTTTACGGGAATCACAAAAAAACAGCTTGGGCAGGCATTGCAAGGCCATGAAATCCAGTTCAGGCTTGTTGAGGAAAAAACAGGCGAAAATTATGCAATAGTGCTATTTGTGCAAAAAAAAGACACTGAAAAAGCAAGAACAATTCTTTTGAATTCGGGCTTTTCCGAACAGGCAATTCCTGAAGGCTTTTCTGAAGAAAAAATTTTGGAAGAACTGGCAGCCGTGGAAAAGGAAACACTGCAGGCAAAAGAATTTTTGGAAAAGTTTGGAAAAAAAAATTCTCAGTTCTTGCTTGCATACAAATTTTTTTTGAGAGAGCTTAACGAAAAAGCGGAAACTCCCCTGCGGTTTGGAGTCAGCCAGAGCACTTTTGTTGCAACAGGCTTTGTGCCGAAAAAAACAATAAAAGAGCTCAAAAACAGGCTTGAAAGCTCTGTTGGAGAAACAGTGCACATTGATTTTTCGGATTCCCTTGAAAATGCGCCGATAAAACTGAACAATCCAAAAATTGTGAAGCCTTTTGAGCTTTTTTTGGACCTTTACACAATGCCAAGCTACAGGGAAATTGACCCTTCTTTCCTTATGGCAATAACCTTTCCGATTTTTTTCGGGTTCATGCTTGGAGATGTAGGATATGGGATTATAATGCTTGCAATTTTCGGGTTTTTGGCTTTTAAGGCAAAGGGCCAGCTGAAAGGATTCAGCAGAATCCTGATCTGGTCAGCGCTTTCATCTGTTTTTTTCGGATTTGTTTTCGGGGAATTATTTGGAGCAGAATTTATTGAGCCGCTCCTTAACAGAGTTCATGAACCAACACAGGTTTTAGGAGTTGCAATTGCAATCGGCTTTGTCCATATAAACATTGGATTGCTTGTCGGCTTCTACAATGAACTGAAAAACCACGGCCTCAAAAAAGCAATTCTGGCAAAATTGGGCTGGATTGCTTTTGAATCCGGCATTGTATTGCTTGCATTGGATGCATTGCAGATTGCCCAGATTGGAATGATTCCAGGGGCCATTGTTGTGCTTGTTTCAATTGCAATGCTTTACATGGGTGAAGGCGCAAGAGGCCTTGTTGAATTGCCATCAATTTTTTCAAACATGCTTTCCTATTCAAGGCTTTTTGCAGTTGGATTGTCATCTGTAAGCATTGCGCTTGTAGTGAACCAGATGGCCGGCTCATTATGGGAAGCGGGAATTGTTGGAATGATTGGCGCAATTGTTATTCTTGTAATCGGCCATATTCTGAATACGGCTTTGGGCCTGTTGGGATGCTCGCTTCACTCGCTCAGGCTTCATTATGTTGAATTTTTTGGAAAATTTTTTAAGGGCGGAGGCCAGAAATTCGTGCCTTTCGGCCAAATAAAAGAAAACTAAGGAGGTAAAAAAAATGGTCGCAGATGTAGCAGGAGCAATTAACAGCGGGTTAATTGCGATAGGAGCAGCAATAGCAATAGCCGGCGCAGCAATTGCGGCAGCATGGGCTGAAAAAGAAATTGGAACAGCAGCTGTCGGGGCAATGGCTGAAAAACCGGAGTTGTTTGTAAGCGGGCTGATTCTGACAGTAATCCCTGAAACAATAGTGATTTTCGGATTGGTCATTGCTTACTTGATAGTGCAGATTGCGGCTTAATGCAATTTGCAAAAAAAAGCTTTTCGAAGCGCTCACTTCGTTCGCTTTCGAAAACCTTGGAAAAATGCTTCGCAATGCCGGCTTTCAAAAAGCTGTTGCAAACCAAAAGGTTTGCGATGGTCGTAAAAGCAAAGCTTACGGCGTTGCGAAAAATAATGCAATAAAAAAAGGATTTGGCTGGATGACTCTGGAAAAAATAGGGGCTGAAATAATAGCCGAAGCGGAAAAAAATGCCTCGGCAATAGCCATGGAAGGCAAAAAGGAAGCCGAAAGAATAATGCTTGAGGCAAAGGAAAAGGCAAAGGAAATTTCAGAAAAGCTTGATTCTGAAACAGGCAAGATTCTTGAGGAAATCCGGCAGGTTGAGCTTTCCGGTTTCAGCCTGGCACTGAACAAAGAGGTGCTTGAAGCAAAAAAAGAGGTGTTCAGCGAAATTTTTCAGGAAGCAAAAAAAAGAATAGCGGAACTTGACAAAAAAAAGCGTTCTGAAATTGTCCTGGCTCTTTGCAGGAAAGGCCTTTCAGAGATTCCGCAGGCAAAATTTGTTTATTGCAATGCAGAGGACAAAAAAACAGTTTTGCAGGCAAAAGGCCTTGTATTCAAAAAGGAAATTAGCTGCAGTGGCGGAGTAATAATAGAAAATGCAGATGCCACAATCAAGGCGAATTATCTCTTTGAAGAGATTTTGGCCAAAGTCTGGGAGGAGAACCTTCATGGAATTGCCAACAGGGTTTTTGGAAAAAGCTGAGAAGCGGGAAAAAAAACACTGGTTTTTTCCAATAAGTTTCAAGCGGAAAAGCACTTCAGGCTATGCCTATACAAATACGAGAGTGCGCGTAATGAAAACAAAACTGTTGGGCAAAAACGATTTCCGGAAAATGATGAACATGAGTTTTTCTGAAATTGCGCGTTACATGCAGGAAACAGAGTACAGCAAGGAAATTTCCGAACTTGCCACGCGTTATACAAATGCAAACCTCATAGAATACAGCCTGAACAAAAACCTTGAAAACACTTTCAACAGGATACTGGCGTTTTCAATGAAGGCTTCAGAGGAACAGGTAAAGCTTTACCTGAAAAAATTTGACATCCTTAACGCCAAGACTTTTTTGAGGGGCAGGTTTTCAGGGCAGGGAGAAGAGGCAATTATTTCACAGTTTATCTGTGCAGGCAGCCTTGGAAGAAAATTTTTTGAAAATGCAGTCAAAAAATCCTCCAACCTTGACGAGGCAATTATGCAATTGAAAGGCACAGAGTATTTTGACATTGCAAAAAAATTCAATGGCAATCTTTCAAAAATCGAGGACGCCCTTGACAAGCATTATTACAGAGATGTTCTGGAAAAAGCAGAGCCGGAACTTGTGGCTTTTCTCATGGACGAAATAAAAGTAAAAAACACGCTTAACCTGCTGAGGGCAAAAAAAACAGGCATTAAAATGGAAAAAATTGAAAACGAGTCTGAAACAAAGCTTGCCTTGCCAAAAACAGACGACGGCATTGAAAACAGGGTTTTTTTGAAAAAATTTTTGCTTGAGCGCGGCAATAAAATGGCGCGCGAATTCAAGAGGAATGTGAGGCCTGTCCTTGGATATTTGATTGCAAAAGAAAATGAAATAAGCAATATCAGGATTATTGTGCGAGGCAAGAGCAGCAATCTTCCAGCCGGGCTGATTGAAGAGCAATTGGTGATTTAAATATGCAAATAGCAGTAATTGGAAATGATAATTTTGTAACCGGCTTCAGGCTGGCGGGAATCAGCAGTGTTTTTGAAGCAGAAAAAGAACTGGATTCCGAAATTGAAAAGGCACTGCAAAACACTGATATTGGCGTGATTGTAATGGAAGAAGAAGCATACAATTCCCTTGTGGGAAACAGGGTGAAAAAGCGCCTTGAAAAGCTTGTCAAGCCAGTTATTGTAACTATTTCAACAAAGGGAAAAGAAACAAACATTGGTGAAATGATTAAAAGGAGCCTTGGGGTGGACTTATGGAAGTAAAAGCAAAAATTTTCAGGATTTCCGGGCCTGTTGTAGTAGCAGAAGGCCTTAATGCAAGGATGTATGACCTTGTCACAGTTGGAAAAGAAAAACTAATGGGCGAAGTAATCCAGATAAACAGGGACAAAACAGTTATACAGGTTTATGAAGAAACAACTGGCTTATGCCCAGGCGAGCCAGTTGAAAACACTGGTGCCCCGCTTTCAATACAGCTAGGCCCGGGCCTGCTGTCACAGATTTATGACGGAGTGCAAAGGCCATTGCCTGAACTGCAAAGGCTGAAAGGCGATTTTATTGCAAGGGGAGCAACAGCACCCGCGCTTGATGAGGAAAAAAAATGGGAATTCAGGGCAACAGTCAAAGAAGGCGCAAATGTCTCCGGCGGGGATGTTCTTGGAACAGTCCAGGAAACAAAATTTATCACCCACAAAATTCTTGTGCCGCCGAATAAAAGCGGAAAAATAAAAAAAATTGAAAGCGGAAAATTTAACTGCAAGGAACCAATCGGAAGCCTTGACTCGGGAGAAAAACTTTTTTTAAGCCACAAATGGCCAGTCAGGACTCCGAGGCCAGTAAAGGAAAAGCTCTTGCCGCAGATTCCGCTTATTACCGGACAGAGAATTCTTGACACATTGTTTCCAATAGCAAAAGGCGGAACAGCTGCAATTCCAGGGCCTTTTGGAAGCGGAAAAACAGTCATACAACAGCAGCTTGCAAAATGGAGTGATGCAGAAATAGTTGTTTACATTGGCTGTGGTGAAAGGGGAAATGAAATGACAGAAGTGCTTACTGAATTTCCGGAACTTAAGGATGTAAAAACAGGCGCTCCTTTAATGCAGAGGACTGTTTTGATTGCAAACACTTCAAACATGCCTGTTGCAGCAAGAGAAGCATCTGTTTACACTGGAATGACAATTGCGGAATATTTCAGGGACCAGGGATATGGAGTTTCGCTTATGGCTGATTCGACTTCCAGATGGGGAGAAGCAATGAGGGAAATTTCTTCAAGGTTAGAGGAAATGCCAGGCGAAGAAGGCTATCCTGCTTATCTTGCGGCTAGGCTTGCGGAATTTTATGAAAGGGCAGGAAGAGCTGTTTGTTTAGGCGGAGAAAAAAGAATTGGCAGTGTCACTGCAATCGGCGCAGTAAGCCCTCCCGGAGGGGACTTTTCAGAGCCAATAACGCAGAACACATTAAAAATAACAAAAGTGTTCTGGGCTCTTGACGCAAAGCTTGCCCAGAGAAGGCACTTTCCTTCAATCAACTGGCTTGATTCCTACAGCCTTTACACAAAAGGATTGTCTGCATGGTATGTTGAAAACATTGCGCCTGATTTCAATGAAGTGCGCGCAACTGCAATGAAAATTCTGCAGCAGGAATCTTCTTTGCAGGAAATAGTGCAATTGGTTGGCAGCGATGCCTTGCCTGAAAAAGAACAGTTAACACTTGAAATCGCAAGGCTCATAAGGGAAGGGTTTTTGCAGCAAAATGCCTACCATGAGGTTGACAGTTATTGCAGCATAAAAAAGCAATATTCAATCCTGAAGGCAATAATCAAATATGCTGACTTTGCCCAGAGAGCGCTTGAGGAAGGCGCGAGTGTTTCCGCAATTGCCTCTCTTGGAAGCAAGGCAAAAATCGCAAAAATGGCTTTTGTTGCAGAAGAAAATTTTGCATCGGAATTAAAAAAAGTTGAAAATGAAATGGAGTCTGAATTCAAAAACATTTCAGGGTAAAAGGGTGTGAGAAAATGAGGGAATACAAAACAATTTCAAGGGTTACTGGGCCATTGCTGTTCATTGAAAAAACACACCCAGTTGCTTACGGAGAACTTGTGGAAATAAATCTTGGCGACAGCGTTAAAAGCGGCCAGGTTCTTGACACTTCAAGCGAAGTTGTTGTTGTCCAGGTGTTTGAAGGCACAGCGGGAATTGACAGGCAGTCAACAGTGAAATTTACAGGCAAAACAATAAAATTGAATTGTTCAAAAGAAATGATGGGAAGGGTTTTGTCCGGCCTTGGAAAGCCGCTTGACAAGGGCCCTGAAATAATTCCTGACCAGCAGATTGATGTCAATGGAAGGCCAATAAACCCTTTTGCAAGGGCTGCCCCAAAAGACTTTTTGCAGACAGGAATCTCCACTATTGACGGAATGAACACTCTTGTAAAAGGCCAAAAATTGCCGATTTTTTCAGGATTCGGATTGCCGCACAACGAAATTGCACTGCAGATTGCAAGGCAGGCAAGAGTGGAAGGCGGATTTGCAGTTGTTTTTGCGGCAATGGGAATAACAAACGAAGAAGCACAGCAATTCATAATGGATTTTGAACAGACAGGCGCGCTGAAAAGGACAACTATTTTCCTGAATCTTGCAGATGACCCTGCAGTTGAAAGGCTTGTCACTCCAAGAATGGCGCTTACAGCAGCAGAATACCTTGCATATACCCACAATATGAATGTGCTTGTTATTCTTACAGACATGACAAATTATTGTGAAGCCCTCAGGCAAATCGGCGCTGCAAGAGAAGAAGTGCCTGGCAGAAGAGGTTATCCTGGATACATGTACACTGACCTTGCATTGATTTATGAAAGAGCAGGCCTGATAAAAGGAAAAACAGGAAGCGTAACGCAGATTCCAATCCTGACAATGCCTGGCGATGACATTACACACCCAATACCAGACCTGACAGGTTACATTACAGAAGGCCAGATAGTGCTCAGCAGGGAAATCCACAGAAACGGGGTCTATCCCCCAATTGACGTGCTGCCATCATTAAGCAGGCTAATGAACAAGGGAATTGGAAAAGACAATACAAGGGAAGACCACAGGGCAGTAAGCAACCAGCTTTATGCAGCATACGCGGAAGGCAGGTCATTAAGAGGGCTTGCTGCAATCGTAGGAGAAGAAGCATTAAGCGAAAGAGACCAGAGATTCCTGGCTTTTGCAAAAGAATTTGAAACAACTTTTGTAAAACAGGGAAACAGGGAAAACAGAAGCATAGTGGAAACACTCAATCTGGGCTGGAAACTATTGACCTTGCTGCCACAGAACGAGCTTACAAGAATTGACGATAAGCTGATTGAAAAATATTCAAAAGAACTCGGCCTCGGGTTTTTCAAGTCAAAAGGAAAAGAAGAGCAGGAATCTGAAAAAGTGCATGTAATCAATGAAGCCGGCGGAACAGGCACAGCACCAGCACAGCAAAATGGCAAGGCCGAAACTGAAAAACATGAAAGCAAAAAAACAAAAAAAAAATCCAGAAAAAGCAGAAAACAACAAAAACAAAAAAAAGAAAGTGATTAAGCCTTTTGAAGCACTCACTGATGTTCGCTTTCAAAAGCCTCGTTGCAAACCAAGGGTTTGCGACGCGTCAAAAAACAAAGTTTTTTAATGTGGGAAAAGTGATTTGCTTGCCTGAAATAAAACCAACGCGTTCAGAGCTGATAAAGCTCAAAAAAAAAATCAAGCTGGCTGATTTCGGGCATTCTCTCCTGAAAAAAAAGCGAGACGGGCTTGTAAAAGAATTTTTTGCAACGCTCAAGGAAGCAAAAAAATCAAAATCAGACCTGACGGAAAACTATTTGAAGGCAAAAACAGCAATTGACCTTGCAAGGGCAGTTGACGGCACAGCAACAGTAAGGTCAGCTTCTTTCGCACTAAAGCCAAAGGCAAACATAACCCTTGAAACACGGAATGTAATGGGAGTAATTGTCCCGAAAATCCATTCACAGCACAGGGTAGAAGCATTCCATGAAAGGGGCTACGGAGTAATAGGCACTTCGGGATACATTGACGATGCAGCAGAATCGCACGAACGGGTTTTGGGAAACATAATAACTGCAGCCGAAACAGAAACCACTCTCAAAAAATTATTGGTTGCAATTGACAAGACAAAAAGAAGAGTAAACGCCCTTGAATTCAATGTGATCCCAAGAATGAACAGCGAAGCAAAATTTGTTTCACTGCGCCTTGAAGAGCTTGAACGCGATGACATTTTCAGGCTGAAAAAAATAAAGCAAAAAACAAGGGGAAATTAAAAATTCTGATTCTGGCGGTTTTATGAAAAAATTTTCCACTAGCGCAGGAAGCTTTGCAATCGGCAAAAAAAAGCCGAGAAAAGTAACAACATACATTCACACAGGGGGGAAAGCTGCCTGTGGAGGCGGAAAAGCACTTTGCGTTGAAAATCTTGCAGCAACAGCAAAAAATGTTTCCGGCTTTGCACAAAGCATTGGCTGGAGTGACAAGGCAGGCGAAACAATTGGCAGGGCAATCAGGAAAATGCCTTTATCTGCAGACCCTG
>JAQTNI010000050.1 GCA_028713935.1 Candidatus Iainarchaeum sp.
TTTTTCTTTCAATAATTTAATTTTGTAACAATTTTCAGCTGCGATTTTTTCTATTTCTGATGATAATGCAAAATTGGAAGTGGCCAATAAAAGGCGCCCACTTGGTTTTAGATGGGATTTGGCGCCTTCAACGTATTTTTTAAGGCCAGAATATTTGTAGTCGAATACTGATTTTTGCAAAACTTCGCCGTATCGAGGATTTGCATAACCCCAGGGATGGTTCCAGAATATAAAATCAAATTTGTCTTGTGCTGGCACTGGCGCATACATATCCCCGGAATATGCTTTTAGTTTCAATCCTTGCTTTTCAAAATTATATTTTGCATTTTTTATTGCCTCTGGATTAATATCTGTAACAGTTACTTTTGCCCCTTTCAAAGCGGCAAAGAGTGCTATTATTCCTGTTCCGGTTCCGATTTCTAATAAACTGTGCTTGCCAACAATTTTTGAAACTGCGCTGGCAATCCAATTGCTGTCCGTGAAATAGGCAGGAGAGAAAACATTGGGAAAAATGTGAATTTTTATTCCATTTACTTCCACTGAATACTTCTTTTTATGGGTTTTAATTTTGTCAATGGTCTTTCTGACTTCTTTTTCCCATGTTAACCTATCAACCATTATTCAATATTAGAGTTCAATAAATTTAAGCTTGTTGCAAAAACAAAAGAATGCGCAAAAAAACCTTTTTTTACACAATAAAGGGTTTCTGGTTTTTCAAACTGCAGGGAGAAATGTTTATAACCGAAAACGCACAATAATTGCGTATGGTAAATAAAATTCTTGTTTATTCCGTTATTGCAGTTATAGTTATTTTGGTGATTGCTGGAATAATTGTGTACAACCTGCCTGCGAAACAAGAAGGCAAGACAATAAAAATAGGGGCAGTGCTTGCCTTAAGCGGGCCGTCTGCGATATGGGGCGAGAGTGCCCGCAATGGAATGGAGCTTGCTCTTGAAGCCCATCCAGAATTGTCTGTTATTTATGAGGATAGTAAAGGCGCTTCATCGGATGGAATAACTGCGTATCAAAAATTAAGGCTTCAGGAGCCAGACCTTTTTGTATCTTCTTTGAGTATTGTAAGTATCCCGCTTGCTTCCATTGTAAAAGAAGATAAAAAAGTCATGATTGTGACCCAGAGTGCTGCGAACAATCTTACTAATGACTATGTTTATAGATATTATTCGGATGCTAATCATTTTGCTCTGCCTGCTTTTGAATCAGATATTTCTCCCCTAAAGGGCGTTACAAAATTGGCTGTTGTTTACAGGGAGGATGAATATGCAAAATCTGTTGCAAACAAAGTAAAGGAATTGAGTGCAGAGCAGGGCAAGGAAATAGTGTT
Organism: Candidatus Iainarchaeum sp.; assembly: GCA_028713935.1. GTDB lineage: Archaea > Iainarchaeota > Iainarchaeia > Iainarchaeales > JAGVNX01. The sequence goes on from JAQTNI010000050.1 coordinate 1,343, forward strand.
CTTTGAATCTTATATTCCGAATGAAACTGATTTTTCAACAATACTGACTAAGGCGAAAGAAGCGAATCCTGAAGCATTATTGTTTATCCCAACTCCCCCAAGCGAATCTTTGGCTATCCTGAAGAAAATTGGAGAATTGAAATTTGACATTCCGATTATTGAAGTGTCAAATGTCCAGTCTGACCCGGAAACACAGGCAAAGGCACCGAATATTACGTTTTATACAGAACAATTTGCATTTTCAATTCCCGGGAACAGCGAACCTTTCAAGCAGGCTTACAGGGCAAAGTATAACAAGGAGCCGAATTTTGTTGCAGCATTTGGTTATGACATAATCAATCTCATTGCAAGCTGCGAGAAAAGCAACATCAAAGAATGCTTGGATAGCAAGAAGGAAGTTACTGGAGTAACTGGAACCGCAAGCGGCATAAAAAACCATGAAATACTACTGCCAATGTACCTTGTTAGGGTCCACTAAAGAATGCGCAAAAAGTAAAGGGATTAGGTTTCCTGCAATCCCAAAAATTCTTTTATTTCTTTTATTTTTCTTGGGTTGATTGAAACATGCTGTTCATTTGTGGATTGCTTTGAAAGTAGGAATTGCCCATTAACTAATTCCTTGATTGCCTGCTCTATTTCTTTTTGGCCTTTTTTGTTGGAGCGAATGTGATTAGGCAGGCCCTTTGAAAGATTAAAAACAGCAGTATGCGAACCTCCAATCTTTCCCAGATTAATCAGTTTCCTTAGGATAAATCGCTTAATGAAAACAACTTCTTCTGCCATAGCCAAATAAAAAGAAGAAAACAAATAAAAACATTCTGACTCCCAAATGGTATGTTAATATTCCAAAACAAATGATTTAAATATTGTTGCCTATACAGATATTGTTAGAGTGGTTTTATGGGAAATGCTTTTCTTGACTTTTTGGGTGACAATCCGAATGCAAGGCTGTTGGAATTTTTGATTACTGGCAGAGAGCTTGATTACAGTTTAACTGATTTGGCTCAAAACGCAGGCATTGGCTGGAGCACTCTTCACAGAATTTTTCCCGCTTTTGAGAAACAAGGGATTGTTGTTAAAACCCGTGAAATAGGAAGAGCCAAGCTTTACAAACTCAACCAGAAAAACGAAGAGGCCAAAAAACTTGTTGAAATATATGATGGGCTCCTGCAAAAACAACTTTTGCTTGCAGAAGAAAAGGCAGCAATAAAAATTTGAACGATGCCTTTAAAATTGCCAAAGATATAGGGGGAGGTAAAAAACATGGAACAAAATATGATAACAACTGCCTTTGAGTTAGATGGCTATGCAACTGTCAAGAATCTGGGAATTGTAAGAGGAATTATTGTGCGTTCCCGCTCATTAATTGGGAACATAGGGGCAGGAATTCAATCTCTCTTTGGAGGCAATATTACATTATATACAAAGCTTTGCGAGCGTGCTCGTGAAGAGGCATTTATCATGATGATGAAGCATGCTGAAGACCTTGGAGCTAATGCAATTATTGGAATGAGATATGATGCGACAGAAGTTGCATCCGGAATCACAGAAGTCCTTGCATATGGCACTGCTGTAATTTTAAAGAAGAAATGAGAATGAAGTTTATTTTATAAACCTTAAAAATAATCGCTCTCAGAAAACTAATGAATTAGGCATAAATCCAGAATTCATTTTCGGCACCAACGATATATTTAAATTGGCTAAAAGCATAATAAATAGCGGAAAACCCCTTAATGTGCAAGAAGGGGTAATGCACAAAAACGAGGTTCAGAAACCTAATTTTTAATCCCTTTTTGTGCAAAGTTCCGAAATCCGAAAAGTATTTAAATATCATGACACTATCATGATAGTAACATGATGGAACATGATGGTGTCAAGGCATTGTCTGAGCTTGTTGGGGATTCTGAGCTATTGAAGAAGATTTCTCCCAAGTTTAATGAAATGACTTTTGATATTCAGGAAATCCTGGAATATAGCAAAAACCCAATGTTTATTGCTGTTTTATTGTTCAAGCTCTCTCAAGAGAGAGAAAAAACCAATCAGATGCTTGAAAAAATCAATGAGAAGTTTGATTCTATTATGCTTAGGCTAAAGACAGCGCCTCAGGAGCAGGTTTTGCCTTCACAGTTTTCCCAGCCACAAATTGGAATGGATTTTTCTGAACACGGAATTGTTCCTTTGAAGGCTTTGCCTGAAAATGACCAGTTAATTGTGCATCTTGCTTTTGAAAAAGGCCAGATTTCCGCTGATGACATAAAAAAAGAATTAGGTTATAAAGGAAAAAATGCTGCTTCGCAGCGCTTGAACAAACTTGTTAAGGAGGGGCATTTGAGTAAAATTCAGGCAGGAAGAAAAGTAGTTTTTTTGGCAAGGACTGTTTAAAGTTAAAACCCACTAACTCCCAACCCACACCCTTGCCGGAATTGCTTTTTTTTCCTGTTAAAATGCCCCGCCTCCTTTGCCTACTCCCTTTTTCTTTCTTTTTCTAAAAGAAAGAAAAAGTGTAAGTTGCCCAAAAAGAAAGAAAAGATGGTTGCCCAAAGAAAAGAAAAAACTCTCGCCCAAAAGAGAAAAACCCGAATCTTTGGTAAACAGATTGCCCAAAAGAAAGAACCCTGATTTTTAATAAACAAATTTGCTTGCCAAAAAAGGAAAGCTAAATTAAATTAATTGCACCTATTTTTATTGAAGCAAATGGTTAGAACAAGATTTTTTGGGAAGTCCTGGACAAGGGAAATGGAAAGAAAAAGAGTAGCGCGCTGGCCAGCAAGAATTAGAGGAAAAACTCCTGAACAAATAAGGGCAAGGATTGCCAGGCTAAGTGAAATTCGCGCAGAGGAAGTTTCTAAAGAAGGAAAATTAGAAAAAAATATTCTGCTGCGGAAACAAGGAGAAATAAAGCTGCATAAATTTTTCCAGAAAAGCCTGTTTTGTCTTTGGAAGAAAGATTGGCAAGAAGAAAAAGAGCCAATGAATTGTTGTTCAATGAAATCAGGAAACTGAGAAAATTGCTTGGCAAAGCCTGATTTTAATTGATTTTTTTTGGATTGGCGTGGAAACATGAAAACATTCAGCATAAATTCTGTTTGCGGAAAAGCAAGGGCGGGAACTTTGCAAACTGCGCATGGTGCAATTGAAACTCCTTTTTTCATGCCTGTTGCAACAAAAGGCTCTGTCAAGTATTTGTCAAACGAAGAAGTTTTGTCAGCAGGGACTGATTGCCTTATCAGCAATGCGTTTATTCTTCATTTAAAGCCAGGCCTTGAAGTAATTGGAAAGCACAAGGGCCTGCATAATTTTATGCATTGGCAAAAAGGAATTTTCACTGATTCAGGGGGTTTCCAGGTTTTAAGCAGGGAATTCTGCTTAAGGCTTTCAGAGCAAGGAGTGCTTTTCAGGAATCCTTTTGATGGCAAAAAAATGTTGTTCACTCCTGAAAAAGCAATTGAAATTCAAAGCAGGCTTGGAAGCGATGTTGCAATGTGCCTTGATGATGTTCCACTTGCAGGGAGTGATTTGAAGCGCCTGACTGATTCTGCTGAAAGGACTTTTGCCTGGGCAAAAAGATGCATTGCCTCGCACAAAAACAAAAAGCAGTTGTTGTTCGGGATTTCTCAGGGAGGCATTGAAAAAAAGCTGCGCATTAAAAGCACTGAACAGATTGTTTCCCTTGATTTTGATGGCATTGCTTTGGGGGGCTTGTGCATTGGAGAATCAAAGGAAAAAATGCAGGAAACAATAAAATCTGCTTTTCAAAAAATCCCTTTTGAAAAGCCGCGTTATCTGATGGGAGTTGGCTCTGCAAGGGAAATAATTGAATCTGTTTCAATGGGAATTGATATTTTTGATTCCTGTTTTCCCACAAGAGTGGCAAGACATGGGCTGGCTTTTGCTTTTGAAAAAAACCTTAACATTGATTCTTCAAAATTCAGGATTGATTTGAAGCCATTGGAAAAAAAATGCAATTGCTTTGTCTGCAGGGATTATTCGAGAAGCTATCTTCACCATTTGTACAGGACAAAAGAGGAAAATGCAATGAAGCTCCTCAGTTACCACAACTTGTTTTTTATCCAGGGCCTGATGAAAAAAATCCGCACTGCAATTAAAGAAAATTCCTTTAAAAAAGAAAAATTCTTGAAGGAATTTGGAAAATAATTTCATTCTGCTGACAACCTTTCTTCTTTGCGTATTTTTTTTATTTTAGCAAGCCTTCTTTCAATATCTTCTTTTTTGGCCAATGTTTTAAACCAGGAAATTCCTTTTACTGTAAAACCAGCAGGGGTTATGTAACCATCTGATTCCAATTTTTTTTCTAGTGCATTTAGGTCTCTTGTGGTTTCTATTTTTGAGGTGTTGGCAAAAACAGATAATAGTCCGTCCACTCCATATTTTCTATAAAAACTATTTATTCTATGCAGAAATATCCTTCCGGTCCATCGATAGCCCCCCACATCTGCAAAATCTTCTTGCTGCAATTCTTCGGGCCATTTTCTCGGCGTACTGCCCAAGAGTTCTATTATTGAATGAATATGCTCGTGCTGAGCCGTACTTGTTTTTGGGCCAGACAGCAGGAAAGTTATTAAAGAATCTAAATATTTTGCAGAGACAAATTTAGGTAAATGAATGGAGTGAGTTGCCAGCTGGTAATAGCTATATGCTGGCTTGCATTTGTTGTCGGTCCCTCTCCAGGGAAGCAGTTGTTGAATTGGTATGCCGGATAATTCTGATAATCTTTCAAACATTTGCCTTGCCAATGGCTGCAAGTGTTTTGGTTCATACTTTTGCCCAGGCTTTGGGGAAAATCTTGGCCTAACCCATGGAAATCTGCGCTTTTTTGGTCTTGCATGCGCCATTTTTTTATCCCATTATGTAATCGCTTGTGTTTGTCCATGTTGAAAAAAGGCTGTCCAAGTAATTGAAGTGTTCTGCTTCAAATTCAGCGAGTGTTTCCCAGAAGTGCTTTACTTCTTTTATTCTTGTTTTTTCAGCCTGTGCCAGATAAAAATTTTTGGCTTTTGTTTCAGCTCTCATTGCCCAGAGCAAGACAGCCAGCTCTGAATTTCCCTCCATGTTTGCTTTTGAGCCTTTTTCAGGGTAAATAACAGGCCTTTCCAGATGCTGAAGGACACTGTCTTTTATGACTGCAAATTTCCAGTTTTCCTTTAAGGCGGATTCCACTCCTGTCAATGCATTGAAATGCTCTGTTTCTTCTTTTGCAAGAAACGCAAGTGCTTTTTTCATTTCAATATCCAAAGTTTTTTCAGAATTGCTTTGGTAAAAATCCCTTGCCTTTGCTTCCTCGCTTTTTGCAAGAGAAACGGCCTTTGAAATTTCTTCAATGTCTTTTTTTGGAATTGAAATAAGTTTTTTCACAAATTCATTCATAAAACCACCTCAATAATATTCCATTGAATCCAGAATATCTTTTAAAGCAATTTTTTTCACGCTGATTACTTTGTCTCCGCCTCCGCAAAAAAGCAGCAAATCCTTTTCATTCAAGTCCATTAATGCTCCTGTTGGAAAAACCACATTGCTTACAAAGCCGTGCTTTTCATATTCCCTGTTTGGTTCAATCAAAGGCTTGTCAGGGGGGCTTCTTGCAATTGCTTTTTCCGGATTTTTCAAGTCAAGCAGAACTGCTCCCGCACTGTAAATTTTTTTATTGCCTTTTTTTTCAACTCCGTGATAAATTTCAAGCCAGCCTTGTTTTGTTTTAATAGGCACTGTTCCTGCTCCAATCCTGCTGCTTTCCCAGCCCTGCCTTGGCTGCAGAATGCTTTTTTCTTTTCCCCAGTAAGTCAGGTCGGGCGAATAAGAAATCCATATGGAAGGCCTGCTAAAATAAAAGCTTCCTTCTGGGCGATGAAGTGCAACGAATTTTCCGTTTATTTTTTCAGGAAAAATAACAACGTCCTTGTTTTGTTCCCTGAAAATTATTCCTTTGCGCTGCCAATTGTGGAGGTTTTTTGAAACAGCAAGGCAGGTTGAAACTCCTTCATTGTGCGAAACAGCAACATAAGCCATCAAATAATTCCTGTGAAAAACAGTAATGCGCGGGTCTTCAACTCCGAATTCGCCTTCATCATGCGTGCCAGTAAAAACAGGCTTTTGCTCTATTTTTTCAATGTTAAATCCTGTTTCGTCAAGCAAAATTTTCCTGAATTCAGAAATGTTTGTAAGCCTGCAAGTGCCGTTCTTGAAAAAAACCCCGTTGCCGATTTTTTTAAGAATTTCTTTTTTGCCGATTTTTTCACTGCTTGCGCTGTAATGCTTTTCCGAAATAATCACTGGGCAGACAATCTCGTTTTTTTTAACAGCTGCTTCCGAAACCCTGGCTAACAAGGCAATTTTTTTGTTTGGCAATCTGACTGCTGCGGGATTTAATGCTCCCTGCACTGCCCAATTCGGGAAAGATGGCTGAAAATCTTCCGGCCTTACCAAAAGCTTTTCAATTATTTTCATTTTTTCACGCCAGATTCAAATTAAATCTTCAACTTCTTTTTTTCCTTTTTCAAGCTCTTTTTCCTGCTGCTTGTCCAGCTTTAATAACATTGCCTGGAATTCCCCCATATGGGTTTTTTCTTCCCTTGCAATTTCGAGAAAAAGTTTTTTCAGGCCATTGCTTTGCGTCATTGCAGCTAATTGCTCGTAAAAGCTCACAGCGTCAAGCTCCGCTATCATTCCAATCCGAAGAATTTCCTTGTCAATGTCTTCCTTTGAATTTTTTTTCAGGTCTGTCGGGATTTGTGCCAGCATTTTTCCACCTCCAAATTCTAATTTTTGGCAATTATTTTATTATTAGGTGTTACGTGACAGCGCTTATGGCTCCATTTTTTTGTTTGTTTCTATATGCTTGATTGGGTGTAAGATATTTTAAGCTTGAGTGCGGCGTGTTGTTGTATTCTGGTTGATAGTGTTTGAATAA
>JAQTNI010000051.1 GCA_028713935.1 Candidatus Iainarchaeum sp.
GTGCTTGCGCTTACAACAAGAGACATAAAATCAATTGTACTGCTTGGAATTGCAGCAGCAGTAATCTATTTAGTGGCAGACAACCTGAAAGAACTATGGCCATTCGTAGTGTTTGGGTTAATCATTCTCGCAATTATCTTCGGAGTAGGCAAAAAACAGGAGGCTTCTCCCTATCCAATGGACATGGGCTTAGGCGGAGGAATGGACGAAGGGCTTCCGCCAATGGGCTTCGGCTAGGCCTTTTCTCTAAAGAGAAAAGCCCTGGGAAAAGAGCAATTTGCTTTGCAAATTGTGGTTCGCTTCGCTCACACGAATTTAAACAAAAGGCACAGATATGTTTGCAATAATTTTTCTTGGGCTGATTGCTGCAGCGGCAATTCTTTTTGAAACAGGGCAGGCTGCAATAGGAATTGCCTGCATAATAGCGGCGCTTCTTTTTGCAACAGCAAAAATACTGCAAAAACTCGGCTCTGCAACAAAAAAAACAGCAAAAGCGCTTGGAAGGGGCGTTCCCGAAGAAGTGGAAAAAGCGGAAGGCCAATTCCCAAGCAATGCAATCTGGGAAGAAGGCTTAAAAGAAATGGGCGACAAAGCCGGAAAACAATTGTTTGCACCCGGAGATTACCCTTACAAACGGGGCAAGATGGAAAGCTACAGGTGGGTTTACAAAGGCAATGCAGGCGCCTCGGCAGGAATAAAAAAACTTGCAGAAGCATTCAAAAAACTAATGGGAATGTGATTCTGCCCTTTTCTTTTTTTGAAAAAAAGAAAAGTGCAAGGTGCCCAAAAGAAAAAAGCTTGAATTTTTGATAAACAGAACTATTATAATTTTTCAACAATTTTCCTATTGGCTTCCAAGATTTTTTCCAGCAGGGATTTTGAAGCAGAAGCCATTGCCTTTAAGTCGGAAACCTGTTTTTCCAAATCAAAAATTTTTTGGTTCAACAAGGCCAATTGGGAAGCAAGATCCTGATTGCTTGGCCCGACTGAAATTGCATCAATTTTTTCATGCAGGCCTGAAACAGACTGGTGCAGGGAATCAATTTTTTCAGAATGCTCATCAAGCGTGTTATGGGTGACAGTATGAAGCAATTCCTGGGTTGCCTGTGCATCATCAGGAAACTGTGAATGCGAAGTTTCTTTTTGGGCAGGCACTCCTTTTACCTGCAAAAGATACTGCCTGATTTCATTCTCGCCAAGGCCGATGTCTTCCAGGGTTTTGACAATAACCTTGTCTTCAATTCCGGAATCCACCATTCTTTTAACAGTGCTTACCACGACTTCTTCGTTAACCGTAAAAACCACTCCGAATTAAGCCTGTTTATTAAAGATTTGGGATTTCTTTCTTTTGGCTCACAATGTCAAGCAAAGAAACATTGAAACAATATTTGATTGTTTGACATTGTGCTTGCATTTTCTTTCTTTTTCAAAGAAAGAAAAGGCAGAGGCAAAATTATATATCCACGTTTATATTATATAATTACCCATTTAAATAAATTGACTTTTAGGCATAACACAAAAAAAGGGATTGAATTTGGAATTTCTCATCAAGGAAGGCCCATGGAGGGAATTATTCAAGGGAACAGTGGAGTCCCATGAAATAGGGATTTATACAAACCCGAATCTGACTGTGCTTGTTTCCATTGTTGAAAAAGAAGGCGACGTTCCCATTGGGCTTGTCCTGGAAGCCTACAAGGTTTTTCACGCAACCGGAGAACTTGAGGCTTTTGTGTCGGCATTGCCAAAAGAAGCAACCGCAATAATAAAGCACAGCGAACATGAAACTGAAAAATTCCTGCTCATTGCATCAAAGCCAAGCTATGCGAGTTATGACGAGGAAAAAATAAACATTGAGCTTGAAGAAATTCTTCGGAACCTTGAACAAAGCTCTGAAATCCTGAAAAACATTACAATTGCCTATGAATTGGACCTTACAGAAATAAAAGAAGCACCCGACGAAATAAAAGAGGCTTTTTTTTCACAGCCATTATTGATGCAGATGCTTTCACCAAAATACAAAAAAATAACTGCGCTTGCAGAAGAGCGCAGGGCAATCAGCTTCGGCGAAGTTTCGCTCGGCCTTGCAAAAGACGGAAAGGCAGTAAAAGAGCCGATGGCAATTTTCAAAAAAACAATAATTTCCGAAGGAAAAAAATCCGAAAGAATGCACGCAATGCACGTACTGATAGAAGGATGCATGCTTTCAGGGGCAACAGCAATAATTCTTGACTGGGACAATGCCTTTTCAGGGCTTTCAAAGCCCACAAAAAACACTCTTGAACTCCAGAAATTCGGCCTGGAAATAGACCCGATTGGATTTCCAGTAAAAGATTTTTTTGTGGGAGAACAGATAAAAACTGAAATTTCAACAATCAGCCCCGCGGGCTTTCCCGCAATTTTCGGCCTGGGCGACAATCCTGCAAGCAAAAAAATTTCCGAATTAATGGGAACACAAAAATTCGGCTCAATGGAGGCATTCATGAAAAAGGTTTCAGAAGAAAAAATTGAAACCCATTTTAATGACTACCAAAAACACTGCGCATTAAGGTTCCTGCTGCTTGTGAACGAGATGTATGCAAACCTTTTTGGGGAGCAAATGGACGTAAAAAAAATTTCCGAAGGCGGAATACAGGGCATAAGCAGGGCAAGCATTATTCACCCTGAAAACAATGACGACAGGGAAAAACTATTTGTGCTGGATTCCCTTTTGAACTGTTTTTTGGAGCATTTTTCAAAAAAAGGCGAATTGAAAAACCTCAGGGCAATTGTTTTCATTCCCAATGCATCAAAATTCCTTGCAAGGGAAGAACAGAACAAAATTGCAGAAGAAATAACAGAAGACCTGAAAAAACTTGAAAAATACGGCATTGGCTTTATATTGGAAACTGAAAAAGAAATAGAGCTCCAGCCAGCAGTAAGGGAAATCGCAGAAACAAGGGTAATTCTCATAAAAGAAAACGATGCCGGAATCCATGTAAAAGACGAAAAAGTATACCGCGTGGAACTCAGGCCAGGCCTAAGCACCTGCAGCGAAACAACAGAAACAGAACAAAAAAAATAATCAAATTTTATTTCTTTTTTGCTTTTTCAAGCCTTTCGTCAATCATGTCCCTCACTTGTGAAAGAGTAGTGAATTCAAGGGGATTGATTGAATCGATTATATACTTTAGTTCCTGCAATTGTTCCTGTGAAGCGGCCGAGCCTCTAAGCTGGGAAAACTGGGCTTCAAGCTCAAGGATTTTTTTGTTCATTTCCTCGAGCCTTGCAACCACTGCCTCTGCATCGCCACTGCCAAGCCCTGTTCCAGAAGAAAACTGGCCAGAAGAAAGCTTGTCTTCAAGGCCTGAAATTTTTTTGTTCAAAACAATGAGGTTTCTGCCCAAAATTTTTTCGTTCCTTACAAGGTATTTCATTTTTTGGGTTATAATCAGGATAGAGCTGCTCAGGCTTCTTATGTCCTCCCTGATAGCGGTGATTACGCCAATTGCCTTTTGGGGAACCTGGCCCTGGCTTCCGCCTCGCGAATGCCCCTGTGCCTGCTGTGACTGTGTCCCTGAAAAATCCTGTGCCATAAAAAAAACCAATAAAGCAAATTGTATACTAATAACAGAATTCTTATTATTAAAACCTACTGCCTAATGCAAGGCAGCTTTTTTATTTCAAAAATTATTAATAAAAGCTTGCTTGCAATTAGTAAATACATGGCTCTTGAAAAAGAAACAGGAATTCTGCTTGACCTGGATTATGAAAACATTGGCCCTGATTCTGCAATCCAGTTGTTTTTGCGGACAAAAAAAGGGATTCTGGAATTCTTTGACTTGAGCTTCAGGCCATATTTCCTGCTTGTCCCAAAGGAAAGCATGGGCCTTGAAAAAACAAAAAAAGCGCTTTTGCAAATTGAATTTGGCGAAGAAAAATCAAGAATTTTTGCAGTAGAGGAAATTGAAAAAAGCGGGAAAAAAACCTTGAAAATTGTTTTCAGGAGCACAAAGGCTTTGAAAGAAGCGCGGGAAACTTTCAGGGAAACAAGGGAATTTGAAATCAGGGAATTTGACATTCCTTTTGCAAGGAGATACCTGCTTGACACTGGCCTTGCTCCAATGGCAAGCATAGAAATAAGCTTTTCTGAAAAAAATAGCAGGCGCATAATAAGTGAAATAAAGCCGGCAAAAGCTGAAGAAATTGAATTGAATATTGCTGCAGTTGACATTGAAACTTATTCTCCGGGCAGGTTCAGCAATCCTGAAAAAGACCCTATTCTCATGATTTCTTTTGCGGGCAAAAAAGACAGGCTTGTTTTCACTACAAAAAAACAGCTTGAAAAAAACCTGAATTGCAGGATTTTTGAAAATGAAAAAAAAATGATTGAAGGCTTTGCTGAATTTGTGCAAAAGCAAAAACTTGATATTATTGTAAGCTATAACGGGGATAATTTTGATTTTCCTTATTTCAAGGAAAGAGCCAGGCAGTTAAAAACAGTCTTTAACATTGGCTTTGGAAATTCCCCAGTGATAATAAAAAAGAAAGGCCTCTCTGACCGGTCTTCAAGATTCAAGGCAATGCAGCACCTGGATGCCTTTCACATGCTGAGAATGCTTTCAAGGTTTGGGGTAGTGAGCATAATAAAGTATGATTTGGAAAGTGTTGTAAAAAGGCTTTACAATTATGAAAAGAAAAAAATTTTTTCGCAGGACATAAACAAAATCTGGGAAACAGAAAAAGGCCTTGAAGAGCTTGTGAATTACAATCTTGAAGACTCTGTTTTTGCACTGAGAATAGCCGAGGATTATTTGCAATTGCTTGTTGAATTCTGCGGAATTGTAAGGCAAAACATTTTTGATGTCAGCAGGGCAAGCGCCTCCCTGCTGGTAGAATCGCTTCTTATCAGGAAAGCCTTTGAAATGAAAGAGCTTGTGCCAAACAGACCTTCTGAAGCAAGCGTTTCGGAAAGAATCCAGAAAACCTTTAAAGGGGGCTATGTGAAAGAGCCTATTGCTGGCCTGCATGAAAATATTGCAGTGCTTGATTTTCGGAGCCTGCATCCAAGCATAATAATTTCCCATAACATCAGCCCTGAAACAATGAATTGTGGGCATAAGGAATGCATGCAAGGAAAAAACCTTGCGCCTGACAAGGACTGGTTCTGTGAAAAAAAAACAGGGTTTCTGCCAATAGTGTTAAGGGATATTCTTGGAAAAAGAATTGAAATAAAAAAAGAATTAAAAAAAGCAAAGAAATTGTCAGCTGAATTCCAGAAGCTGAATGCAAGGCAGCAGGCATTGAAAATACTGCTGAATTCACATTATGGGTATCTGGGCTTTGCGCGCAGCAGATGGTATAGCATGGAGTGCGCGCGGGCAGTAACTGCATGGAGCAGGCATTATGTGCGCGAAGTTATACACAAAACAGAGGAAGCGGGGTTCACTGCGCTTTACGGTGACAGCATTACAGCAGAAAGATTTGTCACAATAAAAAATCCAAAAGGATTTATCGAGGTAAAAAACATTGAAGAATTTTTTGAAAAAAACAAAAAACTGCTTGCAATAAGAGAAGAGAAAGAAATTGTTGTGCCAAAAGGTTTTGAAGCATTGTCAGTGAATCCAAAAAGCCTTGAAGCGGAATGGAAGCCGATTAAAGAAATAATTCGGCACAAAACAGCAAAAAAAATTTTCAGGGTAAACCAAAAATTCGGTGAAACAAGAGTTACAGAAGACCATTCAGTTATAACAAAAGAAAAGGGCATCTTAAAAGAAATAAAACCGGCAGAAATGCAAGGCAAAGAATTTTTTTCCCCATGGCACACCCCAAAGGCAAAAGAGATAAAAATCCTTGATTTGGCAGAAGAGCTTGGCAGGTATTCGCCAAAAATAAGTTATAAGGGCAGAGAAAAAATAAACAAACTGCGCCATGACAATGAATTTGTTTGGTTTGGTTGGATGGACATAAAAAAGCCGGTAAAACTAAAAAGATTCATCAAAATCGGCTCCAAAGAATTCGAATCGATGTGCAGGCTTTTGGGCGCATACATTGCAGAAGGCAGCAGTTCTACAATTGAAACAACAGCAAAAAGAAGCGGGGCAAGCATTTCCTCTTCAAACATTGAATGGCTTGAATCACTGCAACAGGATTATGCATTATTATCCAATGCAAAAACCTGCATAATAAGGTCAACAAAAAAAGAAAGAAACCTTGTTTACAAAAACGGGGGTCAAGAAAAAAGAATAACCTACACAGACAATACGTGCAAATTGCAAATGATGAATGGAATCTCCGCAGTTTTCTTTAAAATGTTTTGCGGTCAAAAAAGCCATGGGAAAAAACTGCCAAATTTTATTTTCAATGTTCAGGACAAATATAAAAAAATCTTGTTGGAAAAAATGATAGAAGGCGATGGCAGCCACGCAGTAAACAAGCGCTTGGGTTATTCCGCAGAATACATAAAAAACAATTTTTCTTACACTACAAAATCATTAGGGGTAATCAGCGGATTGGATTTGCTCTTAAAACAATTATCGCAAAAACATTCAGTTTATTACAGAGAATCAAAAAAATGTTACAGTATAAAAACTTGCACAAAACAAAACAAAAGAATAATGACAAAAATAACACCAGAAGAATACTCTGGTTTTGTTTACGATTTAAGCGTCAAAGATAACAACAACTTTGTTGATTCCTGCGGGCAAGTGCTATTGCACAATACAGACTCGACTTTTTTGGAAATTCCAAAAAACAAAAGCACCGAGGATGTCAAAAAATTTGTTGAAAAAATAAATTTGGAACTTCCGGAAGCAATGGACTTGGAAATAGACGGCTTTTACAGGCGCGGAATTTTTGTGACAAGAAGAGAGGGAAAACAGGCTGCAAAAAAAAGATATGCCCTGATTGATTTTGAAGACAAGCTGAAAATAGTGGGCTTTGAATATGTGAGAAGGGACTGGGCAAGGATTGCAAGGGAAACACAAAAAGAAGTGCTTGAAACAGTCCTGAAAGAAGGAAACCCTGAAAAGGCAGTTGAAATAATCAGAAAAAAAATTTTGGAGCTGAAGGCAGGAAAAGTCCCGAAAACAGAGTTAGTGGTTTTAACGCAGATTCAAAGGCCTCTTGACAAATACTCCAGCATTGGGCCTCATGTTGCAGCTGCAAAAAAAGCAGTGCAAAAAGGAAAAGAAATTGAAATCGGCAGTGTTGTCGGATATATAATTACGAGATGCGGGGAAAGCATTTCGGAAAAAGCGCAATTGGAAGAATTTGTAAAAGAAGGCAACTACGACGCTGACTACTACATAACACATCAGTTGGTTCCCGCGGTTATACGCATAATACAGGAACTCGGATATACAACAGAAGACCTTTTGCAGGGAGGAAAACAGCAGAAACTCGGGGCTTTTCAATAGACAATTGCCTTTTTTAAACTCTTTTTTTCAAGAATTTGTAATCTGATATTCTAATTTTTGGTTTTTTTATGGCAAAAAAAGAGGAAAAAACAGAAGAGAAAAGCATTGAAGAAAAATATATTAAAGCAGGCAAAATTCTGCTGAAAGCAAAGGAAAATGCCTTAAAACGCATAAAGCCAGGGCAAAAATTGCTGGAAATTGCTGAAAAAATAGAAGCGGATATTGTAGAGATGGGTGGATTGCCTGCTTTTCCAGTTAACCTGAGCATTAATGAAACAGCTGCACATTTTACTCCCGCTTTTAACGACGAGCTTGTTCTTAATGAAAAAGGCCTTTTGAAAGTTGATTTGGGGGCACATATTGACGGTTTTATTGCAGATGCTGCTTTTTCAATCAATCCAAGCAATGATTTTGCAAAACTAATTGAGGCAAGCGAAAAAGCCCTTGAAAATGCGCTTGCTTCCGTTAAACAAGGTGCAACAATTGGAAAAATTGGAGAGGAAATTGAAAAAACAATTAAGTCTTACGGTTTCAATCCGGTCCAGAACCTTACTGGGCATGAATTGGGGGAATACCAGCAGCATGCGGGAATTTCAATTCCAAACATTGGCAGGAACGATGAAAGAAAACTTGAAGCAGGGCATGCTTATGCAATAGAACCTTTTGCTACTGATGG
>JAQTNI010000052.1 GCA_028713935.1 Candidatus Iainarchaeum sp.
TTACATAAATAGTCACAATTAAAAGGAACTGCACAGGAGAAACCATTGTCTTGAAGGCTTCAACTGAAATTCCTTTGAGGGGCAGGCTGAAGCCTGTTTCTGAAACAGCGCCTCCGCCAACTGTCTGGGTTATTTCGCTTGAAGCAATTCCTGCAAGAGTAACCATTACGACTTTTTGAAGCGCGGTTGTAACTCCCAAAACAATTGGCGCAATAAAAACAACCATTGTCTGCATCATTGAAACAACATCGCTTATTAGAGTGGAAAGCATTTTGTTGACTTTTTCAGCGTTGCGCAGTTGCAGTGAAAGCGAAATAAGCGTTCTTGCCGCAACATTAACCCCCAGTTCAACCGAATCAACAAGAATTTTCATTGAACTCTGGATAATGTTTGAAGGCAGGTTTTTCAGGGAACCATAATTTTTGTCAAAAACCGCCTGTTCAAGAGGCATGCCAAGCAATTCAATGTTGTCAACTGTTTTTCCAAAAATTCTTTGTGAAATCAAGAGATTTGGCAGGAAAACCCTTGTGTGCTTTAATGCTTCTTCAACAGGCTTGTTTTCCCCGAGGCGCGAAGCAAGTATGTAAAGCGAGTCCTTGAATTCTGATTCCATCTGCATTATTTCAAGCTGTATTTTGCGCTTGTAAATGCTTGAAAAATACATGAAAACAAAAAATGCTATTGCAATTGCAATGATTATTCCAAAAACAAGAATGAAAGGAGTGGGATCGTTTTTTGCTTCCATAAAAAATTTCTGCTCTTCCATTGCAAGAATGTCTTTTGCCTGCGCGTCTTTTTTGCCTTCTGAACGCAATTCGTTGTATCTTTTTCCTCCAGGTTCAAAAAATTTTGCATCCCCTTTTTCCCTTAAAATTATTTGCTGCGCATCTGGGTCTGAAGGAAGAATCTGGGGAGAATTTTCCGGCATAAATGATTTTGGAGGCAGGCCCTGTTGTGAAACAGCAACAGTAAGAAGAATTCCCGCAATAAGAATAATGGCAGCAATCATTGTGGTGTTCAGGCCTGTTTTGCCTAAAACCATCTGGCCTTTTTTTGGCAGGCCTGGAAAGCCATCAGGAATTTTTGGCGGCACATAAGTGGGAGGCCTTTTTTTTATGACCTGCATTGCAAAAATCAAGGTTATTATTGGAATTCCAATGTTGTAAATTGCAATCAAGACAAGGGGAGTTGCCATTGGCGTGCCTGAAAAAGCGCTTCCAACTGGCAGGATAATAATCAGGATAAGCGGAAGAAGGACTCCAACATAAAACAATACTGTTGAAGGCTGGGAAAGGTTTCTTGCATATTGCTCCATTTTGTTTTTGATTGATTCAAGCACTGTTTCCATTGTCTTGTCCAACAACTGGTATCTTTTGGCTTCAGTGTTTTCCAGAACGCTTGCCCTTACCATCATCAAAGCGTGCTTGAATTCATCGCTGAATTTTCCCCATCTGTAGGCAAGGTCATCAAGCGCTTCTGACAATGAGTGGAACATGCCAATCTGTGTTTCCCAGAGAATTCTCTTGAAGTCATCTGAAATTTTTCCCCTGCCATGGCTTGCTGCAAATTCAACTGCCTTTTCAAGGTTTGGAACAAGCTTCATTGACATTATCATGTATCCGACAAGCTCAGGCACATAGCCAAGCGCTTTTGTCTGCTCGTCTTTTGCGGCATTGATTGGATAGTTCTGGACATACATTGCGAGGAACAAGGCGAGTGCAATAAAAGGCACAAGCGCATAAATGTAAACCAGAATGTCAATCTGCACAAAATCCATGAGAATATTGAACAAAGGCGAAAAAATAATTCCAATTCCTGCGCCTGCTCCTATTACAAGCGCTACTATCATCACAAGTTTTGTGGCTGCTGAAAGCTCCTCTGGTTTCAAATCCCAGTGCAAAAAATCAATTGCCTCCCTGAATTTTGGCGTAAAAGAAGCCCCCTGCCCAAGAGAAGGAAACTTCTGGTGAATTGACTTGCAAAATCCTACAAAGTGGGGATTTTCCCTTTTCACAAGGCCTTTTTCGCCTTTCTCAAAGTCATCCCTGCTTACAATTATTTTTTTGTATAATTCTCCCGGAGAAATTTCCGGCTCAAAAAATTCTTCTCCCCGCTTTCCCTTTGTATCAGGCATAAAAAATCAACAAAAAAAAAATTATTTTTTTTCTCCCTGGGGTTTTTTCGGCAGAGCCTTTCCTGTTTCAGGCTTTTTTTTCACAAGCCTCGGCAAATAAGTGTTCTGAACCCAGTATTTCCATTTTCCCAAAACCTGCCCATAATCAATTTTTCCATTCTGCTCAATTTCTTCCTGCTTGAAAAGCATCAATTTGTTATTGCAGGCAACAGTGTTTTCTGCTTCAAGAAGCTTTGGCACATTATGATTGCGCTTCAGTTCAACCAAAAAAGATTTTGAATAACCCCTCATTTTGATGTCTTCCCACATTTCCTTCATTGTCAGGCCGCTTGTCCTCGAAATTTTTGAAAACAATTCTGATTCCTTCAAATTATCTTCCAGCAATTCCAAATTGTCTTTTTTCGCATCAAACAGCATTAAGTCAAGCAATCCCCCTTCCCTTTCAGGGTCGTCAACCCAGTGCTTTTTCACTTCAGTAATCTGCACAACTCTTTTTTCCCTTTTCAAAGAACCTGAAAATCTTATTGGGCGGGCAACAACAACAACATCAGTTGCCTTGAAGCTAGTGGTTGGAACACCCAAATCATTCACTACCCTGTCCCAGACACTGTAAGCTGAATCGCCATGAATAGTGCCAATTACAATATTGCCTGCAGCGCCAACACGCATTGCCTCATACAAAACCTTTGCTTCCCTGCTTCTCACTTCCCCGATTACAAGCGCAGAATCCCCCAATCTCAAAGCAGTCCTCAAGGCCTCTGCAGGAGCAACCTCGCTTTCAGTCTTGCTCACAGAAATCGGGCTCCTTGTTTTAAGGCGCTGAATGCTAAAGCCGATTTCCTTCAGGTAAGGGACTGGAATTTCAAGAGTGTTGTGGGCAAGTATGTTCTGGCAAACAAAATTTTCCGTTTCAGGAACAGAAAAATCATAAACCCAATTTTTCTCGGATTCCATTTTTTGCAGGGAAACAATTTCATCCCAAAAAACATCCGCATAGGCAATTTTTTCCAGTTCCTGAATTAAACAGGTTCTTTGTGCAGTGTGCGAAAGCATGCTTTGAAGTTTTGCCCTTCCAATGGAATAATCCCTGGAAATGTAATCATGGCGGTTAAAACCCGGAATAAATCCTGCAATTTTTTCTTTTGTTTCCTTGGCAAGGGGAATAACGTCAGAAGCATCTTGTGAAGGCTTGTGCGTGCACAAAGACCCAAGCCTCTGGACTTTTTTTTCCTGAAGAAAACCAATCTTTTCCCTGAAAACGCAAAAATTTTTTGCATGCCCAATATATGTTTTGTAAGTTTTGTCCCTGGGATTCAAACCGCTTGTTCTTGCAAAAATTCCCATTTCAAGCAAAACAGTCTGAATCTGTGCAACCATGTTTTTTGATGCAAGTGAAATTCCAATCTCTTTTTTTGTTGCATATCCATCGCCGGAAAAAAGCCCTTTCAAAAAAACCCCTTTTTGTTCCTGGCTTAAATTGAAAACCCAGCCAGGAAAACGCTTTGTATATGCATTTCCATTCAGGTTCAAAACATTTTTCAAAAACCAAACAAAATTAGTGTTTGAAATTATTGTAGAAAAATTATCGCTGTGCAACCTGGCAGCCAGGCCAAATTGATTGCAAACATTGCGCAATACGCTTTTGCTTGGCTCATCTCCAACAGAAACAACCACTCCAAATTTGCCGTCAAAACAGCCGTCTGCAAGCCACAGGCCAGAGAACAAAAGCAAATCATTTGTAATAGAAAATTCTACTGGAATCGGCTTTGACCTTTTGTCAACTTTGAATTTCAAATCCGGGAATTTGCCCTCGCTTGTGCCTGAAAGTTCTTTGAAAATTTCTATTGGCAGCAATCCTTTGCGTTTCCAGGCTGAAAAAGCGGCTTTTTTATAGCCCTTTTTAAAAGCAATTTTTTTAACAAAAGCCCAATTATTTGCAATCAGGCTTTTCAGGGCCTCAGAAACAAAAAAGCCCCTGTTTTCTTTTAACAAAATTTCAAATGCAGAAAATTTTTCCAGCCCCGTGGAACAAGAAGGAAACTGCCTTGGCACAGCAATCTTCTTTCCAATGCACAAATCAGCAGTTCTTATTGGAATAATTCTTCCCTCAGAATTCAGGGAGAACAAGGAATGGTCACAGGTCACTTTGATTTTTCTTCCGCTTTTTGTCCCAACTTCTATAATATCCTTTGAAACCAAATGCCTTGAAAATTGCGAAACCCTCTTCAAAGCCATTTTTCCTTTTTTGTCCAAAGAAAAAACAAATATATTTTCAGGATTGCAGTCCAGCAGTTGAATCCCGTTGCTTTCAATGAAACCATATTTTTCAGCAAGACCGTTAATCAGGCTTCCAACAGTGGTAAATTCCATCTGCCCATTTCTCTGGACAAGAATTTCAGAATCGCCTGTAACACTGTCTTCCTGAACCAAAATCCTGTTGTTCTGCATAATTTCAAGCATGCTCGCAGTAAGCAAAGAAGTTTTTCCAGAACCCCTGCTTCCGGTTATGAGAGTTGTTGCCTGGCTGTCAATAAAAAAAGAAAGCAGCCCAGCAGCAAGGGGATTCAAAAACCCCTTGTCCAAAAACTGCGGCAAAGTCCACGGAGTGTCCTTATGAATCCTGAAAGCAAAAGCAACACCATCAGGAGCCAATGGCGGCCCTATTATTGCAGTCCTTATTTCAAGGTCAGGCAAATCAAAATCAAGCACAGGATGCGCTTCATCAAAAGGTCTTCCAGACATTGCCCTTAACTTGCTGACAAGGCCTTCTGCTTCCTCATTGGTATACAAAATATTTGTCTGGCACTGACCAAATTCAGAATGCACAACATACAAAGGCCTCTGCCCTATCGGGGAATCAAGGTAAATGTCAGTAAGATTCCTGTCAGAAAGAAGCACTTCAAGAATCCCATAGCCGACAGTGTATCTTGCAACAATTTCCGCAAGCTCTGCTGTTTCCTCATTTGTCAATTCAACCCTGTTTGCCCTTGCAACATCCTTGATTGTTGATTCATAAATCCTTTCAAAGTACTTGCGGGATTTTGAAAGAGAGCTCAAAGAAATTTTTCCAGGCTGATATCCTGCAACAATTTCCTTTGTCTTGCTCATTACAAAATACTGATTTGGGGGCAAGGAATATTCAGGGGGATTCACAATGTACAACGGCTCTGCCTTGTCCGGATGCTTGAAAATCTGGACACTGGATTTCAAAACACTGTACTCATCAAGCAGTTCCAATTGCTCTGTTTCCTTGAACAATAGCCTTGAACCTATAAAACTCGGCTTTACTTCCGCCTCAAAAAGATTCTTGTAAAGGACAGAAGTGTCAGGAACATCTTTCAGCCTTGTAAGAATATCAAGGCTCTTCTGCACAATGGTTGTTTCTTCAAAGCTTTTCCTGACATACTCAAGAGTTGCAAGAAAAGGCTGTGTGCATTTTCCGTAAGCAGGGCCTGCTTCAGCCAATTTTGTTTTTTCAGCCTTGATTTCACGCAGCAAAGTAAGGTAAGAAAGCAAAGGGTCAAAGGCAATCAAATCATGCGTAATTTTTACCATTGTATCATGGCGCATTGAAAAAAACTGCTCACATTCCTTTTCAGCAGCGCCAAGATGCCTATAGCTCCAGATGCTTTCAACATTGAACTTCTGCCTCAAATTGGCTGTTTCAGAAAGCATTTTCGCCTGCGCTTCATCATAAACCCTTTCATAAACCTCTGCGCAAATAACAAGGTCAGCCTCAATTTCGGAAAGCAAAGCAATTGCATGGTACCTGCAATGAAAATCATCAGCCATGCTCGCGCCATAAACACAATTGCGGCAGTCAAAAACAAGATTTCTCTTCCCAGCCTCTTCCTTTACTACATAATCGCCGACTTCAAAATTACCAATCTTCATGCAAAGCACCAGAATTTGTTTACCATATAATTCAGGTTTCTTTCTTTTGGGAAACTTACACTTTTCTTTCTTGCAAGAAAGAAAAGGGGAGCTACATAATCGCCGACTTCAAAATTACCAATCTTCACAAGCAACACCGCGCAACGCGTAATTGATTAATCACTTATAAAAAGAATTAAACTTATATAAAAGCCTTTTTTGCTCTCGCAAAAAAGCCTTGGGAAAATGCTTCGCAAAAAGCCTTTTTTGAAAAAAAAGCCTCATTGCAAATCCTTTGGATTTGCGATGCATCGTAAAAGCTTTGCTTTTACAATGTGGGAAAAAAAGACTTGCTGCGCAAGTCTAGCCTTCGGCAAAAGCCGTGGGAAAATGCTTCGCAAAAAGCCTTTCGAAGCGCTCGCTGATGCTCGCTTTCGAAAGCCTTGGGAAAATGCTTCGCAAAAAGCCTTTCGAAGCACTGGTTAAAGTTTTTACAAAAAAAACTCAGATTCTTTCTTTTGGGCAACAGGGAAAGTTTGTTTACCAAAAGTCCAGGATTCTTTCTTTTGGGCAAACTGTTTACCATACAATTCAAGTTCTTTTTCTTTGGGCACACAATGCCAAGCAAACAAATATTACACAAAGTTTCATTGCTTGACATTGTGCTTACACTTTCTTTTTCTTCGCAAGAAAAAGAAAGGGCAGGAAAAAAATTTAAAGAACAAAAACAATTAATTGTTTAGTGACATCGGATATGTCCCCACTTTGAATGCTTTATTTTAAGTGGGAACTCCATCTTTTTGTTAGAACCCAAAAGGAGGAGTTCCCATGAAATATACAAACGATTTTATTGATAAAA
>JAQTNI010000053.1 GCA_028713935.1 Candidatus Iainarchaeum sp.
TTCAAAGCATGCGCCTGCAATGCAACTTTCATTGTCAGAACTGGCAGAGGTTGAGCCGAAAAACAGGCATCTGCTCAAGGAGCTTCTTGAAGAAAAACAAAAATACCAGAGGGAAATCGAGCTTGCACAGAACAGGTATTTTAAACGCAAAATTGACGAAAAAACCTATCAGGGAATTGTCAATTCTGGGCAGGCAAAAATGATTGAAATTGACGCCAGGGTAAGGTCAATCAAGACTACTCAGGATATCAAGCATGCTTTTTTTGACCTCAAGGAAAAACTGAAAACAGAGCAGCAGAGTTTTGCAAAAAAAGAACAGGCTGAAATTGAAAGGATTGCAAAAGAAATCCTTTCCCAGCTTGAAAAATCAGGGAACAACAATTTTTGAATAAATTTTTTCGCACAATTCGGCTGTTTTTTTCAAATGCTTTTCGCCTAAAGGAAAAAGTGATTTTATTGTAAAAGAATCCAGGACAACAGCGCCCTTCACAGCCAGAATGCTTGACATTTTTTTTGTGCCGCTTCCTGCCAAGCCATGGCAGGTTAAGAACAAAACAAATTTTTTTTGCCCGGTTTTTTCAATTGTTTTCAAAAAAGAAATTGCAACAGGAGTTGGCTGCATTCCCCAGACAGGGCTGCCGACAAAAACCAGGTCATAATTGCTCATTGCAAAAGGCACTTTTTTCAAATCAACCCGGCCAAGCTTTTCAAGCTCTTTTGGAGAAAAATCCTTTGCAGGCTCAAGCCTGTACAATTCAACAAGAGCCTTTTTTGACTCAAAAAAAGCTTTTATTGCAAGGGCGACCTTTTCAGTATTCCCAGTTTTTGAATGAAAAAAAACCGCTACATGCATGGCAAAACCAAAAACAATCACTGCCAAAGAATTTAAAAAATGGCAATGCCTTGGTTCCAGCAAAAAAGCAGACTGGTTTCCGGTTTTTCCGTGCAGCAGGCATTCGTAAAATCGGCAAATTCTCACCCTATCCTTTTGTTTTTTATCTGGCTGATGAATGCCTGGCAGCAGAATTTTACAAAGTTTTTTTCATTTTTCGTTTCAACCGACTTTATTAGTGTTTCAAAATATTCCGGCGTATTTTTTGAAATGTTTAATATTGGATAATTGTTTTCTTGAAGCACTTTATTGAACAACAGCCTGCAGATTCTTTTGTTTCCGTCTTTGAATGGATGGATTAAATAGATTTTCAAGTGAACTAAAGCAGCCAACTCCAGCGGATGAATGTTTTTGTTTTGTTCATACCATTCAAAAAATTTTTTGAATTCTTTTTTTGCTTGGGCGGGCTCCGGAGGCCTGTAACTGATTTCTTCGCTTTGAAAAGTCTTTGGATTAAACCTTGCAATTATTCTCTGGTCATCACGCAATTGCCCAGGGCTTTTGCTTTCAAAAGAAGACATTATTATTCCATGCAACCTTAAAACATCTTTTTCATTTATCCCCAATTTTGGAAGAAAATTAAATCCAGTAATCATTGCACCAGAAATAATAACCTTTTTGTCAAAAGTAAATTCCCCTTTTTCTTTTTGAAGAATTGTATAAGCTGTTTCAACATCAGAAAACCCAACATCCACTCCTTCAGTCCTCAAAGTAGTGTAAACAAAATTCAACGTCTGGCTTTTGTAAAATTCATCTTTTTTTCTCCCGCTTAATTTGTTAAATCTGTTCAAAAAATTTTCCCTAATCCTTTCAACTTCAACCAATTCTTCTTTGGAAAGAAAAGAAAAATTAAACTTAGCCAGTCTTTCATCATATAACCCGCTTAATGCCTTTTTTGCCTTTTCTTCAAGTTCCTTTTCCTTTTTGCCCAGTTCCCTATTAGAAGGCTTTTCCTTGCCCAAATAAACAGAAACACGCTTCCACTTGTCTTTGCCAATCTTAAGGTTCTTTTCAAGGTAAAAATAAGTCTTTCCCTTAATCTTCCTTTCAATCAAATTAGCCATAATAATTACGTTCACCAAAAAGATTAAAAAAGGTGGTGATAATATTATCTCCACCTAAAACAAAAAAACAAGTGGTGATAATTTGCAGGGGGTGACAAATCACCAAAAGAAAAAACAACAGCGTTTTTATTTTTCTATGCCCTCTTTTTGTTCATTCAAGCCATTCTGTGTCATCACTGTAGTTTGCTTTTGTGAAAAACAGCACTAATCCTTTGCTGCCACTTTTGACCTCATGAAGTTCGTCTGGCTCTACAATAAACATAACACTGGGGCGCAATCTTATAATTTGTTCTCCAGACTTTACAGTGCCAGAACCAGCAAGCACACATTCTAATTCCGTTTGCCCTTTATGATAATGGGGCTTTATGGTGGTATTTGGCGGAATGCGAATGAACTGAACCTTGCAATCTTTGCTTGTTGTGTTCTGGGTTTTCATCAATGTTTTTCTGAAATAACCGTGTTTGGTATCTTGCCATTTCAATTTTGAAGGTTCTATCTTAAGCATCTGAAAAAACTCCTGTTTTTTTAACTTAGTAGTTTATTGCGGGAGGAGAGATTCGAACTCTCGAAGCCACTAAGGCGCCGGCCATTTGAAATCCTTATTTTTTCATCAAAATAAAAAGATATCCTCAAGCCGGTAGAATAGACCGCTATCCGACTCCCGCGTACAAGGAAATAGGGTTCAGTTTTCCTTTTAAAATTTGCTGTCGCTGTTCTAGCGTGGTTCTTGGGGGGCAGAAACCAAATTTTTTCCCTATTCTAAATTTGGTTGTGTGTTTTGGATTACTTTAAAGTTTTGAAAGCAGATTTCCGCTGTTCATTTTGCTTTTGTTATTTCAACCACTTTTATCCAGAAGACAAGTGTTTTTCCCGCCATTGGGTGGTTAAAATCAATTATTACTGAATCGGTTTTTATTTGTATTATTGTGCCAATTCCTGCCTGCGGAGACTGCAATGTCATTCCAACTTTCAGATTATTTGAGTCTGCAATGCTGCTTTTTGGGATTTCAATTATTTTTGATTCATCCCTTGCCCCATAAGCATCTTCGGGCTTAAGCGTAATTGTTTTTTCGTCATTCAGCCGCATTCCGATTACTGCGCTGTCAAAGCCCTTAATCATTTCGCCCTTGCCGGCAGTGAATTCAAGGGGTTCGCCGAATTTTGCGCTTGAATCAAATTCTTCTCCATTCTCAAAAGTGCCCTTGTACTCCACTTTTATCTTGTCTCCTGTTTCAACTATTTTTGACAAATCCACTGTTCCACCACCATTATTATCCTGGCTTGCCTGCTGGGCACAGCCAGCCAGAGCCAGACCAAGAATTATTATTGCCAATAAAACTGGGAATATTTTTTTCATTTGCACGCCAAATAAATTGGAAAGCAAAAAGAATAAATACCAAACATGCAACTGCTGAACAACAGATTTTTATACATGCAATTCCCTATTATTACACATGAAAACAATCCTGTTATTGCTTGTTTTGATTGCTTTTGCTTTTTTGCTAAATGGATGCACCCAGGCAAGCCCTGATAACAATGTGCCTGTTTGCACACAAGTGGTTACTTATGCTGTTGATTCAGAGGGCAAATGCCAGGGCTTTCCAACTTCCTGCATCCCAGAAGGATATACAAAAGTGGAAGCCTGTTCAAATCCGTGTGAAAGAGTAAGCTGTGAAAACAAGTGCGATGGCTTTACAATGCTTTCAGAGGGCAAATGCCAATTGGAAAACAATGCCCCAAAATGTGTTTATTCAAATTCTGAAGCCAATTCTTCAATTTGTGGCTACAAAAATTTTAACCTTGAAGCAGAAGCAACCCTAAGATACTGCAATTACAACGCGTATTTTGACAGTTATACTTTTTTCCTTTCAGTTAAAAACATTGGCAATGATTCGCCAAAGCCGGGTTCAAGCGTCTGGCTTGTTGGCCCTGAAATAACACAAAAAATTTACAAGCCCATTTACAATACTTACGACAAGGGAATTTTCTGGTGGCAGGAAGTCTTCACTGACAAGCCCTACAGGGGCCAGACTTTTGAGCTGCCAAATGAGGCGGAATTCAGGAAAATGGATTACAAATTCATTTACTGTGAATTGCAGAACAACAACACGGATTCCTGCACTGAACAAAACGGCCTGGTTCTTTATTCAGGGGATACAAACAAGGACTGCAACATGGCAAGTTGATCAGGGCAAAAACAAGTTGATCTGGCGCCGAGTCAAAAAGCTTTAAATAAATATGCACCTAATTTTTTGAGTTTGATAACTGTAAAAAAGCAGGCTGTTCAGCACCTGCAAAGGCAGGGAAACAAAAGGGATGGAAAAAATGAGCGCAATAGAAGTTATTTCCCTGACAAAAAAATTCGGTGCTTTCACTGCTGTTGACAGCATAAGCTTTTCAGTTGAAGAAGGCGAACTTTTTGGGTTTTTGGGGCCTAATGGCGCGGGAAAAAGCACCACTGCCTATATTCTCACAACTCTTCTAAAGCCTACGAGCGGCACAGCAAAAATCAATGGCATTGATATTCTGCAAAGCCCTGAAAAAGTGCGCAAAAGCATTGGAATTGTTTTTCAGGACCAGACTCTTGACAACAGGCTCAGTGCGTACGATAATCTCAACATTCATGGCATGCTTTACAACATGCCGGCTGCTGCAAGAAAAAAAAGGATAAAAGAAGTCCTTGAACTGGTTGAGCTTTCAGAATGGGAAAACAAGCTTGTAAAGACTTTTTCAGGGGGAATGAGAAGAAGGCTTGAAATTGCAAGGGGATTGCTGCATACGCCAAAAATTCTTTTTCTGGACGAGCCAACTTTGGGGCTTGATGCACATACAAGGCGCCATATGTGGACTTATATCAAAAAACTCAAGGAACAGGGAATTACAATTGTTTTGTCAACCCATTATCTTGAAGAAGCCGATGCCTTGTGTGACAGGATTGCAATCATTGACCATGGAAAAATAATTGCCTTGGACACTCCGCAGAACCTCAAGAAACTTGTCGGAGGCCAGGTTTTGTCAATCAAAAGCCAGGATAATGAAAAAATGCTTGGGCTCGTGAATAGTAAAAATCTTGGCGCCAATGCAAGAATTTTGAATGGGTCTGTTTCTTTTGAAGTTAAAAACGGGAGCGAAGCAATTCCAGGCATAGTTAATGCGGCTGAAAAAGCAGGAATAAAAATTGAAAGCATTGAACTGCATGTTCCAAGCCTTGAGGATGTTTTTATCAAGCTTACTGGCGAACAAATAAGGGAAGAAACTGCTGGCCAGTCTGATTTCAAAAGGGGGCTTGCACATGGCCATTGAACTAATCAAGATTTATGCGGTGTGGTTCAGGGAAGTCAAAAGGTTTGCCAATTCCAAATCAAGAATTGTCGGCAGCCTTGCAATGCCATTGTTTTTTCTCATAGCGCTCGGAGGGGGAATTGGCGCCCTTGTGCCGGATTTTAATTACCCGACATTTATCCTGCCCGGAATAATTGGAATGACTATTTTGTTCAATTCAATTTTTTCCGGGGTTTCAATTATCTGGGACAGGGAACTCGGCTATTTGAAAGAGCTTTTGGTTGCACCAACCAGCAGGGCAACAATTGTAATTGGAAAAGCGCTTGGAGGCGCTACAACTTCTGTCCTGCAGGGCGCAGTAATACTTGCCCTTGGAATAATTTTCGGCCTTGCAAGCCCTTCCCTGATTGGAGTGCTTCTTGCAATTTTTATAATGGTTATTTTTGCAACTCTTATTGTTTCAATCGGAATTATTTTTGCTTCAATAATCACTGAAATAGAAACATTCCAGCTAGTGGTAAACCTGATAATGATGCCATTGTTTTTCCTTTCAAACGCGCTTTTTCCAGTTGAAAAAATGCCCGAATGGCTGAAAACATTGAGCATGTTCAATCCCGTGAGTTACGGAGTTGATGCCCTGCGCACACTCATCAATGGAGCGGGCTCAAATCCCTTTGTGCTTGACATACTGATTCTCCTGGCAATATTAATAGTTGCATTAGGCCTTGCAGGCGCGCTGTTCAACAGGACAAGCATTTAATTTACTCATATCTCAATGCTTCCACTGGCTTTAATTGTGCAGCTGCCCTTGCAGGCATTACTCCTGAAACAACCCCTATTATTGTGGATAAGGCAATTGCAATTATAACAAGCTGGGGGCTTACAAGAGTTTGAAGCCCGCTTGTGCCTCCGCCAAAACCAGGCAGACCGAATCCCAGGCCTATGCCGGACATTAATGCAGAGGCAATTGTTCCAAGAATAACTCCAATTATTCCTCCAACCAAGCCAAACAATCCCGATTCAATTATAAACAAGCGCAGAATTTCAAAGTTTGTCGAGCCAAGCGCTTTTAAAACACCGATTTCACGGGTTTTTTCAAGAACAGAAGTAAACATGCTGTTTGCAACTCCCACTGCTCCAACAATAAGGGAAATTGCTGCAATTCCCCCCAAAAAAAGAGTCATTGTGTCTGCAACACTGCTTACCTGTTCCTGAATTGCTTTTGCAGAAGTAATAGTAAAGTCCTGTGTTCTTCCAGTGACTTTCCTTGAAATTGATAGTGCAGAAGTCAGGTCAGCAGTTATCTGGTCAACATTGTCAGGATTATCAACTTTTGCCTGGATAGACGAAAAAACATCCCTGTTGACATCAACAATGCCCCAGGCAGAATTCTGGGTCATAAAAACAGTTGAATCACTGTTGCCTCCCCCCAAGCCGCTGCCAGAAGAAGCAAGAATGCCTATCACAGTGAACGGCTTTGAATTGCCTGAAGAATCCTCAAGAGTAATTTTCCTGCCAAGAGTGATTGGCTCCTTGAACATTGTGTTTGCAATCCTGTTTT
>JAQTNI010000054.1 GCA_028713935.1 Candidatus Iainarchaeum sp.
CGTTTATTTTTTTCCCGATTGTTTTCCTGAGCGGGTTTTTCCTCTTGTTTGACAAATCCTCTGCATTGAGGCTTGCCTGGGCTGTTCTTTTGTTTGTGCTCAGCATCAATTCAGGCTTGCTTGCCCAGTCTCTTGGCTTTTTGGATTCCGCATTAAGGGGCTTTTTTGAATGGATTTTCAGTTCAAGGTGAAACAGAATTTTTTTATACTCCCTTGCCCTTATATTAAACCATGAAAGACGCTTTGCTTGAATTCAAAGAGAGAAAAAATTTTTTCCTGCTTGTGCTGATTGAATTATTGCTGGCTGTTTTTGCAGTTGTTTCTTTTTTCAGCATAATTGGCTTTAATTTTTTTGAGGTTGCAAGGACAAGGCAATTGGCATTTTTTTTCAATCCAAGCCTTTTTGATTCGGCTGTTTTTGTTTCAAGCGCTGTCCTGTTTGCAATTGTTTTTTTTGCTGTTAAAAAAAGATTTCCCCTGCTTTACAAGGCAGAGCAAAAAGCCTTTTTTGAAATCAAGTCAAGCGCAAAACAAAAGGTTTCCAGGGCAAAATACGACCCGCGCCCCATTGCACTGCTTATGCTTGAGTTTCTTTTTGTTGTGATTGTTTTTGTTTCCCTTTCAGCTTTTTTTGACCCAAATTTTGAATTAATCCCCTGGAGCAAGGCAGGAATTGTGCCGCCAACCACAACATTGATTAACCTTGGAATTGCCTTTCTTGTGCTTGCGGGGTTTTACTGGCTTTATTCAAAAACAGCCTCTTACAGGCAGGAAAAAACAATCACGCCAAAACCAGTGCACAAAAAATAAGCCTGATTGCAATCATTGGCCTTGGCAGAAAAAATTCGGGGGAGAAATATTCATTGCACTGCAAAAATGAAATTTCATCTGCTACGCAAAAAAGGCAGGTTTAAATTCAAGTAATGCAACTAGTTATTTGGTGTTTTTTTGGCTGATGACAAGGAAAAATATTATCTTGTTTCTCTAGTGCTCAGTTTGATATCTGTTGGCTTTTTGTTAATGTGGGGCCTATTGACAGGTAGAAGCGGCACCACAATAATCTTTTGGATTTTATTTGGGACTTTGATTTATTTCTTAGTGTGGATTTTATACATTGTTAAAAGGGAAACAGGATATTACCTGTTGCTTTTAGCAAATTCTGCAATGGCAATCGCACTTGCTTATGTTTTGATAAATTATTTTATTGCCACAAAAGGCATCAACAGTTCTATTCGATTCGCTGGTGACCTGATGATGTTAGAATTTTTTTCACCTTTTATTGCGATATGCATAATTTCCATTTGGACAATCTACAAGAGCAAACCATTCATTTCCAAAGAATGGAAAAAAAAGGCGTAGCCCCAAAATTTCTGTTTTTCAAAGATTCTGCTATGAAAGAGAGAATTCTGGAGAGAAATCTTCATTGCACTGCAAGTTTTTTTCAGAGCAGGTTCTGCATTGCTTCTTCTATGTTTGCGACTTCTTTTACCTGTATGTTCCAGCCCTGTTGTTTTGCATAATCATTCAGGTTAAGTGTTTTTGGAACATAAGTTGTCCTTTCAAGTATGTAATTGCCCTGCCTCTGCCTTGTGACCTGCGGTTCGTAATAAGAAATTGTGCTCTGGCCTTTTGGCACTAAAAACAGTGTTTTTCCCTTTCCTGCGCTTGCAGTCATTTTTTCAAGGACTCCACCTATCTGCCCAATGCTTCCATTGGGATTGATTGTGCCAGTAATCTCAACATTGCTCTTGATTGTTTTTCCCTCTATTGCGGCAATTGTTGCAGCTGTGATTGCTGCCCCTGCGCTTGGCCCGCCAACAAGCTGTGCGTTTCCCGCTTCAATTGAATAAATTACATCGGAATTTTGCAGGCTTGTTTTTGTAAATGCCTCCGCAACTATTTTGGCTGTTTCAGCCGACTGCTGAGTATCGGGCTCTACAAAAGGGTTAAGGGAAAACAATACTCTTCCCTGGCCTGGCTGGATTTCAACAGTCGCAGTATTCACAATCCCAGTGTTGTCCTGCGAGTTCACTGCAACAATATCAATGGAAGCGGAAAGAATTTTTTGGGGAGCTGCCTGCAAAGTTGTTAAACCGGCTTGTTTCTGCCCATTAATGCCGAAATAATCCGCACTAAAAAAACCAAGCGAAAAAGTCGCGGCTAACAATATGAACAACATTGTTGCCTCAAGTTTTCTCATCATAAAAACCACTTAAAATAGCAAATAGAACAATTGGCCAGGCACTATAATAATTATTGCAAAACTAATTTTTTAAACCTATTTTTTTGATTATTGTATTGCCTAATTATGCCAAATTATTTCAACATCGTCTGTTCTTTGTTTTGGCAGTATTCTTGTTTCGGAAATTTCCTGTTTTATGCCTGCTTTGTGCTCAACTATTCCAAGCCAGGCAATCATTGCGCCATTATCTGTACAAACCCCAAAAGGAGGCACCAACAATTTTGCTCCGCGCGCATTGCACATTTCGTCCAGCATTTTTCTCAGCGCCTTGCTTGCAGCAACCCCCCCTGTCAAAACAAGCTCTTTTTTTTCTGTATGTGCCAAAGCCCTTTCCGACACTTCTGTCAGCTCCGCAAAAGCAGTGTGCATTAAGCTGTAAGCCAAATCTGTTTTGTTTTCTTTTGGAATTTTTCTTTCTGCCGCTGTTTCAAGGCCAGCAAAAACAAGGTCCATTCCTTTTACAGAGTAAGGCAGTTCAATATAATTTTTTGCCTGAAAATACAGTTCATCAATTTTTGGGCCTGCTGGAAAGCCAATGCCAAGGTTTCTCCCGAAAGAATCAAGCAGGTTTCCGATTCCAATGTCAAGGGTCTCTCCATAAATCCTGTATCTGCCCGCTTCATAGCCGATTATCTGCGTGTTTGCGCCTGAAGCATAAACAAAAATCGCGTTTTTTGCATTGGTAATTTTTTTTGCTATTTCAACATGGGCAACGCAATGATTAACGCCAAGCAAAGGCTTTTTGTTTCCAAGGGCAAGAGCCCGCGCTGCTGTTGCGCCAACCTGCAAACACTGGCCAAGGCCCGGACCAATCGAGAAACTTACAATGTCAATTTCTTTCATTTTTAGATTTGCTTTTTCCAATGCCTGCTGAACAACTGTTTTTGCACTTGCATAATGCAAATCAGCTGCCTCTCTTGGATGAATCCCGCCGCTTTCAGTTACATAGCTTTTTTTTTCGTTTGCAAGAATATTGCAGTTTTCATCCACAATCCCGCAGCCGAAAGTGTGCGCAGTCGATTCCAAGCCTAAACAAATCATTGCAATTCCTTTATTATTTTTCTTCCAATCATTTGATTCAAAAAATTTTATGGTCTTCTTGCTTTTCTGGTATCTTTGGCAATTTTTTGCCGAAGTTTTTGGATGGCTTCCTCGAAAGAGTAGTGTTCGGGATTTAAACCGCGCCTTTGCAACTGGCTTATTCGAAGCTGTGAGGGGGTTATGTGCTTAACATGTGAAACCGTTGGGTGTAGTTCCCTGAATTTTTGAAGCACGCGATACTCCAATAATTGTGCAATGCCTTTTTTTTCAAGCCATCTATCTCTGGTGTCTGGAAATGGATAATAGGCGGCCCAATATGCGGTATCCTTTTTTTCAGGTGTTTTTCTGAGCATCATCATTCCCAAATGTCGGCCGAAGGAATAAGGTAATTCCCGAATGGCTTTTCGAATTGTTTGGTTTGTTAAAAATTCTTTGGATGGGATTCCTTCTTCAATCCAAAAATCGGGCCTAAGACGATCCCCAAATATCGTGTATTTAATTCGGATTCCAAGTTGCTTTTCCATTTTTTCACTTCTTTTCCAATGCCTTTTCAATTTCTTTTTTCGTAATTTTTCCTTCTCTCAGGATTTTGTGGTTTATTGTGCAGTAAATTGTGCTTGCTTTTTTTTGAGGAAGCATTCCCGCATCAATTATCAAATCAACCCCATCGGAAAATTTTTCAATCAATTCTTTTGAATCAAAAATTGCGGGTTCTCCGTGCAGGTTTGCGCTTGTTGCAGTTATCGGCTTTCCGAATGCCCTGCACAATTCCCTTGCAAACTTGTTTGCAGGCACCCTGAATGCAATCCCGTTTTTTGCAAGGTTTTTTGGAACCTTTTTTTCAGGCGCAATTATTGTAAGAGGCCCGGGAAAAAATTTTTTTGCAAGAACCCTAGTTTCATTGTTTAGTTTCACAATTTTTCCAGCCTGT
Source organism: Candidatus Iainarchaeum sp. (assembly GCA_028713935.1). GTDB lineage: Archaea > Iainarchaeota > Iainarchaeia > Iainarchaeales > JAGVNX01. Next base: position 4,215 of record JAQTNI010000054.1, read on the forward strand.
TTCAAATCCGCAATTATCACGCTTATTGGCTTGCTGTTTGGCTGTTTTTTTGCCTTGTGCACTTTTTCCACTGCTTTTTCATTGAGTGCATCTGCTCCTATGCCATAGCTTGTTTCTGTTGGAAAAATAATCACTTTCCCTTTTCTTAGGGTTTCCAGTGCTTTTTCAATTGCCTTTTTTTTCCCGTTTTTCAGCTTTATTGTTTCAGCCATTCAAACACCCACAGAAAAAGCAATGCTTAAGACAAAAAAATTGTAAAAGATGTGCGCGAAAATGTTCGGCATTAAATTGTTGTTTTTCAAAAATGCTTTTGCAAGAACAAGCCCAAGCACAAAAGTGCTTATTATTTCTGCGACAGAGCCATAGGAAACATGTGCCAATCCAAAGAGAATTGAACTTGGCCAGATTCCAATTTTTTTTGCAAGGAAGCCCCTGAAAAAAACCTCTTCAGCAGTTACCCTCACAATCAGCAGGTAGAACAGGAATGGAATGCTTTGCAGCTTCAGGGAATTGAGAGTGTCATAAACCTGTTGGGTATCGTTGAGATTTGCAGCAATAAACAGTACTGACATTGCCAGTGACACAATGACAAGGGAAATAAACAGGAAAATTGTTTTTTTGAAAAAGAATTTTGCGCCGGGATTTTTTATTCCAAGTTCCGCAAGAATCTGCCTGAACCCGGTTTTTTTTGCTTTTCTTGCAATGAAAAAAACCGGAAAAAAAACCAGGAAAAAATCTATTAAAAAATTTAAGAAAAAATAATTCATTTTTTCCACTCGGTATAGCCGCACCTTCCGCAGGCAAACCTGTCCTTGTGCGTTGCCATGAATACTCCGGGGCCGCATTTTGGGCAATAGCGGTTTTTTCTTTTCAATGTTCCGCCGCTTACTTCAAAAAGTGCCTGCTTTGTTTTCTTGGTTTTTTTTGATTCTTTTTTCACTGTTTTTTCCTTTTCAGCCATTCCAATCACTTTCCCAATTTAAAATTTTATTTTGCTTCTTCTTTTTTTGTTGGTGCCGGAGCGTTTTCCTTTGGCTTTGTTTTTTCCTCTTTTCCTTTTTTTATTCCGGCGCTCTTATTAATTAAATGCTCAAGCTCTGTTTTTTTCATATTTTCCTCGTTTTCATATGCAAATGCGGTTCCATCAATTGCAGTGGAGCCGAACCGCGTGCTTATTTTTTCTATTATAACAAGCTCCGGCTTTGAACCGTTCAGAGCCGCTATTTTTTCCCGCAATTCTTTTCTTGTCGGGGTTGTTTTTGATTCTTTGGCTTCAAATTTTATTTCTTCCCTTTTCAATGCAGGGTTTTTTTGCTTTTGAGTTATCCTAACATCCATTTGTATCATCCTTGTCCAAGTTTTTGCAGGCAATGATTTTACCTGCTGAGCCTTAGCGCATATTTTCCTGGTGTTGTTATCCCCTTGTATTTTGCAATCTCACTTTTTTCAGGGT
>JAQTNI010000055.1 GCA_028713935.1 Candidatus Iainarchaeum sp.
AACTGCAATGCTTCCAATTGCATATGCAATGACTGCGTTTTTTTCCGAAAAAAAATCCATTTCTTCTGCTTCTTCTTTCACGCAGGCCTGCCATTCCTGTGCCCAGGCAAAAGCCTCTGTTTTTTTCTGCCTGATATACAATTTTAATTCTTCCAGAGAAACAGTTTCCGGAGTTGAATCTTTTTTGAGCTTTTTGAAAACAACAAATGACTTTTCAATTCCATACTTGGCTGCATCGCTTAAAAATTCAAAGACCATTTTTTCGCTTTTTGCCAAGCCCTCTGTGTTCCTGTTTACAATGTGAATATTGAATTCGCCTTTTGCGATTTTTTCAAGTTTCAGTTTTCCTTTTAGGCAGAGATGCAGTATTTCCCCGGTTATCTGGTCAAATCCCGCTGTTTTTGAAAACTGGTGCATTAAGGCGCTGACAATTGCAGGGCTGTAATCAAAAGGCACTTCCCGTTCATAAATCGTTTCATCAAAAATTTTTGGTTCCCTGCCCCATTTGTACCAGCAGAGCGCAAAAAAACCCAATTGCACAAGAACAAAGATTATTGCAAAAACAGGCAGCATTGCAGAGAATTGTTTTTTTGCTTTTTCTCCTGCTTCCCAGTTTTGCTCTTCTGCAATAATGCCCTGCAATCCATCACTGTTTTTTACTATTGCAAAAGTTGTTTCAGGCAAATATTTTCTTGGAAAGGCAATTCTCAGTTCAACCCATTGCTGTGCAGGGATATTAAATGCCTGGAAAAAAATTTTTTTGTTTTCAATCAGCCCAATTTTTCCGTTCAGGGCAGGATGGCCCCAGCTATAAACTTCGTTTGCATCGCCAACTTTTTCAGGCAGTTCAATTGTTCCAGTTATTTCCCGCAATTGCTTTTCCCAGCCATTGCCCCAGATTTTCCAGTAAAATTCCGCAACATCGTTGTAGGCAGTGACTGCCTTTTCCAAATCATATTTTATTGTGAAGGCTTTTTTTTCATTGCTTGCAGAAAAATGCCAGGTTACCCTGAAGCCGTTTCCCTGCTGGGTTTGCTCAAATTGCAGCGGCTTGCCGCCTTCAAAAACCTGGAGGTTTGTTATTTTCCATTCCCCATATTCAAAATCCCTGTATGCAAAAGAGTAACTTCCAGAAAAATCAAAGGTTATTTTTTCTTCCGCATGCACAAGCCCGCCAGGGGTTATTTGCATGTTTATTTCCGCTTTTTCAAGGGAATAGCTTTTTGCGGAAGCAAAGGCACAGAGCAAAATGAGTGCAATAAAAACCAGAAAAATTTTTGGCAAATTCATGTTTAATTTATTTGTTAATTCTTCTTTAATTATTTGCGTTTTTTACATGTAAAGTCGAATCGTTATTTTTTGCTTTTGCTATTGCCCCGCCAATAGCCCCCACAATAAAGCCTTGTGCCAGCATAATGATTAGGCTGAAATTGTAGAAAAATAATCCCGCAAAGCCTGTAAACAGTATTCCAAGCGTAGAGTTGCTTGCTTTCCACAAGTCTACAATGTCAAAAGGCTGCGAAAGAATGTAATAGTCTATTGTGGTTAGTAAAAATATTAAAATGCCAATAATTAAACTAACAAGTATCCCCGCGATTGCACCTGTAACAATACCTCCACTCATTTTTTTTGTTGCCAAATACCCCGCCCAAATTAACAAAACTATTGTAATTGGGTGTAGTATTAGTGGGCCCACTCCAAAAAAATAGAGATAGCCTAAACCGGCTCCTCGGTTCATTGCAATAAATACAAAATTAGCAATTGCAATAATCAGTAATATTGCCAAAGGGATTTTTGAGGCATTTAAAATTTTTAGAAAATTCATTCATCCACCATTTTTAGCTGTTCCTAATAGGCAACGTATTAAATAAAAATATGCCTTTTGTTCTATCTTTTTGGCTTAGTTGAAAATCTTGGCTAGCCCATGGGTTTTTTGCTGCATATCTGGCGAATAATCACTCTGCGTTTTGTGTTTGTCATTGGACTGTGGGTATTGTTTGTTTGATTACGAGGGCTCCTTTTCACAGTATTTTGTCCAGAACAAATTTTGGGTCGAATTTTTCCAGGTCCTTGTATTCCTGGCCTGTTCCCACAAACAAAATCGGCTTTTTTATTTTGTAAAGCAGGCTGATTGTTGTGCCGCCTTTTGCATCGCAGTCAATTTTTGTAAGGATAAATCCGTCAATCCCGATTGCCTTGTTGTATTCTTCTGCCTGCTGCAGTAATGCCTGCCCAGTGAAGCTTTCTCCCACATAAATTTTCAAGTCCGGCTTTGCAACCCGGACAATTTTTTTGAGTTCTTCCATCAAATTTTTGTTTGTTTCCTGCCTTCCAGCAGAGTCAATAAGCACTACATCAATTTTTTTTGCCTCTGCTGCTTTTATTGCGTCAAAAGCAACCGCTGCAGGGTCTGCCCCATAAGTGTGTTTTACAACTCTTACCCCTAATTTTTCCGCGTGTTTTTCAAGCTGTTCAATAGAGGCTGCCCTGAAAGTGTCTGAAGCTGACCAGATGCATTTCAACCCGTTGTTTTCAAAAAATTTTGTCAGCTTTGCAATGCTTGTTGTTTTTCCGGCGCCGTTCGGCCCCAAAAAAAGAATCTTGAAAGGCTTTTTTTCTTTTGCCATTTCCAGCAAATCAACCTGTTCTGTTTTCATTATTTCAAGCAGGATTTCCCGTATTTCCTTTTTGATTGCCTCGTCAATTCCAATTGAGGCAGAAATTTTTTTTCCTGAAATCCTTTTGCGCATTTCCCTTGCTATTTCTTCTGCTGTTTCCTGTTCAACATCCGCTTCCAAAAAAGAAAGTTCCAATTCTTCAAGCAGTTCTTCAAGGTCTTTTTCTTCAATTGTTATTTCCGCTCTCAGGGCGCGCTTTATTTTGTCTCCGATTCCGATTTTTGCCTTTAATTCGCGTTTTTTTTCAAAAATCTTCGGGATTCCAAAAAAAGGCTTTTTTTCTTCAATTTTCAGAGGCTTTTCTGTTTCTTCTTTTTCAATTTCCAGTTCTTTTCTTTCAGGCTCAGGCTGTTCAATTTCAATTGGCTTTTCTTCTTCAGGCAACTGAAATGCTTTTTCTTCTGAAAGCACTTCTTCTTCGGCTTCTTTCCAGATTTTTTCCTCTTCGCTGAGGCTTTTTTCTTTTTCAAGGAAAGGCTTTTCAGGAACTGTTTTTTCAGCCGGCTTTTCCCCTATTATGCTTTCTTCTGCCTGCTTTGCCTTTGGCTCTTCGGCTTTTTTTTCCACTTTCTGCTTGAATTTATCTGCAAAAGAAGAAATTTTTTTCTTTAATAATTCAAACAATTAACCACGCCTTGGCAGCGATAATAAGAATAATTTGGCATTTAATCGTTTTTGGCTTTCTGCGCTTTCAGGTTTTCATTTCTGGCTTCCTGTTCTCCAACCCTTAGCACATTGGAAATTTCATTCATGCTCATTGCGGCTCTTTCCTGTTCTTTTGCTGCAATTTCAATTTCTTTTTGCAGGGTTTCCTTTTGTTTTTTAAGGTAAGCCAGGGCTGCCTCTGAATCCGCATTAATCAAAATTCCGCCTGCAAAGCCTGTCTTGAATTTTTCATTGCCATCAAGCATTGCTTCAACGCAGATTCCCGCGCCCAAATCCACAATTACTTTTTCGTTTTTTGAGGCTTTTTTTATTTCCTTCACTGCTTCTTCAGCAGTGCCTGCCTCTATAAAAAGCATGTTCAACTGTTGGCTTCTCTGCTGCAATGCCTGCAATTTTGCCTCTTCATTCCTGTAGGCATTCAGCAATTGCTGCCCAGTCAATACAACCTGTTTTTTTTCTTCAGCCATAAAATCACCTTTTTGCCTGTTCCTTTACCTCTTTTACAACAACTTTTCTTCTCGGCTTTTTGTGCCTTGAGCCAATAATGCAAAGCGCCTTTTCAGCAGCATAATTCGCGCTGTGCGCGCTTATTGTAAGGGAAAAATTTTTTTTGCCTTTTTTTTCCTGGATTTCCGCAGTTACTTCAAAATCCTTCAGGCCAGTCATTTCCAAAATTTTTTTTTCCGCCATAACTTCACCGATTATTCTCCGTTTAATCCTTCGTCAATTTTCATCCTGCCCTTTCTTTTCTTAGCACATTGCAAAACAAAGTTTTGCGATGCCACGAAAAGCCTTGCTTTTCATGGAGAAAAGAAAGTGTAAGTTGCCCAAAGAAAAGAACCCTTGACTTTGGATAAACAATTTTTATTCTCCGCTTAATCCCTCGTCAATTTTCATCATTTCAATGCCTGTCGTATTCAGGCCCACAATTGCTGCCCTGCTGTTTGCTGCAACGCAGTTTCCAAGGAAAGCGTCGCCGTAATTTGCAGTTGAAAGGCTTCCTTCCAATTTAAAAAATTTTTTTGTGTCTTCAAATTCTTTTTCCGGGGCATTTGCGTTCATTGCAAAGCCCTTGTTTGTTGCAACAACGCAGCTTCCTGCAAGGTCGCTTCCCGCAATTCTGCTTGTTTTCAATTCAATTTTCAAAAATTTTTCTATCAGGATTTTTGCCTTGCTGTTTATTGCAGGAGAACAGATTCCTTTTGAATCATTGGCTTCCAGAAGGTTTCCTATTGCACTAATGCCTGCAAGCTTTTTTATTCTTAATCCAAATGATTTCAAATTGTCAATTTCCTTGTCGGAAACAATTTCTCCCACAATAAAACCATGGCTGTTTCCTGAAGCAACAATTCCCAGCAATGGGCTTTGCGCAAGCTTTGTTTCAATAATCTCGATTCCAAACAAATCCGCGAGCCCCTTTGTTTCTTTTGGGCTTGTGCAGTGAGGCAGCAAGCCGATTTTTTCAGTGATACAGCAAAAAACCCCTATGTGCGGGCTGCCAAGCAGGCTTCTTTTAACAATCTCCATAATCCCAAATTCCAAAAAAAAGCAATTGCTATTGAGTGCCCCTCTTAATGGACATTTTTTCAGCTTCTTTTTCCGCTTCCTTTTTTTCCTCTTTTTTCTTTTCAGCTTCTTTTTCCTGTTCAACCTGCTCTTTTGTTTTTTTTTCAACTGCCTTTTTTTCCTCTTTTTTTGCCTTTTTTTCCGGCAATTTTTCGCCTGGCAATAACACTCTTAAATTTTCTTCTTCAAAAACAGCTTTTACTTTTATTTTTCTCGGCACATGCTCAATTCCCCGGCTCCAGATAAGCTCGTTCACTGCATTTGAAACAAGGACTTTTTCTTCTGAAACCCGAAAATGCTTTTTCATGAACGCCTTGAGAATATTAATCGCCTTTGCAGCCCTTTTTGTCCTTGGCTTTTCATATGCCTTTACAAGCGGCACAATGATTTCCCGTTCAATTTTCACTGTTTTTTTTTCAGGTTTTGCCTTTGCCATTCAAAATCACTTTAAAAATTCAGTTCCTTTTTTTCCTGAGTTTTTTCTTTGTCTTTGGCTTCATGTGCCTTTTTTTCAGGTCAGCAATCTTTTTCATCTTTGTCCTGAACATGTGCCCCATTTCAACATTTTTCCAGTGCCTTTTCTGCTTCGGG
>JAQTNI010000056.1 GCA_028713935.1 Candidatus Iainarchaeum sp.
TTATGAGAAGCACTGCAGCCACAAGCTTTCCTCAGGCAGCTACCAGAGCGCTATTAAACATTAAAGAGGAAACAGACGCAGTCGAAACAGGCCTCATTAAAATAAAAGCCAGGCGGAAAGCAGAAACAGGACAATAATTGGGCGGGAAAAACATGGCTGAAATTGCGCCTTCTGTGCTGAATGCTGATTTTTCAAGGGCAGGAGAATGGCTTCCGCAACTGGAAAAAGCAGGAGCTGAATGGATTCATTGGGACATAATGGACAACAAGTTTGTCCCGAATTCCGGCGTTGAAATGAAATGGATTCCGGAACTGAGGAAAAAAACAGGAATTTTGTTTGATTGCCATTTAATGGTTGAAAAGCCGGAAACATATTTTAAAAAACTCGGGGAATTCGGAGCTGATTTGATTACGTTTCATGTTGAGGCGGCAAAAAAGCCTGAAGAAACAATCAGGCAAATCAGAAAATCGGGATTGAAAGTTGGAATTGCAATTAACAATGAAACAGCTGCAGAAAAAATCTTCCCTTTTTTAGGCATGGCGGACATTGCACTTGTAATGGGAGTCCAGGCAGGCTTTGGAGGACAGTCATTCAATCCAAAAGCACTGGAAAAAATTGCCTTGCTTAAAAAAAAAAGTGAAAAAGAAAAATTGGGCTGCAAAATACAGGTTGACGGGGGAATAAACCTTGAAACGGGAAAACAATGCACAATGGCAGGCGCAGATGTCCTTGTGGCAGGCTCTTTTGTATTCAAAAGCAAAAACATGGAAGAAACAATTTTGGAATTAAAACGGCTTTAATTTTGCGGAAATCGCAGCCATGCTCCGCATATCTTTTTAAATATATATGAACTATCATTCATATGAATTTGGATTCATTGTTGGTGATTTTTTGAAAACAACGCCGTACCATTTGTGTTTTGAAACTTTGGGAAATGACCTGCGCATAAGGATTCTTTCCGCGCTTGCGGAAAGCCCGAAAAGCGTGCAGTCAATTGAGGGAAAAACAGGGGCGAGCCAGAGCGCTGTGAGCCATGCGCTTGCAGAGCTGAAAGAATGCAGCTTTGTTTCTTCAATTGCAATCGGAAAAGAAAGGATTTACAACCTGAACAGCAGCCTTTCCCGCCTTGCGGGAAATGCAAAGCCCGGAACACCGGCTTTTTTGAGCGTAATGGAAAAGCATTTCCAGCAGAACTGCAAGAACAAGTGCAGAAAAATGGGATAAGGGCTGGTGAAAAAATGCAAAGAATATACCTTGACCATGCCGCCACTACTTACACAAGGCCTGAAGTGAAAAAGGCAATAATGCCTTTTTTTGAGGAAAATTTTGGGAATCCCGGGAGCTTCCATTCAATCGGCCTTGAGGCAAAAAAGGCTTTGCTTGAAGCAAGAAAAAAAATCGCTTCAATCCTGAACTGTGAACCTGAAGAAATTATTTTTACTGGCTCTGGCACAGAATCCTGCAACCTTGCAATTAAGGGAGTTGCTTTTGCTTTGCGGAAAAAAGGAAAGCATATTATTACGCAGAAAACAGAGCATCATGCAGTGCTTCATCCCTGCGAATGGCTGGAAAAAGAATTCGGGTTTGAAATTACTTATCTTGATGTTGACAGGTTTGGCATTGTTGATTTAAGGCAGCTTGAAAATGCAATCAGGAAAGACACAATTCTCATTTCAATAATGTATGCAAACAATGAGATTGGCACTATCCAGCCAATAAAGAAAATTGCGGCTATTGCAAAAAAGCACAAAGTGCTTTTTCATACTGACGCCTGCCAGGCAGCGGGCCTTGAAGAAATTGATGTGAAAAAATTGGGTGTTGATTTGATGACAATTAACGGCAGCAAAATTTATGCATTGAAAGGAACTGGCTTGCTTTTTGCAAAAAAAAGCACTCCTTTGATGCCTTTGATTCACGGGGGCTCGCAGGAATTTGGGAAACGGGCGGGCACTGAAAATGTTGCGGGCATAGTTGGATTGGCAACCGCGCTTGAACTTGCGCAGAAAGAGCGTTTCAAAGAGGCAAAAAGGCTTTCTGCCCTGAGGGATTACCTGATTAAGAATTTGCTGAAAAAAATTCCAAAAAGCATTCTGCAGGGGCACTCCAAAAAAAGGCTTCCAAACAATGCGGCAATTTCTTTTCTGGATGTGGAAGGAGAAGCAATCCTGCTTTATCTTGATAGGGAAGGGATTTGCGCAAGCACAGGCTCTGCCTGCACATCATCTTCGCTTGAGCCAAGCCATGTGATTCTTGCAACAGGAATGCCTTACGAAATTGCCCATGGAAACATAAGGTTTTCCCTTGGAAAAAAAACAACAAAAAAAGAAATTGATTTTGTAATTAAAAAATTGCCGAAAATAATTGAAAAATTGAGAAAATTAAGCCCAGTTGAATTAAGCAAAAAAGAAGTTGGATTGTGAAGGTGAAATTTTGAAACAGGGATTCAAGCCGGATGTAATAGGAAATGAAGGATGGTTTTATTCTGAGAAAGTAAAGGACCATTTTTTTAATCCAAGGAATATTTTCAAAAGCAAGGCGGAAGCAAAAAAATACAAGGCAGACGGAATCGGGACAATCGGGAGCCCCATATGTGGAGACGTAATGAAATTGTGGATTAAGGTGGATAAAAAAACAGACAGGATAAAGGAATGCAAATTCCAGACTTTTGGATGCGCCTCTGCAATTGCCTCAACCTCAATGCTGACAGTAATGGCAACTGAAAAAGGCGGAATGAAACTTGACAAAGCCCTGAAGCTTACACCGAAAGATATTATGGAAAGATTGGGCGGATTGCCTGAAAGAAAAGTGCATTGCTCTGTCCTCGGGGACAAGGCATTGAGAGAGGCAATCAATGATTATTTCAGGAAAACAAGGCAATTTGAAAGGATTTCAGGGGAAGGCACAAAAATAATTGACAAGGCATTAAAAATCACAAACAAGGACATTGAAGAAGCAGTGCTTGAAGGCGCAAAAACATTTGAAGAAATCCAAAAAATGACAAAAATAGGGATTCAGGACAAAAACTGCATTCCTGAAACAAAAAGGCTGATTAAATATTACAGGGAAAAGCATTTTGGAAAAAACTAGTTTTTTTCGGGAACCCCTTCACAGGTTATTTTTGCTGTTTTTGTAAGGCCGCCATCAATTGCATAATCAATTGAAAAAGAATAAGCAGGCGGAAAATAAAAATCGCTTGCCTTGCAAGGCCCAATTGCTTCCTGGCTCAAAAACAACCCATTGATTACAATGCCGCCATCTGAAGAAATTTTAACCTGTTTTCCAGCGTTGATTTCATTATAACTTTTTCCATTAAGATAATAGGGCACAAACAACTGGACAAAAGAGCAGGCAGGCAGTTCCTGCTTGTAATAGCTCTTGTTGTAAGGCATAATGCCTGAAATGGAAATCCCGCTGCCAGTTGAATTTTTCAGGGACATTTTTCCAGGAGAATCACCATTGTAAATATAGCCCCACAAATTGCAGTTTCCACTGGGGCAGACTGCCTGAACATAATTTTTTGAATAAGGCAGGGAATAATTTTCCATTGTTAACTGGGGGTCACTGGAATAACAAACAAGCTTCGGGGAAAGGACAACAAAAAAAACCGCCACTGCCGTGATAAGCAGAACCAGGACAGAGCTGAAAATCAGCATGTAAAAAGGGGCGGACTGTGCAGTAAAATCCATTTTTATTCACTATTCTCTGTTTTAAATATAAGATTTCAAATATTTATTAATAGGTGTTTAATTGGGCTTGAAACAGGTTATTGTTGTAAGGGCGGACTTGAAAATGGGAAAAGGAAAAATAGCCGCGCAATGCGCGCACGCAAGCATAGAGGCAATGTTCAAAGCGCATAACCGCGATGTTGAAGCCTGGCGCGAAACAGGAATGAAAAAAATTGTCCTGAAAATTTCTTCAAAAAAAGAACTGTTTGAATTGTTTGAAAAAATGAAAAAAAAATTTCCAACTGCCCTGATAAAAGATGCGGGCCTTACACAAATAGAATCAGGCGAAGCAACCTGCATAGGGATAGGGCCTGCGGAAGAAAAAGAAATTGACGAATTTGTTGGGCACTTAAAACTGCTTTGAAGGCAAAAAGGCAAATTTGCATCAAAGAAAAGCTTTTTATGCTGTTGTGTATCTAATGTGCATATAGAGTGTATGCGGGGTGCATTTATGGTTGATGCGCGGGTTGAATTGAATAAATACTCCAATAAGGTTTTGGCTGTTGTAAAGGCAAAGTATGATTTGAAGGACAAGAGCCAGGCCCTTAACAAGTTTGTAGAATTGTATGGCGCTAACGAGGTTGAGCCTGAAGTAAAAGAAGAGTATGTAAAAAAAATTCTGAAAATAGAGGAAGATTATTACAAAAACTGTTCTCACAGGAAAATGAGCGGCAAAGAACTGGACAAGCTTTTTGGAAAGTGACTCAATGCCTTTCGACTACGATTTTTCGCCAAAACTCAGGCGGATAATACAAAAGCTTGTGAAAAATGACAGGCATAGGGCAGGCATAATTTACAACAAAGTGAAGGAAATAATAAACTCTGATGAAACCACGATTGAGCATTACAAGAACTTGCGGCACGATTTGAGCAACCAGAAACGTGTGCACGTTGACGAAAGCTTTGTCCTAACATTCAGCTTTGACAAAAAGAAAAAATTTATTCTCTTTCTGGATTTTGACCATCACGACAACATTTACAGGCGATGAATGCAAAAAAAAGATTATGCAGGGCTAAGTGCGCTTGCAACTGTTTCAAGGCACTTGTTTTTCCAGCCTGTTTCTGGGATTTCATTGCAGATTTTTTCATCTGCCTTGTCTTCCGCAACAGCTGAAATGCATTCATATTTCACATTGGAATTGTCATTCGGATTGAAAGCGCTTACTGAATAATTGCAGAAAGAAGTGTTTGACTTGTCAACTGCAAGTGTTTTTACGCAATTGTTTCTCGCTGCAATGTCAGTGATTTTTGTGCAGGATTCAACAGTGCCCGCATTATCAGCCAGGGCAAAAAAACAATAGTTGCGCCTGTCAGGATTTAAAATTTTTTCACAATCGCTGCTCAGAGCAGGCTCTGAGGCCACTTGCGTATTGTCAGGCAGGCTTGTTCCCTCCAAAACAGAAGGATCAACAAAATCTGGCTGTTCAATTGATTCAACTGTCGGGGGTGCTGATGCCTGAGCCACAAACCAGGCAATTCCTGCCAGAACAACAAGTGCAACCAGGATTAGAACCGCTTTTTTTGTTCCCATTAAAAACACCAATTGAAATATATTAGTAATAAACAAATATATAAGGTTTTTTAACTGCAGCTCTGTTGTCTTATCCCGATTTAAGTTCCTCTCTAAAAGTGAAGTAGCTTCCTCATTAGACTGGGAGGTCTTTATGAGGAAGCTGAACAAAAACAAGGTTCGGTGGATTATAAAACAAATGCGGTTGGGCGAA
>JAQTNI010000057.1 GCA_028713935.1 Candidatus Iainarchaeum sp.
AAGAATTATACAATATTATAAAACAAGAAAATTTTGAAACAGGAAAGGGGAATGAAAAACAGGCAGATGCAATTAACCCGTACATAGAAAATCTTGTTAAAAAAACAAAAATTGAAAAAAAATTTAAAATAGTAATAAATGCAAGAAATGGGATTGCAGGCTCGATTGCCCCAAAAGTTTTCCGCGCAGCAGGCATGGATGTAACAGAACAATTTTGTGAAATTGACTTCAATTACCCCAATGGCGATGCAAACCCAAGCATTAATTCAATGCTCGAAGAGCTTGGAAAAAAAGTTGTAAAAAACAAAGCAGACATTGGGCTTGCATTTGATGCAGATGGGGACAGGCTGGGAATAACTGATGAAAAAGGCAGAACAATTTATCCCGACAAGTTTTTGATTCTGCTTGCAAGGCGGGTTTTAAAAGACAAGCCAGGTGCGCCAATAATTTTTGATGTCAAATCAACCCAGGCGCTTGAAGAGGACATAAAAAAACACGGCGGCAAGCCCATAATGTGGCTGACAGGCCATTCTTTTATAAAACAAAAAATGCAGGCCCTGAAAGCACCGCTTGCAGGAGAAAGAAGCGGCCATATTTTTTACAGGGAAGGCTATTATGGATTTGACGATGCCTGCTTTGCAGCACTCAAGCTCCTCGAATATATCGCTTCTGAAAAAAAACCCTTGTCTAAAATAATGAAAACAATCCCACTTTATTATGCCTCACCAGTATTCCACGCGCCATGCCCTGATGAAATAAAAAAAGAAGTTTGCGAAAGAGTTGTACAGCACCTAAAAAAGAAATTTTCAAAAGTGATTGACATTGACGGCGCAAGAGTTATTTTTAAAGACGGCTGGGGTCTTGTAAGATTGTCCTCAAACATGCCAGTCTTAGTCCTTGTTTTTGAGGCAAAAACAAAAAAAAGCCTGAAAGCAATAGAAAAAATTTTCAGAAAAGAATTATCCTTATTTCCGGAAATTGGAAAAAAATGGGAAAACGGTTAAGCCTGGCAATGCCTACGGGCAATTAAAAAATAAAAAAAAAGAAAAAGAGCCCGTTTTTTTGGGCTGATTATTTATTGCGCTGAATTGCCAGGCCATTGAGCAGATTCTGGTGGATTCACACAGGTTGGCTCTGCAGAACCGTTCATTAATGCCACAAAGGGATTAATGTCTGCATCGTCAACATTGCCACTGCCATCAATGTCTGCGTACCAAGCGTCATTTTCGTTGTGATTTTTCAGGAACTGCGCAAAAGGATTTATGTCCCCAAAGTTAACGTTTCCGTCATGATTAAGGTCTCCTTTGCACTGTGGTCCTTCATACCCAAAATTTGGTCCTGATGTTTCAGGATCAGTAGGGTTTGCAAGGCAATCATTTGCTGGTCCGCCCTTAACAATCAATGCCACAAAAGGATTTATGTCCCTAAAGTCAACAAAGCCGTCGCCCGAAATGTCTGCTCTGTAAACAGTTGCTGGGCTGTCCTGATAGTGGAATGCATGCACGAAAGGAGTTATGTCTTTGAATGTAATCTGTCCGTCCTCATCCAAGTCTCCCCTGCATACAAGCAGATCCCTGCTTTTTTCAGAAACGCTTTCAAGGCTGCCTGCATATTCAACGGCTTTTCCGATTTTACTGGATGCCATTGGCGCTATGAAAATGCTTCCAAACAAGACTGTCAAGACAATTGCGAAAAAAGCAATTTTTTTCATTTTATCACCCCCCTATATTACTCTATCGAATTAAATAGTGAACCGCAACCTATAAAAAGGTTTTCCTAACATTCGGCAATTGGCTAATTTTGCAAAATTTTTTTTGCCTGTGTTATTTGAAATTTCCGTAATAATTAGTTTTTTATTCTTTGCCTGCATTGCTTTTAATGAAAGTGATTGTTAATGGCTTTTATGAGAAGGCTTAAGTCAATTTTTGCCGGAAAAACAAAAGTGCAGGTTCCAACGCCAGAACCGCCAGTGCCTGCCAACGAACCAGTTTCCCAGCAATCAGTACCCCCTAGCAACCCAATTCCAAGAGGAATGAGCCCTTCTAGCTTGCCAACCATAAGGCCTGCCAGGCCTGGCTCTCTTGCCAAACTTTCCGTGCCTTCTGGAAAAAAGGCGCATCTGCAGCCAAAAGAACCCACGCTTTTGCAAGAAGATCCCACAAAAAGAAATCCTCAAAGGGACGTCCCCCTTAAAGCAAAAGGGGAAGAAGCAAGGCTTATTGGGATACTTGGCAAGAGAACAATTGCGCAAAGGATATCATTGAAAGCTTTTGAGGAAAGGCATGAGAAAATAAATAGACAGGTTGCTGCAATTGCCCCGATTGGCGCAAAAAACTCTGTTTTTGTAAAAGCAGTTGAAGACTATTTCAAAGGAAAGCATGCTGTTAAAGACCCTAAACAAAGCGGCCTTAGCCAAAGCGACATTGAAGATGTATTCAAATCAATGGCAAGGGAAACTTTCCAGTCAAGCTTTGTTGAGCCTTGGAAAGGGGCTTTTGAGATGGTAGGAAGAATAAATGAACGGCAGAAAGCAGCCGGCTCAAGCCCTGAACAAATAAAACAAGTTGTTGCAGAAGCATTGGCTGTTTCTTTTGCCCAAATGATTCGCAAAGGGCAATGGCCAACTCATTAATTCCTGTTTTTTTTTTGGCTTGTAAAAAAAGTTTTTGTTATTCCCTGTAAAATTTTGCTGCTTCTTCCGGCGGGACAGTGTTTATTACGCATCCTGTTGCATATTCGAATCCGCCCCAGGAAAGCAGCCTTGGATTGATTTTTATATGGCAATGCAAATCTTTTCCCTGCGAGGCATTATGAAGATACATGTTGTAGGGTGCATTCAATTTTTTAAGTTTTGAAAAAATTTTTTTAATTATTTTTGCATAATCCGAAAGCTCGGCATCTGAAAAATTCACTATGCTTGTAACATGCCTTTTTGGAAAAATTTTGACTTCAAAGGCAAATCTTGAAGCGTAGGGAGTGAAGGCGATTGCGTTTTTTGTTTCAGCCACAAGCCTTGCGCTTTTTCTTTCTGTTTTTATAAGCTCGCAGTAAGGGCATTTGCGGAATTTTTTTTCATAGTCCATTGCGGCATTTTCCTCGTTGTCAACTGTTTCCGCAAGCTTGTTGTACGCGATTATCTGGGTGTGGGTATGCCTGATTGATGCGCCTGCTTCTTTTCCCTCGTTTTTGAAAACAGCGACCTGCTTTATTTTCGGGTCTGCGCTTAAAGTCAAAATCCTGCTTATGTATAATTCAAGGATTTTTTTTATTTTTGCGGTTGAAAAATCAGCCATTGTTTTTCCATGTTCAGGAGTTTCAACAATCACTTCATGATGGCCATATGCATGGGAGTGCATGAAAAAATCGTCTTCCTGTTTTATTTCAGAATCGCCTTTTGTGTCAACTGCGGGAAACTTGTTTGGGAAAACCCTCATTTCCCATTTGCTGTTTTTTTCAATCCTCATTATTTCCGGGGGAGTTGATTGCTCATTGCCAGGGCAAAAAAAGCATTTTTTTTCAGCCCCTTTTTCAATCGGCTCAGGAATTTTCTTGAAATCCATTGGCCGTTTTGCCCTTTCAGGGACAATTATTACCCATCTGTTCCTCAAATAGTCTTTTCTGAGCTCTGCCATGCACCATCATAAGGCAATTCCACTATTTAATTTTTTGCTGGGCAGGAGCCATAGGGGAATAATCTTTATGAAGATCCCCTATTGGAAAGAAAATAAATTTTCCATTTTTAAAATCTGCCAATAACACATTGTCGGGTTTTAAACCAGTCCTCTGCAGCAGTGCATCTCTGGCTTTGCGCAATTGCCCTTCGGTTACGTTGTGAGTTGCCCTGATTTTTTCAAAAAAATCAATTCCTCTTTTTGTTTTTTCCAATAATATTTCATCCAGGCTTGGGCAATTTGTTTTAACCATGGCTATTATGCGGGGTGCCACTGCATAAAGAAAAGGCATTTTCAATTCATAATCCCCGGGCCTGTGTTCTATGTTGTGTTTTTGCACCATTGCCCTGATTCCTTCAATTGTTTTTTGTGCAGTGAAGCCTGCGTGAGTGTGTTTCAATGCCAATTCCAGATTTGGATGCCGCCTGGATACCTGCAGCTGCCGCACCCGTTCCCCTGCGGTTATAGCTGCACCCGGTTCAGTCCGGGTTTTTCCCCGATGGTCAATGCCAGGCAACCGAGTGAAAAATCTGTAAAGGTCTTCCGGGTGCCCTGCTCTTTTTTCTTTCTGCTTTGCTAAACTGCGCAGTTTGCTTATGAGTTTGAAAGGAACAGGGCTTGTAGGCATGATTGAATATAATGCGCTTAAGATTAAAAAAATGCCGATTCAAAATCAATTTTTAATTTTTGATGCCTGTTTTTTTTATTGCAATTCCCGCAATCAGGTATGTGAGGATTGATTCCGCGCCCTGGTTTTCATTGATTGTGTTTGCGGCTATTCCGTCAAAAATTCCCTGTGTTTTTGGATTATACAAAACTTCGCTTGTAAGGTTTTTTCCAAAAAACCATCCGAAAGAATCCACTGCTATTTTCCTGAAGCGCGGGTTTTTTGTTGCATTGTAAGCCGCAATTGCTGCTTCCGCCATTGTTCCTGCTTCAATTGGCTGCTGGTCAAAAAAAGACCTGAAGCCATCAGGAGTGCACCAGCCGGCCTGCCCAATTGGCACGAAACAGTTTTTCATAAAAGTTTTTTTTTCAAGGAATCCAAAGGATTCAAGCGCAGTGTCCAGAAATGCAGTGTTTCCCGTAATGGAATATGCTTCAAAAAGAGAGTGGGGAATTTTTGCATTGCAATAGCTTAAAATGTTTTCAAACCAGCGCCATTTTTCAGAGGAATTTTTTTTGAAGCTTTTCAAAATTTTTTTTCCGAATTTTTCTATCTGCCTTCCAAGGAATTTTTTTGGGGCCTTTTCAGCCCTGTAATAATTTGTGCAGCCCAGGAGGCAGTAGGACATTGTTTTCGGGTCATCAATCTGTGGAAAAATTCTTTTGGCTTTTCCAAAAATCTTTTTGCAGGCTTTTTTTATGTTTTTGGGCGCATCTGACTGCATTGCATATCCGCAGGCCCAGATTGCCCTTCCAAAGCAGTCCCCTGTTTCTGGCGCGTGCCTTTTTTCCTGCCTGTAAGAAATTTTGTTATGGAACATTCCGTTTTTTGCCTGGCAGAATTTCATGAATTCCAGGTATTTTTTTGCAAGTTTGTATTCCTTAAAATCTATTGCAACAATCAGCGCCCTTGCGTTGTCATCAAGCGCGTAACCTGTTTTTTTGTTCGGCCTTTCAAACTTTGCGTGCTGAAACAGCCCGAAAGAATCAGTCATTGCTTTCATGTAAGCAAGGCTCAGTTCAGGAAATTGTTTTTGCATTGTGAATCAGTGTAAGTGTTGTATTAACTATTTTGTTTGT
>JAQTNI010000058.1 GCA_028713935.1 Candidatus Iainarchaeum sp.
CACTTCAATGGTTTTTTGCACCAATTCGACAAGGGGCTTTAGCCATGGCGCCTTGATTGATTTTGCAGCTTGCTCGCCTTCAAGCGCAATCTGCTGAAAGCCTTTCTGCAGGCTGCCGTATTCCGAAGAAAGAGGCTCTGCAACAGCATCCCATGTTTCGTCAAAAGGCTTTTTCACCTGTTCAGCCAAAATTTCAAGAAGCCTTTTTGATCTCCTGAATTGTTTCCATTCCTCTAGCCTTGCCCTTTGCGCCTGAGTTGAAACCTTTGTAAAGCTGAGGTCAATCTGGTCTTTCTGCTGGTTAATTGCAAGCACAAGTGCCGCCCTTACCTGGCCTTCTTTCACAAAATTCCTTATGTTCTTAATCCATCCGCTTGAAACCTGGGAAATATGCACAAAACCCTTTGTGCCAGTGTAGTCAAGCAGTTCAACAAAAACCCCGTAATCAAGAACCTTGTTTATTTTGCAGACTATCACTTCGCCGGGGCTTGGCATTTCAATGTTCCTAGAATCCAGCATTTTCAACACTCTGCAAAGATCATTCCAGCTCTTTCACGATTTTGGCTATCGGCCTTATTTTGCCGCCAGTGCTTTCAGCAAGGGTCTGGTTGCATGCAAGGCATTTCACTGTTGAAGCGGGAGCGCTGAAAACTATCTGCTCATTGCCGCAGCCATTGCATTTTATCTTCAAGAATTTTGTCCTAGGCATTGGAATCAATTTTTTATCCATAAAAAAACCTCTGTTTAAGTTGGTTATTAATTTCTTTTTTGGAATAATTATTAAACACAGGGGATTGGGCTTATTCCGCTTTCTGCGCGAGCTTTCTCGCGAGCAGGAGAGAAGCGATTTTTTCGGGCACTTCTATTACAGAGCCTTTTTCAAAAGGCCCGTATTCCTTCATGTCTGCTCCGACAAAAGAAGGGACATTGTCCAGAATTGAAACCCTGTTTAACTCAAGGTCTCTTGCCGTTGTTTCCTGTTCAACGGAAAAAATATCTTCAAGAAAAGAGCTGTGCCTTTTCAGGATTAGCAGCAGTTCCCTGAATGTTTTTTTTTCCTGGGTCGACATTTTGTCCTCAACTGTATCCCCTGTCCTATTTGAAACAAGCGCAAGGTTCAACAGTTTTTTTTCGCGCATTGAAAAAATTTCTTCAATCATTTTTTTGAGGTTTGCAAAATCCCTTGCCTTCACAGTTGAAAGGGTTTTCAGGCTTTTCAAGTACTGCTCTTTCTGCTGCTTGACAAATTCAGCAAGGGAATCAAAAAAATCCTCGTCAGCTTCAGCAAGCCGCGGATTGTTTTTTTCCGCCCTGTAAATCCGCCTTATTTCATCGTAAGAAACCTGCATTTACCCCACCAGTCTGGCTGCCTGTTTAGCAACAAGGAAAACAGCCGCATTCAGGGGCAGTTCCGCTTCGGAATTCTGGAACGGCCCGAAAAACTTTCCCCCAATATTAAACCTTGGTGCCTTATTAATTAAAACCTTTGCTGTCCCCTCCTCAGAAAAAGCAAGGGCGTCATTAAAGGCATTGAATTTTTTTAATTCTTCCCAGGAAATTTTTTTTGCAACAAAGCCTGTCCCGCCATGAATCGTGTTTGGAACCCTGATTATTTTGTTAAGGTCGATTGAAGTCTGCCTGTCAATGTCCAGCCTTTTTTGCTCCACAACAAATTTTACAAGCGCAAGCCAGAATTCCCTGCTTTTTTTTGTAGGAAAAGGAAAAAGCATTCCTTTTTCAAACCCCTCCAAAATTTTTTGCTTTTTTTCCAGGAACTTTTTTGCATTGGAATCCCTGACTCCCGCAATTGCCGCGATTTTGTCGCTGGGCGCATTTTCAATCAGTTCTTTCAAGCCAAGCATTATTTTTTTGGGCCAGCCAAAAGCGCCCTGTTTTGGGCATTCCAGTGCTTTTCCGCTTTCAAGAAAGCCAATTGCCTCCAAATCAAGGTTTGTTCCGGTAAGAAAATCAAGAAGCTCAATGCGCGCTGCCTGCGGCAATTGCCTAATGTTTTTGCCGCGCAAGTGGAGGTGAAACCCTGCGGAGCCGGAAAAATTTATTGAAATTCCCTCTGTAAAAGAAAAATCTTCTTCAAGAAATTCTTTTAATTCAAAAATTTGTTTTTTTGCCTCTCCAAGGCATTCTTCGCAGAACCATTGCTCAACTTTTACCGGAGTGCCGCATTCAGTGCACAATTCTATTGCGCCTTTTCCCTTTGCATTGCACTTGGGGCAGGCCCAGGAATCATGGATTTGCTTGCAGGGAGTTTTTATGTCATCGGCGTCAAACTCGTAAACAATATCCCCTTCCAAAAAGCCCTTTGCCTCCATTGGCCTTGCGGAAGGCTGATTGTAAAGCGCTGTTGAATAAGAAACAAAAAAAGGAGTTTCTTTCTGCAAAAAAGAATTGAATTCAGAAAGCGAGGAAAACGAAAGATGCCTTTGTGTAATTTTCCTGCCAAATTCCCCAATCCCAAATTCTCTTTGCCCAGGCTCGGGCGGGTCTTCAACAAAATTTGCCTTGTAAAAGCCAGAAAAATGCTTTTTCAAAAAATCCTGTTCCTGCATAAAAACCCCTGTTTATCAAAGATTAATGCTTCTTTTCTTTTGGCAACCTACATTTTCTTTTCTCCATGCAAAGCAAGGCTTTGCGTGGCATCGCAAAACTTTTGTTTTGCAATGTGCAAAGAAAAGAAAAGGCGGTTTTTCAAAAAATCCTGTTCAGATTGCATAAAAATCACTTCTGCTGAATGCTTTTTGCTTCAGCCTTTTTGTGTTTCAAAAATTGCCTTTCATAAAACCCTGTTGGATGCTTGTTTCCGCATTCCGCATCAGGACAGAGGCCTGCTTCTTTTATTTTTGAACAGCTTGGCGCTGAAAGGCCTTGCTTCACAACCCTTTCAACCTGGTAGCGAGTCATTTTTTCGCTGAAATTCGGTGTCTTTGAAAACAATTGTATTATTTGCTCCGAAGGCATTCCAATTGAATTTAAGAAAGCAGCAATGTAAAACCTTGCATTGTGGGGAAGGTTTTTTCCTTCAAGCAAATCATTGTACATTTTTTGCATGCAGCTTGGAAAAAAATTCGGGTTTATTTTGCCTGAAAGCCTGAATTCAAAATCCTTTTTTTGCGAAACAACAAGCTGCTGCTGCAACTGTCTTGCAAAATCCTTCAGGTTTTTCGGGATTCCTTCAAGCGGAACAGGCAGCGAGGAAAAAATGTGTGCAAAAACCATTTCCGAGACAAAAACAAAAAAAAGATGCTCCTGCAAAAAAACTTTTCCCCTTGAAACGCTCTGGTTCACAAGCTTCAGCGCTGGATGCTTGAAATGGATTTTCAAAAAGCTTTCAAGGGAAACAGAGGCAAAAAAATCCCTGCTTTTCAAAACCTCAAATTCAATTCCAAGCTGCGATGCGATTTCCAAAAGCGTTTCCTGCGGATGCTTTTCAAGGCCAATGTAATCCAAAAAGGATTTTGAAAACATGAGCGCAAATTTTTCATTCAAAAAAGCGCTTTTTTGCAGCGAAACAAGGATTTTTGCAACCGGAAAAGCAAGGATTTCCTGGAGAAGAAGCGCACTTGAACTGGAAATTTCCTTCAAAAAATAAGGCTTGTTTTTTGCAGCGCTTAAAACCATTGCGCCTGCCCTTTCCAAAACCTCTTCAGGCAATTCTTCCAGAGAAAAATTGTTTTCGGAAAGGATTTTTTTTGCAGAAGCAGTAAAGGGAAATCTCTGCGCAAACTGCAAATCTGAAACAAGCATATTAAAAAAGTGGGTTAAAAAGAATAAAAAAGGATGCAGTGCGGCTTGTTTCTTGGCATTAGTTATCTTGGCATTTTTCGGTGTGTTCTTCGCCCTAATCTTCCAAATATCTTGGTTTTGACTGGAAACTCTTTTGTTGTCGGTGCATGGCGCGGGGCAATTCTTTGAATTTCTTGTGCCCTGCTGGGGGAAAGATAACGGGAAGTCAATCGATTTAAGAGGGGCCTTGGCATTGAGCCAAAAGAATACGGGCTAAAGCAAATAGGCGAGCGTTTAAGGGTTATTTTTCCAAAGTGCGCGTGAGAAATAAAAATAAGATAATCAATGAGTGCTTCGTCAAAGTGTTGCCCTGTGGCCTGGTAAAATTCTTGAGCTTGTTTTCCTTTGTTTCCCTGAATATTTGCTATTTCCAAAGGATACCCTAAACGAAAATTCAGCCAGCCAACAGCCCGATTTTGGGAATCACGAAGCGACAAAGTTGGAATTATTACCACCGCGTCCTGAATTTGGGCCCCCTTGCTAAAATTAATGGAATACCCTCTTGGAAGCTTGTGGCTTGCGGCAAACAAAGTTTCAACAAATTTTTTCAGGAGCGCTAATTCTTCCGGGGAATTGGATTCAATTTGTGCCATAAATTCGTGTGTGAAAAGTTCTCTCGGGTCAGCCCTATATTGAAATACGCCCTGTCCACAAAAGCAACGATTTCTTTTTTTTGGCTTGCTGTTGTTATTGTGCCACCTTCTTTCATTCCCCTGTTCTTTTCAAGTATGCTGTTCTCTTATTTTCGTTGAAAGTTATTTCAAAGAATTGAAAAAAGCTTCTTCCAAATACAACTTCTGCATTTTCGCTTATTTCGTCAGGAACATTGCAGGGAAGTTCTCTCCTGAATGTCTGGTTTCCCTTGCCAAAAACAACGCCAATGCGAGATTCCCAAATTTTTAATTTTCCAAACCAGCTATCGGCTTCGCTTGGGTTTTTCAGTTCCAACTCCAGGGCATCAGCAATTTCCCTTGGAATAAAAATATCAATTGCCCCAGAATCAAGAAGTGCCGAGGTTTGTATTGTGTTCCCTTTATAGTAAAGAAGCACTGGTATTTTTGGAAAAAATCTTGGCTTGTTCTGAAAAAGTTCCTTACGGTACTTAAAAGAAAGAGCCATTCGACTACCAAATCAGAATTTCTTTTGAAGGCACTTTTGCAATAAAAGGAGTCTTGCCGGGATGCTTTTCTTTTGCCTGCTTAAGCAGTTCTTTAACATTTTTGCCATGGGCAACAACTGCACCTGCAATCATGGCAACCCATTCACCCGCATAAATAGACAAATCAATATTTGCATAAATTTCATAAGTGTTTAGTGACATCGGATATGTCCCCACTTTGAATGCTTTATTTTAAGTGGGAACTCCATCTTTTTGTTAGAACCCAAAAGGAGGAGTTCCCATGAAATATACAAACGATTTTATTGATAAA
>JAQTNI010000059.1 GCA_028713935.1 Candidatus Iainarchaeum sp.
AGAATTAACAAATTAAATAATACGTCAGGCGTACAGCCCATGGAGCTCGTTGAAATTGAGTGGATAAGAACAAATAGAATGATTGAGGAATTGATTCGATCTCTCAGGGAAAATATTCCAGTGCAAACCCGGATAAAAAGAATTTTTGAGACTGCTTTGGTTGCATATCCAAAAGATTTGCAGATTTTGAAAAATTTGGAAGACATTGAAGCTGCACTGGGAAACACAAATGAAAGCATAAAAAATTTGGAGGATACCAGAAGAACAGTAAAAAAGCTTTTGAAACAAATGGAGAAGCAATAAATTGGTGGTTAAAAAATGGATTTTGCGCAGGTTTTGTATGATTTGTTTGGCAAGAGAATTTCTGATTTGACAAACGGCCTGCCAAGCCAGTATTCCCCTGTGGAATACATTGTTTATGGCATTGTTTTTCTTGCAGCAGCTTTTTTCATTGTTTACCCTTTCCTGAACAAGCGCGGAATAAAATTTGACGCAAAATTTGCCTTAAGCGCATTGCCGTTCATTGTGCTGGCTTCCGCAGTGAGAGTGCTTGGAGACATGCATGTAATCAGGGGAAGCCCTTTTCCATGGGAATGGAGCTATTATTTTGTAACTCCCGGCTTGTATGTTTTGTTCACTGCAATTCCATTGTTCTTTATCTGGTTTTCATACAAATTAGGGCAAAAAACAAAAATTTCTTTTTACAAATGGCTTGCGGGATTTGGAATTGTTTTTTCAGCGCCAGTAGTGATTTTTGAATTGATTAATTTCAGGGCTTGGGCTGGCTTTTTTGAAGTGATTGCGCTTGTTGCAATTGTATGGGCAATAACTGTTTTTGCAGTGGATTTTGTTTCAAAAAAAATCAGAAAAAAAGAGCTTTTTTCAAGGGGAATTTACAAGCTTGCATTGGCTGGACAGCTTTTTGACGGCTGTTCAACTTTTGTTGCAACAACTTTTTTCAGGTGCGGGGAACAGCACCCTGTTTCAGGGTTTTTTTTGGGTGCATTTCCATTCAGCTTTGTGCTAGTAAAAATCGCGCTTGTACTGCTGATTGTTTATTTTGTGGAAAAAGAGATTGATGATGATAATATGAAGAATTTCATTCCCTTCTTGTTAGTCTGGCTTGGATTCGGCCCAGGCTTAAGGGACTTGCTCACGCTTGGAGTAGGCACCTGCCTGTAAAATTTTTTCAGTTGAAAAAAAAGTTATTTGTCAGTAGAACGCCTTCTTTTTTTTCTGCGTTCTGTTGGCGCCCACATTCCAGTTTGCGGGTTTACTTCATCAGTATAATTCCTTAAATCAAATTTTGCTACAAATGGCTTTCCGTTTCTTTCATGGAAAAGCTCTGCTTTCCCATCCTTGAGCATTTTTTTAACTGCAGGGAGATTAATCTCGTCTCCTTCAAAAACTATGCATCTATTCGGGTATCCTGAATTCATCTCGATTTCATCAGTTCTAAAAACAAGGTGAGCTGTAGGGATGCTTTTTCCTATCTGATTTTTTCTTTGTGTTTTATTCCTACTATCAACAGGTCCAACACGCAGTTCTGCTGGTCCTTTTCTGCTTCCTGCTATTTCATCTGTCTTAGAGCGATAATAAACAGGGATTTGCCCTTTCGTTGGGTGAGTGCCGAAGCCAACAGGGGCGCTTTGTGCAAGCCTTCTGTTTCCTGGCCTTTTCTCCTGTGGTCTTCCGGCTATTTAATCCCCTTTCTTTCTGCATTCTGTTTAGTTTCCTTCTAACATTGTTTCAAAGAAATTGTGGTGGCCTTCTTCGTCAACCAGAAGGTCTTCGAACAGGCGTTTTGAAACAGGGTCTTTGAGCTTTTCGCAGTAATCAAGGGCTTCCTTGTAAAATTTGATTGTGTCGGATTCTGCTTTTGCATCAAGTTCCATCATTTTTTTGAGTTCAAGGCCGACAGTGATTTTTTCCGGCTGAGTTGTCGGAGTTCCGCCAAGGTAATCAAGCCTTTCAGCAAGCCTTTCAGTGTGCTGCATTTCCTCAACAGCAATTTTCCTGAGCTTGTCTGAAATTTCAGCGCTTTTCAGGCCCCTTGCAATAATATGCTGCCACATGTACTGTATAGCAACCTGAAGCTCCATTCCAATTGCCTTGTTCAGGTATTCTGCAAGCTTTTTATCAACCATTAAAAAACCTCCAAATCAAAGGAATTAGAAATAAGGAAATGGGAAAATATTATATATATAATGCGAAAAAGGGAGGGAAAGTTTGGCAAAAACAAGAATTGGTTATGTATAATTAGGAATTGGCTTGTTTAATTAAAATAAGGAAAAAGAAAAAAAATAAGAAAAATAAAAAGATTGTTTAGGGTTATGCAAATTTAGTATGGTTTCTTTTTTGCATAACAATCTCTGCAATAAACTGGCTTGCCTTCGGTTGGCTTGAATGGAACTTCGCATTCTTTGCCGCATTCGGAGCAAGTTGCTTTATGCATTTCGCGAGGCCCAAAACCCCTTCCGGAGCCGCCTCTGTCAAAATTGCCCATGTTTTCTCCTCCATGAATAAAATACTAAATTATGTCTTTAAGCAATAAAACTGGGATGCGATGGGATTATTAGCATCACTATTGCGGGTTTTCACTGGTTTTTTTATATTAATCCAAAAATACATTGTTTTTCCCACATTGCAAAAGCATTTGCTTTTGCGATGCGTCGCAAAGCCCTGCTTTGCAACGAGGCTTTTGAAAGCGAGCATTGCGAAGCATTTTTCCCAAGGCTTTTTGCAATAGCAAAAAGGCTTTAGCGAGCGCTTCAAAAGGCTTTTTTGTTTTCGGCTATTGCTTTCATTACTTTTTCGTGCATTCTTTTTACAAAGTCTATCCTGCCTTCCATGCGCAGTACATCTGAATAGCCCTGTGCAAAAAGGTTGAATGCGAATGGCGATGGGCTGTCTGAATTTATTTCAACGATTTTTATTGCCTTGGATTTAATCTTGTCAACTACAAATTCAGCGTTTTTTATGTCCATTAAGTCCTCCAGGATTTCCCTGCGGGTTTCTTTTAGGATTGGAAATTCCCTTCCAATCCTTTTTACTGCGTAAAGGAGCAGGCGGGAATGCATCTGCTGCCTTCCCACTGTTTTTGTTTTTCCCTTGTAAGAACGTAGAATCATTAATGCCCTTGTTGCGCAGTGCCTGAATCGCCTGCCCATTATTTCTGAATTTTCAATTGCAAGCTCTGCTATATCCCTTAAAGAATTTTTTTCAAGCAGGGAAAGCGCTTTCTGCATTGGCAATATGGGCGCTGCAAGCACAAAGCCGTTGTCAGTAAGCACTATTTCAATGTCCTTATGGATTAGCCTTCCAAGCAGATAGGCAAAAACCCTGCTTAATGCGTCGTTCACTCTTCTTCCGTAAAGCGCATGGAAAATCGCATAGCGTTTTTCGTAATCCGAATAATATTCAATAATGAGCTTTTTTGGAACGGGAATTTTTGAATAAAGGAATTGTTCCCTGAAATACTCAAAAATCGCGTTTGCGGAATTTTTGTCAACATACAAATAAGAATTAATGAATTCAATGATTTCTTTTTTTGTTTTTTTTGCGCGGAATTTTTCCTCCATAAGCGAGCGGAATTTTTGTATTTCAACTGCAAGGCCAATTGAAAGCGGCAACATTTCACTGAACCAGCTTGGGACTGTTGGCGGCCTTTTGTATGCAGGGGCGACTTGTGCAGTGTTTCCCCTTGAAAATTTGAAAACATAGCTTTGCCCTCCCAAAACAAAAACATCGTTTGGCCTCAAATGTTCCAAAAAAATCTCATCAATAGTGCCAATTGCATGAATTCCTATTTTTACTGCAATTTTTGCTTCATCAGGAATAGTGCCAATGTTTGTCATGTAAAGCACTCTTGCAAGCTTTCCCCTTTTCCCAATCATTCCGCTTTGCTCGTCAAACCAGATTTTTGCATAAACATGCCTTGTTTCAAGGCTTGAATAGTGCCCTGACAAATATTTTATGACTTCGTCAAAATCAAGTTTTGAAAGATTCCTATAGCAATAAGAATGCCTTACAAGGGCAAAAACATCTTTTTCAGGAGTCGGGGAATTGATTGCAATTCCAAAAATCTGCTGTGCCAGAACATCAAGGCAGTTCTGCGGAATGTCAATTGTGTCAATATGCTGTTCAAGGGCATTTTTCAAAAGCACTGCGCATTCAACCAAGTCATCCCTGTCAAGCACAACAATTCTGCCTTTTACAGTGTCATGCAACCTGTGCCCGGACCGGCCGCAATTATGAACTATAACATTTCCAACAACAAAGTTATTGGGGTCGGATTCAAGAGTCAAATTATAAACTGGTTTTTTTGTTTTGATCTTTCTTATTGATTCAATATCTTCCCAATGCAAAAATTTTTCGAATTGTGGCAAAGAAAAAGAGGTTCTGGGCATTGAATCCATTATTTTAGCTGAACTCCCTGATTTTTCTCCAAATTCGGGAATTCTTAAAAAAAAATTCTTCAAATTATTTTGCCCTGTCACTGTTACAAAATAGACTTTGGATTTGCTAACTTTAGGGATAAGCTTTGAAGGTTTAACTGTTGTTGTTTTAACATTGTTGTGATAACCCATGCGAGAAAATAGGAAATGAAGCCCTAAAGCAAATTTTTTACTGCAACTGACTATGCGAACAACAGCGCCTGTTTTTGACCTGTTAAAGTTTCCATCCCCCTCAAACACACCTTCGAGATAAGCGTGAACCAATTCTGGGGGCAATTCAAAAATTGGCTTTCCCACTTCAATTGTTTTGCTCTTATTCTTGCACTTTAAGCCAAGCGGGAATAAAAGAAAGGCAAGAAGATTAGAACCTAGTTCCAAAACAAACAAATCTTTAGGGTTTGCTTTCCTTTTTGAGATATAACCATTTAAACCAAAAGAGGATATTATTTCTTCGGTTTTTTGAATTGCTTTTTTTGATTTCATTCCAAGCTTAAGCTTGTAATAAACAGAATTTGTCGGTTTACCAAAACTCTTAACTATGCAACCATCCCTTGCCATTAAACCAGCAAACCACATCAGTTCTTTTGTTCGCC
>JAQTNI010000060.1 GCA_028713935.1 Candidatus Iainarchaeum sp.
CAAGGGCAAAATCAAAAACACTGTTTTTGAAAGGAAGATTCTGAATGTCCGCAACAACAAGCAGGGGCTCAGAGCCCATCTTTTTTGACAGCTGCCTCGCATTGAGCAGGTTTTCCTTGAGAATATCAACGCCTATGACCAAAGAAAAATTTTTGGAAAGGACAGGAAGCATTGCACCGCAGCCACAACCAAGGTCAACTGCGACAGAATCCCTTTTTTTTCCAAAAAAAGAGGCAATTGTCAGCCCCAAATCTGCCATCCTTAACCTGTGCTCAAAGGCAATAAAAGAATGCTCATTGTAGGCATAAGAACTGGCAAGAGCCCTTGAAAACAGGTCATCCGGCGGGAATTTTCGCATAATACAAAATTAAAACAAAAAGGCTTTAAAAACAGCCCGCCTTTTAATTTATAAGGGGTTTTTTTATAAGGCTCGTGGTATTAATTCCTGCTTTTAACGAAGAAAAAACAATTGCCCGGGTAATAAAAGAAATTCCCAAAAAAATTTTGGGGATAGGCGAAATAAAAATAATTGTGGTGAACGACGGGAGTTCAGACAGGACAATTGAAGAGGCAAAAAAAGCAGGGGCAGGCCTGGTTGTTTCACATGAATCCAACAAGGGCCTGGGCGTTGCGTTCAGGACTGGAATCGAAAATGCATTAAAGGCTGGCGCTGACATTATTGTGAACATAGATGCCGACATGCAGTTCAATCCAAAAGACATTCCAAAAATAATACGGCCGATTCTTGATGGAAAGGCCGATTTTGTAACATGCACGAGATTCAAGGACAAAACGATTTCCCCAGAAATGCCGTTCATCAAGAAATTCGGCAACAATGTTTTTACAAAACTGATTTCAATTCTTGCAAAGCAGAAATTTACAGACACGCAGTGCGGGTTCAGGGCATACAGCAGGGAAACGGCACTGCACCTCAATCTCTTCGGAAAGCACACTTATACCCAGGAGGCATTGCTTGACGCAATTGAAAAAGGAATGCGCATTGTGGAAGTCCCCTGCGTAGTGAAAGGCCAGCGCGAAGGAAAATCAAGGGTGGTTGAAAACTGGTTTGCTTATTCCACAAAAGCCCTGCTGATAATCATAAGGACAGTGCGGGACCACAGGCCATTGGAATTCTTTGGAGGCATGGGTTTTGCATTGTTTGCAGCAGGAACAATAAGCGCACTATGGCTCTGGGCAAGGCTGCTTGCCGAACACATAATAGACCCTTTCATGTGGGTGGCATATGCGGATGTCATATTGATTGTCCTTGGGTTTCTTCTGGCTGTCCTGGCAATGATTGCCGACATGAACTCGCGGCAGAGAAAACTCACAGAAGAAATCCTTTACCGCATAAAAAAGCAGGAATTTGAAAAATAAGGTGTTTTTTTGAACATTCTTTTTTTGAGCTCATCCTACCCGATTTTTGTAAAAGGCCACTGGCAGAACTGGAGCCCAAGGCATGAAACAGCAAAAAGGCTTGTGGAAAAAGGCATAAATGTTTTTGTGGTGGCGCCGCACACGGAAGGCGCTGCTTTTGAAGAAACAATAGACGGAGTAAAAATTTACAGGTTTGGAAAAAATGCGCCACTTGATTTCAGGAGAATAAGCCCTTTCGCAGTGCCTGTATACATGCACCAGTTTTATTCAAAGGCAAAAAAAGTCTGCGGGAAAAACAAAATAAGCCTGGTCCATGGCTTTTGGGCAATTCCAAGCGGAACAATAGCGGCAAGAATTGCAAAAGAATGCAAAATCCCGGGCATTGTTGAGCTTCTCGGAAGCGATGTGTTCCTGGGCCTGAAAAATTTCCTTACAAAAGGGCTTGTAAAAAACGCGATTGAAAAGGCGGATTACGTTTTTGCAGACGGCTACAGCCTAATTGATTTTGCAAAAAGCAGGGGCATTAAAATCAGCAGAAGCTTCGTGCACTTCTACGAGCCTGAAATGCATGACCCTTCAAAGGAAAAAATACTTGAAATGAGAAAAAAATGGGGAATTGGCGATAATGATTTTGTGCTAATGGTCAGCAGGTTCAAGGGAAAAATTTACGGCGCGGAATACGCGATAAGGGCCATGCCCGAAATACTGAAGGCGGTTCCAAATGCAAAATTGCTTCTTGTTGGAAAAGCAGGGGATTATGAAAAGGCAATCGAGGAAGAAATAAAAAAATCAGGCGCAGAAAAAAACATTTCAAAAACAGGGTTTCTTGACAAGCAAGAATACTGGTGCGCATTAAAAATTTCAGATATCTACATAACACCTTCCCTTTCAGACAGCACTTCTGTGGGATTGCTTGAGGCAATGTTTGCCGAAAAGCCAATTATTGCAACAGGCATAGGGGACAATCCATACTGGGTAAAAAACAATTCAAACGGAAAAATAATTCTCCCTGCAGACAGCCCGGAAATTGCCAGGGCAGTCATTGAACTTAAAAATTCGGATTTATCAAAAATCGGCGCTGCAAACAAAAAAAGCCTGGAAAAAGAGCACTGCACCTGGAAGGAAATAATAGAAAAATACATTGAAATATATGAAACCTGCATCAAGGAAAAACAAAGCCTTGGCAAAAATTAGTTTATGAAACACTGGAATTTTAAAAAAATATTAAAATGCAAAACCCAATCTTAAAATATCTTACGCCCAATCAAATATACAAGGCAAACAAAAAAAGCCATGGAAAATACTGCAGCGGGCCAATATGCCATAAGGCTTGATTTTTTATGAAAAAAGGGATAACTGGAATTTTCAAGGCTTCAAAAATTGCGAAGCAGGTGCTGATAAGCAAGATTACAGGGAAAAGGATTCCAATTGCTGTGAACTTTCACCTGAATACAGACTGCAACCTGAGATGCAAATATTGCTATGCAAACGTTGACAGCAGGTTTGATTCGCATCCCGTGGATTTGAACACTGAACAGGTTCTGGGCCTGATTGATGAAATGTACAAGGCGGGAACAAGATGGCTCATTCTTCTCGGGGGAGAACCATTGCTCAGGCAGGACATAGGGGAGATTGTTGCGCATATAAAAAAGAAAGGCATTATCTGCGAAATTGTCACAAACGGAACTCTCGTAAAAAACAGGATTGACGCGATAAAGGATGTTGATTTGCTTTGCGTAAGCTGTGACGGTGACGAGATTGCAAATGACATTATGCGCGGTAACGGGACTTATAAGAAAATAGTCGAAGGAATAGGGGCGGCAAGTGCAAACGGGATTAACATAAGGATTCATGCGGTTCTTTCCCGCCATAACATAAATAAAAAGGCGCTTGACAGCCTTGTGGAACTGGCTGAAAAAAACAGGGCGACCCTTGGCTATTCAGTTGCAATAACCCACGAGTATAACAATATGCCAGAACTTAATGTTCCGGACAATGAAACAAGGGAATTCTGGAAAATGCTGAAGGAATACAAAAAAAAGGGAAAACCTGTTTACAACACCATTGCAGTGCTTGATTATCTTCTTGGCTGGCCAATTTCTTACCAAAAGGTAATAAAAAAAATGGAAGACTGGCCTGACAAAAAATTCAGGCCAAGGCCTTGTTTTGCCGGCAAAAGAATGTGTTACATTGACTGCCAGGGTTTTGTGTATCCCTGCATTGTCCTTGGCGTTAAAAAAGGCCTTAATGTAAAAGAAGTCGGATTCAAAAAGGCATGGGATGCATTGGAATCTTTCAGCTGCGGAGCATGCGGTTTTCCGCAGTATATCGAGACAAACAATGTCCTTGATTTAAAGGCCCACAGCATTCTTCTGGGGTTAAAGACTTTTTTGAAATAAAGAGGGAACAAATGAATGCTTATTGTGAAACGGATTTTAAAAATTTTTCAGTAAAAAAAGGCGGGAAAACCTTTTGCCATGCGGATTTTGACAATGGGCTCTGCTTTTCCGCCTTGTATTCCGCAGTGCCTTACCTGTTAAGCTTTTCAAGAGGGTCCTGGTTCAGCTGGGAAAAGGATAAAAATGCAGTGACTGCGGTATGTTCCGCTGGAATAATTGCCATGGAAATAAGAAAGCTTGAAAATAAAATGCAAATCCGGATAACAAAATCCTTTGGAAACTGCGCCAGAAACCACAAAGAGGGGGATTTGTTTTTTGCAAATAAAAAGGATTTTGATTGGAATGCGTTCAATTCAATTTTTCCGTTTTTGTTTGTTGGCACAAAAAAAACAAAAATTAAAATTTGCGCCAGCGATTCTGATGAAGCCTTTGAATTTTCAGGCCTTTGCAAAAAAAAAGATTCTTTTACAGGCGCCTGCGGCTTGAACAGCAGTATTAAGGAAAATGCCAGCGTAAGAGTTTCGGGAATGGCAAGAAAATGCAGGTACCAGAAAAAGGCAGGCCAAAGGTATTCCTTTGAAGAACTGATGCCAAAAAATTTCTGTGCTTTTGCATACTGCTCGGCCTATCCCCTTGCGCTTTCCCTTATTTACAATGGCAGGCCTCTTGGCTTGGATTCAAGAATTGTTTTCTGCCCCGGCTGCAGCAACAGGGTTAAAATGGAAATTTTTACAAGGCAGAGAAGAATGGCACCTGTTTACAACTTGGCTGAAAAGGCATTCAGATTTTTTGGAATTCCACAGGATGTAATCGAGAGAAAAGCAGTGGCGAGGGCTGTTGAAGTGACCGGGAAATGCCCTGCCGGAATAAAAAAGGGATTTGAAATAGAATTCAATTTTAATGACCAAAAAAAAATTTGCCCTGCATCGCTGTATACTCTTCTGCCACTGTTGGCAGGGGAAGGCGAAGGCGAAAAGTGCTCTTGCCCGAGCATTTTGTGCAGGGTAGAATACGAGGTAAAATAAGTATGGGCAGAAAGCCGAATATTCTTGTAATAGGGGCAACTGGTTTTATCGGAAGCCGGCTTGTAAAAAGACTTGTTGAGCACGGCAATAAACCCAGGATTCTGGCAAGAAAACAAAGCAATCTTGCCTTGCTCAGTGAAATTGACAAAAAAAAAATTGAAATTTTTTACGGGGATGTCACAAACAAAGGGCAATTAAGAAAAGCGATAAGGGGAAGCGATTATGTTTTCAATATTTCAGGTGTTTTG
>JAQTNI010000061.1 GCA_028713935.1 Candidatus Iainarchaeum sp.
TTACAGGGCCAAGGCAGGAAATTCCTTACAATAACAAACAGGGATTTTCCTTTTCCTTGCATTCCTTGCAGACAGGCACTTCCTCAAGCCTTGGAAAAAAACCATTGTGCAACTGCACCAAAACCCTCAAAAATTCTTTTTCATTGATTGCACAGCCCTGCAATTCAAAATCAACCACAACAAAATCAGAAAGCTTATGGACAGCTGCAAGCGGCTTTTTGATTGCATGCTGCGGCAATGCAAACCTTATTTTTTCAGGCAAGGCATTCCTTAATCCGGGAATTCCCGCAATTGTGGCACAGGCGCCCATTGCAACCAAAAATTTGCTTCTCTTCCTAATGCCTTGGATTTTTTCCAAATCATCTTTTCCCACAATTGAGCCCTCGACAAAAGCAATGTCAAGCATTCCCTGCTCCAAATTTTTTTCACGCAGCATCCTTGATTCAACGATTTCGACAAATCCAAGCGCCTTTACAAAATCCCTGTTCAGTTCCAGGACAGCAAGCTCACAGCCCTCACAGCAGGAAAGGGAAAAAAACCCAATCCTGGTTTTGTTTTTGTTTTTCATTTCTTCGCCTTGGACAATCTTGCCTTGTTGGTTTTTTCAAAATCACTGATTCTTATTCCCGCAGAAACAAGTTCTTTTTTTAATTGATTTAAATTCTTAAAAAGAATCGGGTTCATGCCAAGCATTTTTGCGGGCAGAATATTTTTCTCCATGTCATCAATATACACACAGTCGTTCGGACTTATTTTTAGCTTTTTTACAATTTCTTTGAAAATAGCAATATCCGGCTTTGCCAATCTGCTCTCGTAAGAAGTGAGTATAACATCAAAAACTTTGCGCATCTTGCGCTTTTTAATAATCTCCTCAAGCCAGTCCTCTATGTGGTTAGATAACAGGCCCAGTTTGTAATTTTTTTTCAATTTTATGGCAAATTGCAGGACATCCTGCCGAAAACCAAAAAATTTTATAAAATCACTTCTAACATTTTTTGCGTCAGTTTTCAAAAAAACAGACAAGTTTTTCCAAAAAGATTCCGAACTTATTTTGTTAACTCTTGCCTTGAACCAATTGTCCAAAACTAGCTCTTTAAATTTTTCTGGGTTACAACCAGCTTTCTTTGCATACGCTTTGGCAAACTTGCGCAAACTGCCCTCAGCAGTAAAGACTCCGCCAAAATCAAAAATAATCGCTTTAATCATACAATTTTCTTTTCCTTTATTATTTTTAAAAATTCATTTATTTTTTAGACTTTTTTTTGCCTTTGTTTTTTTCACTGGCTTTTTCTGTTTCACAGGGAGAACCTGCGCAAGCTCTTTCTTAACCCTTGAAATTAAATCCTCTATTGATTCAAGGCGCGATTTTACTGCTCCAAAAGCCTCTTTTGCGCTTTCAAAGCGGGGCCCGTTTTTGAACTGCGCCATTTCCCTGTTAAAAACACCAATTGCTTTTTCAGATTCTTTTTTTGATTTTGCCAAGAAAGACAACTGCCTTTTCAACAAATCCTTCTGGTCAGACATATGTTAACCCTCCTTCAGATGCATTTTTTCAAGTTCAAGGCCGGAAAAAACAGGGCCGTGAACACAAACAAATTCCTTTCCAATATTGCAGTGCCCGCATTTCCCCACTCCACAATGCATAAGCCTTTCAAGGGAAGAATAAAGCTGTTCAGGCTTAAAACCGTGTCCCTTGAATTTTTCAATTGCAATGTTCATCATTGCCTGTGGCCCGCACATCAAAACAAAAGTGTCTTCAATGGGCAAATCAACCTTGCCAATCAAATCAGTTACAAATCCCGAATTGCCTTTCCAACTGGGTGAGGGGACGTCAACTGAAACAAAAACATTAAAATTTTCCTCTTTTTCCCATTTTGCAATGTCCTCTGCAAACAGCAATTCGGAAGGGGATTTGCAGCCATGGAACAAAAACAATTTTCCAAACAATTCTTTTTTTGCAGTAACTGCAAAAACAGCCGAGCGCATTGAAGCCATTCCGCAGCCCCCGGAAAAAAAAACAATGTTTTTTTTCCTGAATTTCTGGATAGGATAGCCCCTGCCAAAAGGCCCGCGCAGGCCAATCACAGAACCTTTTTCAAGCGAACAAATTTTTCTGGAAATGTTTCCAACCGGATTGACAGTCAGTTGCAAAGAATCTTTCTGATAAGGGCTTGAAGAAATGCTTATTGGCATTTCGCCAAAGCCAAAAATGCTTGCCATCATGAATTTTCCTGGCAAAAAAGAAAACTGTTTCTGCTTTTTTTTGTCCAAAAACCTGACAGTAAAAGTTTTTATGGAAGGAGTTTCCTGTTTTACGCGCAGAATTTCCGCAAGCTCTGGCTTTAAAGGCGATTCAAAATCGTGCATCTAGTTCCCCCCTATGGGATTTTTTTGGATTTGCCTTGCAATTTCAACAAGGCTGATTTTTACTGGGCAGGCTTCAATGCACCTGCCGCAGCCAACGCACAAATGGACAGAATGCTGCTGCCTGAAAAAAGACAATTTGTGCATTACAAACTGCCTAAGCCTTGATTTTCTTGAACTGCGAAAAACCCCGCCATGAACCTTTGTGAATTGCTGCAATTGGCAGGAATCCCATTCCCTGAACCTTTCAGAGTCTTTTGAACAGGGAATAAAAAAATCCTCAATTGTGAAACAATAACAAGTCGGGCAAATCTGAGTGCAGGAAGAACAGCTCAGGCATCTTTCAGCCTCGCTGGCCCAAATTTTGTGCTCAAAATTTTTTTCAAGGATTTGTTCAAGGTTTTCAGTGTCCAATTTCAATCCGCATTTTTCCATTGGCTTGTTTTTTGTTTCCCTTGTTTGCTCAAAAAACTTTTTGCAGTAAAGCCTTTCCCATTCTACAGAGCCAATTTCAACAAAAAAACCGTCTTTTTTCTCCCAAAAAAAAAGGTCAAAAAAATCCGGCTTTGAAGTGCCCATGCTATCGCAAAAACAATTTTTTCCAGGCTTTGAACATTCAAGGCCGATTGTAAGGCAGGTATTCCTCTTGTTCCTGTAAAGCGAATCATATCCATAAAAATCAAGGAACAATTTGTCAAGCGCATTCAATGCATGCAAATCACATGAGCGCAAGCCGAAAACCACTTTTTGCCTGTGCTTCACTGTTTCATGAACCTTAAAGGAAGGGGCTTTTTTTTCAAACAGGAATTCCCTTTCCCTGTTGGGAAGAAAAAACTTTTTTGCGGAAAAAAAAGCCCGTGAATCCAAAAAAATTTTTTTTGAATTTTCCTCGGAAAGCTCTTCAAAACAGGTTGCGCCATTGGAATTTGCAAGAGGCACTAGAACCTGAAAGCCTTTTTCCTTCTGCAAAAACTCAAGATACGGAAGCAAATTCTTTTTTTTCAAAAAATAGCCCAAACACACCACATCTGCCCTTTCTTTTTCTTTCAAAGAAAAAGAAAGTGTAAGTTGCCCAAAGAAAAAGAACCTTTATCTTTGGTAAACACCTCTGCTCATTTCAAAATCTCCAATCCTGGAAGTTTCTTCCCAGAAAGGTATTCAAGCAAAGCTTTTCCTGCAAGGGAAACATGGTAAAAATCTTTCAGGGAAAAGCCAAGCCCCTGCAAAGCAGTTTCAGTGTCTCCCCCTCCAAGAATTCCCTGCTTTCCGCTTTTTTTAAGCGCGGCAAAAATTTCCTTTGTGCCAAGCTCAAAACCCTTTTTTTCAAAAATCCCAAGCGGGCCGTTAAAAACAAAAAAATCCGCACTGGAAATTTTTTCCTTTATTGCGAAAATTGTTCCTGCGCCAATATCCATTATTGGAAAATTGCTCGGCAATCGCCCTGCCAAAACCTCTTTTCTTTTTCCGTTTTCATCAACCGCAACATCAAGAGGCAAAAAAATTTGCTGTGAAAAATTGTTCAGGATTTCACCTGCTTTCGGAACAAGCCTGTCAAAGCCTTTTTCTGAAAAAAAATTGTCTTTTGCCCCAAGCATAATCCCTTTTGCTTTCAGGAAAAGCTCTCCAAGCAAACCGCCAAGGCAAACAGCATCAGCCTTCCTGTTTTCAAGCAAAAACCCAATCATTTTCACAGAATCGTCAATCTTTGCGCCTCCAAGGACAAACAGCCTGTTTTTAGATGTTTCAAATTTTTCCAGTGCAATAATTTCCTTTTCAAGCTGCATGCCTGCAAAGCAGGGCAATAAGGGGCCGAAACCAACAACAGAAGCATGGCTCCTGTGGCAGGCGCTTAATGCATCTTCGACAAAAAAATCTGAAACAGACGCAATTGAATTAACCCACTGGCTCTTTGAGTGCTCTTCAGGAGTTTTTTCAATTGCCTCGTCACTTTGAAAACGTGTGTTGTCCAGCAGCAAAGCCTGGCCAAATTTCAAATCCGCTATTGCTTTTGCAAAATCGCTTTTCCAGGGGCAAAAAAAAACTTTTGTTTTTGAAAGCCTTGCAAGCGCAAGCGCATGCTGTTCTAGCGAAGTGAAATCCTCATCTCCTTTTCTTCCCTGGTGGGCAAGCAGGACAAGCCTTGCGCCTTTTTTGCAGAGCGCTTCAACAGTTTTTCCATGCTCGCGGATGCGCGAAGAAACAATGAGCTTTCCGCTTTCAATTGAAGAATTCAGGTCAAGCCTGACAACAAGAGTTTTTTCCTTTACATTTTCCGAAGAAATAAATTTGTAAGCCATAAAAACCAGTATTAGGAAAAGCCAAAAGAAATTAAATTAGTTTCCCTGCTGCCAACAGCAGGTTTTTATTCGGGAAC
>JAQTNI010000062.1 GCA_028713935.1 Candidatus Iainarchaeum sp.
CATTGAAAACCAACCAAGCCATCACAACATCAAAGTAGTGCAAGACGCCCCCGCAATCTGATACTCCGTGGCGCGAAGCGCCCGGAGAGATTCACAGGGTCATAGGGGCGGAGCCCCTATTGTCATTCAAAGAAAGATGCTACGCATCTTGTTCGCTTTGCCCACTTAAGTTTGGCTAATGAATTCAGCAATCATCTTTTTATTTTCAGAAAGCCTAATTATCCAGTGATTTTCTTGGACAAGTTCATGAAAACAGCAATTGCAGAGACGAAAAAAGGCTTGTGCATGGGCGGGATTCCGATTGGCTCTGTGCTTGTAAAAAACGGAAAAATTGTTGGCAAAGGCCATAACCAGAGAGTGCAGAAAAACAACCCTATTTTGCATGCGGAAATAGACTGTTTGGAAAATGCGGGCAGAATCGGCTCTTACAAGGGAACAGTGCTTTACTCCACTTTAATGCCTTGTTTTCTTTGTTCCGGCGCAATTGTCCAGTTTGGCATAAAAAAAGTTGTTGTGGGAGAAAGCAAAAATTTCAAAGGCGCAAAAAAATTTTTGCAAAGCCATGGCGTAAAAATAATTGACCTTGATCTGGAAGAATGCAAGTCCCTGCTTAAAGGATTCATACAAAAGAATCCACTGCTCTGGAAAGAAGACATTGGAAAACTCTGATTCTAAAAAATAAAAGTGGGCCCGGCCGGAATCGGACCGACAATCTTCTGCACGTCAAGCAGACGTCATGCCACTAGACCACGAGCCCTGCCCTTTCTTTCTTTTTCGAAAAGAAAGAAAGTGTAAGCACAATGTCAAACAATCAAATATTGTTTCAATGTTTCTTTGCTTGACATTGTGTGCCCAAAGAAAGAAAGCCTAATCTTTGGTAAACAAGAATTTCCTTGCCAAAAAGAAAAATTTCTTTTTCAAAAAACGGTTAATTATGCCACATTGTTTTCCAATGACGGTTCAACAACACAATTCCTTTCGGAACCGCATCTCGCCAATCGCAGCAAAAAAACTTGCTGCAACCCTTACCAAAACTGATAAGAATAATTTCCGGAATTCGAATTCCGAATTTTTTTATTTTCAACTTTTATTTTCTGCGTAACTGATTTCTTTTTTGTTCGAGCAATTGTTTTCCTCTGGGTCTTGTTCGGCCAAAAACGCCATCTTTTCTCATACCCCTCACTGCACGACGAACCAATTCTCCCAAATCATATCTTCTCGCCAATGGACGA
This sequence comes from Candidatus Iainarchaeum sp., assembly GCA_028713935.1. Taxonomy (GTDB): domain Archaea; phylum Iainarchaeota; class Iainarchaeia; order Iainarchaeales; genus JAGVNX01. The sequence continues at coordinate 1,233 of JAQTNI010000062.1, forward strand.
ATGTTATGCAAGCCATACCTCTGAATTAACATCTTCATACAGACAAGCTGGTGCGTACCATCTTGTGCGTCCATTATCTCGTCCAATCCCTTTTGCATATCCCTCAAATTACGGTCTTCTATCATACAACCACTTGTGGACTCAACGGGATTCGAACCCATGGCCTCACAGCTGTCCATTTCATTTTTATGAAATGGTTTTTCCTTTTTAAAGAAAAGGCTGTTCAAAACAAATAAATATCCTTTGTTTTTTCCTTATAAAGGGAGGGATGTTTTTTTGGCTGAAACAATTTCAATAAAGAAAACCACTTTTCTTTATGTGGCAATTGTAATTGCGCTGGTTGCAGGCATTGTAATCGGCTTGTTTTCAAGCCAGTTTTTTGGCTTGTGGCAGGGCAATGTTTTTTCAGGCAATGCTTCTGGTTTTTCAGACCAGGACAAAAATTTTTTGGTTAACCTTGCAAATTCGCAGATTGCCCTTACTGTCAACAAAGTTGTTGCACAATCAGACTGGTGCATTGCTTCTGGGGGAGAGTGGCAGACTGCGCAGCAGCCAGGGGAACTGGCAATTTCAAAAGAACAGGCACAGTCACTTGAAACACAGGGTTATTCTGTTTCCCAGAAAAGCGATGGCAATTGGATTGCAAATGTAACTATTTTGAACAGGAGCAGCTGCGTAATCCCGAACAAGAAATAATTAGGCCTGCTTTTTTGCGGGGAAAAAGCCCCCAATTGGGTTTTGGAACCATAGCGATGGATTTAAATCTTTTCCCCTGAAAAAAATAATTAATCTTTAATGATTAGAAGTATTTTCTTGTTTTTATTAATGGTTAAAAAAAGGTTTTTTTTATGCCTGCTTCAAAAGCAATCCAGGAAACATTTGAAAAAGAATATGCGGGAAAAGACGGCCTTGGAGTTTTGTACAGGCAGCGCCTTATTGAATTCAGGAAAGAGCCGAAGGCAATTGTGCGCATTGAAAGGCCCACTAATATTGCAAGGGCGCACAAGCTTGGTTATAAGGCAAAAAAAGGCTTTGTAATTGCAAGGGTCAGGATAAGAAAAGGAAGCGGCTTGCACAGAAGGCCCCACTCAGGCAGAAGGCCAAAAAGAATGGGTGTCAACAAGCTTACAAGAAAAAAAAATATCCAGACAATGGCAGAGGTCAGGGCAAATGAGCATTTTCCGAATTGTGAAGTATTGAATTCTTATTGGATTGGCGAAGACGGAAAAAACAAGTATTTTGAAGTGATTCTTGTTGACACTTCTGCGCTGGAAATAAAGGCTGACAGGGAAATCAACTGGATTTGCTCGCCAAAGCACAGCGGCAGGGCAATGCGGGGATTAACCTCTGCGGGAAAAAAAGGAAGAGGCCTGCTCCATAAAGGAAAAGGCACTGAAAAAACAAGGCCAGGCATAAGGGCACGCGGAAGAAAAGGCAAATAAAAATGTTATTGCATTACTAGTTCTTTATGCAAAAGCAAATTCCAAGAATTAAGCCGAGCCAGAGGCCCAAGAAGCGCTATGTGCTTTTTGAACTGAAAACAAGCCAAAAATTTTCTTTTTCAGAATTGTCAAAGCAATTATGGCTTGCAATTGTAAAGCAAACAGGAAAAGAAGAGGCCTTGTCTTTTGGTTTCCAGCTTGTTGTTTTTGATTTTAAAATTGGAAGAGGAATTTTCAAGTGCAGAAGGGAAAAATGCGAAAAAGCAAAAAAGGCTGTTAATTCAATCAGGGAATTTTACAATGCAAAAGTTTTTTTGAAAACATTGAGGACAAGCGGCACAATAAAAACTTTGAAAGAGCTTTTGCAGGCATAGCAAGTTTTTTAAAAAGCACTTAGTACTACTTAATGATATGGAGCATATAAGCATCAAATTGGAAAATAATTTTGCCAGGCAGATTGAGAAGGCAATGTCTGAGTTTAACTACACCACAAAAACTGAATTTATCCGCGAATCGCTTCGGGACAAGCTTAAGGCTTTGGAAGGTGAAAGGGCAAAGAAAAAAGCTTGGGCTGCTTTGTTTGCAGCGAGGGGCTCTTTAAAGGGAAAGGGCAAGTTCGAAAGCGATGGGGATTTTTACAAATGGAGAAAAGAAGTTTTCAGCAAAGAGCTTGAAAATGAATTCAGGGAAAAACTGGCAGTTAAGGGCTAAAGCAGTTCTTCAGGAAGCCTTGTTTCAATGATGTTTAATTCCGCAAAATGTTTGTCCCTGCTTACAAGGATTGCTTTTGAATCTCTTGCAATGATTGCATGGATAATGTCCGCTAGATGCGATTGTTGCCTGAATTTTTCCAGCAAATTCAGGGCTTCTTCTTCTTGTTTTTTGGTGTGTTTTGTTTCAACAATTATCCCTGAAAATTCCTGCAGCATTGTTTGAACCTGTTGCCCTGAAAAATATTTTTTCAGCTCTTTCATTACAATATTGGAAATAATTATTGTGACTTTTTCTTTTAGGCATTTTTTCAGGAACTGGAATGCAAATTCCCCAAGCGGCCTGATATTGTCTTTCCTGTCTTCAAAATAATCCCTCCAAATTGAAGTGTCAATATAAAATTTTTTGTGCATAAAAAAAGGCAAATTTGGATGCCTATTTAAGGCAAGCCGGGAGTTCGCCAAACGCCGTTGTTTGCTTGCTCCAAAGGTTTTTAAATTCTTTAATGCAATGTAATTATCGGATAGGCGCTTAATTTTTAGTTTAATTTCGTAAATTTTAAGGTTGGTAGATGCATATGGCGTTGCTTGCTATGAAACTGAAGTGTGTAAAATGTGGATATGGCATCCCTGTTACTAGCCAGGAGTACAAACAGGCTTCCAATGTGAAGTGTCCTCGCTGCACAAGCATCTGCAAAGTTGCCCATGATGAGGAAGAAGCATTCATTGAAGAGTGCTCAAAAGAAGAATGACAAAAAGCCCTGAAACTTGCTCTTTCCGGCTTATTGCCTGCCCTAGATTTTTTCTTTTTTAGGCACGGGATTCTTGTTTATTAAAAGTCCGGGGTTCTTTCTTTTGGGCAACTTACACTTTTCTTTCTTGCCAAGAAAGAAAAGGGCAGAGGAGAACCTTTTTATATATTACGCAATTATTAAATTTTATAAAGGAAGAAAAAAAGGAGAATTTTTGCTGAGGTGTTTTTTTGTATCCTGTTTCTAGAAGGAGTAGTGCTTATGACCGCGTTTCAACAATGTTCAGCCCCGACGGCAGGCTTTACCAGGTGGAGTATGCCTCAAAAATAGTTGAGCAGGGAACTTTGGGAACTGGAATTGTTTTTGATAA
>JAQTNI010000063.1 GCA_028713935.1 Candidatus Iainarchaeum sp.
ACTTTTCCAAGCCGTGTTTTTTCAGCTTTTCAAGGCCTTTTTCCTTTGTATAACCTGAAACAATTCCCCAAAAAAAATTTTTGCAGTTTTTTTGCAATTCCCGCAGGTTTTTCAATATTTTTTCAACTTCCTTTGCATTGACCTTTGAATCAACCTCTCCCGGAACCAAAACATTGTCAAGCCCGAAAAAAACAGCCTTTTTCTTCAATTGCGCATCATTGAGCATGCTAAAATTCTTTTTGAAAGTTTTTTTAAATAAACTGTATAATACAATTAATTGTTTTACATGGAATTAATGGTTTTTTCAGGCACTGCAAACCCGGGCCTTTCAAAAGGCATTGCCGATTATCTGAAAATCAGCCTTGGCAAAATTGAAATAAAGCGCTTTGCAGACAGCGAAATTTATGTCAGGTTCCTTGAAAATATCCGTGGAAAAGACGTTTTCCTTATACAGGGAACAAGCAAGCCAGTAAACGAAAACCTGATGGAATTATTAGTAATGATTGACGCTGCCAAACGCGCTTCAGCAGCACGCATAACAGCAGTAATGCCCTATTTTGGCTATGCAAGGCAGGACAGAAAAGCAACAAGCAGGGAACCAATCACTGCAAAGCTGGTTGCGGACATTGTTTCAAAAGCAGGCGCAGACAGGGTAATAACCCTCGACCTGCACTCTGGGCAACTGCAAGGATTTTTTAATATCCCCCTTGACAATCTCACTTCTTCAATAAAACTAATGGACTATGCAAAAAACAAAAACCTGGACAATTTGCTTGTTGTTGCTCCAGATGCCGGTGCAGCAAAAAATTCCACTAAAATTGCGCGCAAACTCGGGACAGAGCTTGCAATTGTCAACAAGGCAAGGGCAAAGCACAATGAAGCCGAAGTCTGCAACATTATTGGCGAGGTTTCTGGAATGAACTGCATAATGTTTGACGATTTGATTGACACTGCGGGAACAATCTGCTGTGTTGCGGGAGAATTAAAAAAAGCCGGTGCAAAAGAAATTTTTGCCTGCGCTTCACATGGTCTTTTTTCCAAAGACGCGCTTGAAAAAATTTCCAAGGCCCCGATTTCAGAAGTAGTGGTTACAAACAGCATTCCGCAGGAAACCAACCAAAAAGCCTGCAAAAAAATAAAAACAATTGAAATCGCGGATTTAATCGGCGAAGCAATAAACCGCACACACAAAAACGAAAGCATCAGCAGCCTGTTTGACTAAATCCGTTTTTTGAGTACTCTTCGCAGATCAGCTGCCCTTTTCAAATCTTTTTCATCAACAAGTCTCTGATTTTTTTTGCTAAATTAATTCTTGTTCTGACCTCAAATAATTCTTTTACTCTTTTTGTTACTGGCAATTTTTGCTTGAGAGTCATTGTTGCGTGCTGTGATTTTGGCGCTGATTTTTTTCTCAATTCAAAAGTGCCATCCGGGACAAAAACCAGCCTATGCCTTGTCCCCATTACTGTTCCGCCTTTTCGGCCTTGCCTTTTTAAAAAAAGGTTCGGCAACACTTGCAATTACTCCGCCTCTTGCTGCGCGGACAATTTTTGCAATCCTGCCTGCAAGAGCTCCTTCCCGAATCACAACAATTTTGCCGGATTGCCAATTTTTAACCGCGGTTTTTTTAATTTTTCTTTGCGCGGTTTTTCTTGCTGTTTTTCTTCGTGCAAATCCAGGTCGCATAAAAAATAAGTTTTCAGCTTTCGTATTCATAATATGATAATTTCATTTCCAGGCCTTGCTCTGCTTTTGCTTTTCCGATTGTGACATGGCTGTTCAAATCAGTCGGAATTATTTTTAATACCCCGAATAATTCCCTTTTCAATTCAAAATGCCCAGTTGCAATTTTTATTTCAGTATTTTTGAATTCTTTTGTCATATAGCTTGAGCCCTGGACATAATTGCCCAGCCCGCTTTTTATTTTTCCCTTTGCTTCAATGACATTTGTTTCGTCAATCCCGTTTTCCCTCATTGCGGTTTCAATTCCCTTGAGAATATCGTCATCATCGTCAAATTGAAGCACCATTTCCCTTTTTTTTGCCTTTTTCTGCCAGTACATTGAACTAGGCGTGTTCGCCATAATTTTTCACCCCGATAATACTATTCTTACAATTAGGCTTTTTAAATTCTGCCTTGAACCATTCATTTGAATTTGCGTTTGATTCTATTGGCAATTTTGCTTATTCTTCTGGCTAAAACATTTTGGGCTTCTACGCGAATTGTTTCCCAAACTATTTGCCGTAATTTAATTGGGCCAATCAACCTAACATTTGTTAGAGGGATGTGAAGTCTTTTTGCAATTCCTATTGCATGTGTAGCACCAACAATGACTGCCTCAACCTCGTGTCTTTTTATTTGGGAAACCATTTGCCTTGTCCTAAGGTTGATTGGAATATAGTTGGCCGGAAACCTGTATAATAGCTCTTTTTTAAACAGTTTGTAAAAATTAGCTGCAAATTGGTCCGAGTTTTGTTGGGTTCCTTTTGATTTTCTTAACTTAGCACTCCAGCGAGAGGACCATTTTTTATTAAGTTTCTCCAAAGCAAAGCGGGTATCTGCCTCTCTTCCTATCTCGCCTTCAATAGTCCGAACTGTTAAGCCTTTTTCTTTTGCATACTGAAAAATCGGGTCAAAAAAAGCCAGCTTAGAATTAAAGTGCGCCAGTTCCAGAAATTGCTGCAGATCACGCGCAAAAACAGGGTTAATATTTTTCTTTTTCAAGAATCTTCTAATTGCAGGCAAAATAGAAGCTCCGCCGCGTTCCAATCCAATACTTTTAATTCCCTGGCTTGCTAGATCATCTATTGCCCGCTTTGTTTCTGCAATGTTCGCAGGGTGGTGCATTACGCCTATGCAAATTAGTTCAGCCATTTAATTCCCATAAATAAAAATAATTGTTTTCTTTTTAAGAAAAGGCTTTAATTCGGGCATTCCTGTAGTTCTGCGGAAAATTGTTTTCCGTTTGCCTGCCAGGAAACAGTGTTTTTTTCAATTTTTACTTTTGCATCTTCAGGCACATTGCCAAGCGAATTGTCAATTATTCTGGGTTCTCCTGCGCCTTTCAGGCAATTATAATAAAGCGCCAATTGGTCAGAATCGCGGGAATAATAAATCCATACAAACCTGTTTCCCACAATGTCAATATTTTCTTTTGACAACTGCAAATAATCGCCTTTTTCAAGCTCCGCAAATTGTGTAAGAACTTTTATTCTTCCGCTTGGAAGATAAGTCGCATAAACAGCTTCAATGGTGCTGCTGGCATTGCACTCATTTGAATTCCAAATGTCGCGGAAAATCCAGAAAGCAAAATTTCCTTTTGAAAAAAAAGCATTGTCTGCACAGTTTCTTTCAATATTTGTTATTGTGCTTGACCTCTGTGCTGGCGCATTTGGATTGCATGTTTTTGCAACCTGGCTTGCAAGCACAATTCCCTTGCCGTCAATGCCATTGTAGTACAATGCGTGGGATTCCTCCCCTTTTGAGTCTTTTTTTGAAAAAATCCAGAACAATTTGTCTCCCTCAAAGCCAAGGCACTCTGTTTTTTCCAGGCCAGAGCTTTTTGGAGCTAGCTCTTTCTGGGAATCCCCATAAAGGCTGTTTGAGAAAACCATTTCAGACGAAACCTGCCCCAACTGGTTTTTTTCAACAAGCCTGTAAACAAGCCTTTTTTGCCCCTTCAAAATATCCAAAAAATTTGTTTTTCCAACTGAAAAATATTCTATTGCCTCGCCACTGCCCTTGTTTGGCCGCAGGTTCAGGAGAGTCAGGGAATTTCCCAGAAAATTGTTGCTGTAAAAATTTTTGCCCTTTGCATCATCCAATTCAAAAAAAATCCTTTGCTCTTCCGGAAAAACAGTGAAATTTTCAATGCTTGAAGAAGAATTTGATATGGTTTGAGTTACTTTTTTGCCCTGGCATTCATACCAATAAGGAAAGCCATTCAAAGAATTTTTGTAGCAAACCCCTTTTTGAGAGGCATTTGGCAGGGTTGCAAACGGGTCTGCAACACACCCTGCCACAAAAAAAACAGTTAACAGCAGAAAACAAGCAAAAAAAATTTTTTTATCCACAAGCAAAGCCCCATATTATTTGGCAAAAGTTATTAATAAATCTTGTTGATTTGTTAGCCCTCTGCTTCTGGAGCAAAAACAGGCTGATTAAAGGGCCAAAGCAATTGTTGGACTAATTTTATTGTGGCATTATTTTGCAAGCTTGTTCATTGCAGGATTTTTTCAGCTTCAATAATTTTTTTCCACAGAATTTTTTTTTATGTTATGCCAAGTAAGATAGCGGCACTGTTAAGTCAATCCATTACTGTTAAGAGCCGCTAATTCTGCGTTGTGGCACCTTTGTGCCCGCAGATACAGCGGCAATATCTGTTAATTTTGATTTTATCATTATCTTGCCATCGCGCGCGGCGGGCAA
>JAQTNI010000064.1 GCA_028713935.1 Candidatus Iainarchaeum sp.
ATACAATACAACTGCTTTCAATCTTATGTCCATCGCAACTTTCACCACCAAAACCACCAATAAAACGGTGGGTGAAAGCGGACATAAGTCTGACTAACAATTAGGACAGAACTCCGACTACGCTACAATTACTTTCCATGAAAAAGGCCGTTTAAAAGAAGCGAACATGGCTTCTGCAAGGGCAGCACATGAACTGGGAAGATTTGAACTCAATATCAGGGAATTGCGGCGCCTCAGGGGGGAAATATGAAGCCTAACAGTAAGCCACATCGCTGGATAACCCCTGAAAATAAATATGCCATTGCGCAAAAACTGCTTGAAGGGACAGAAGGGAGACACTGGAGTGCTGCACGCATAGCCAAACAACTTGGAACCAATGAAGCCGAAATTCAGAGGGCACGCCACATCTTGAGATGGAGCGCTCTGCGCATAGCTAAACGGCTGAACATTGGCATAACTACAGTCAGAAAAATGCGCCTCAGCTTGAATGCCCCGCTAGCGCCAAACCCTCATTCACTGGCTTTTATAAAAAGGAGAATAATTGAACTTCTAAAGGAAGGAAAAAATAATTTTCAAATTTATAAACAAATCAACAGCGAAATAAGGGAAACATGGAAAAGGCTTGATGCAGTGCCAAAAGACAAAAATGGAAATCCAAAAAAAATACGCAGGATAAGCAAGGATTTAGTTAAAAAAATTCGGATGGAATTTTTGGGGATGAAACCCGTAAAAATGAGGACTGCAAAAAGAAAACTAAACAAAACAGCCTGGCAAATAGCAGTTAGAGCATTAAACAAAGCGCTGGTTCCGCAAGAATCTGCAATGCCTTCACCCAACGAAAAATTTTTTGAACAAGTTAGACCTCGGATAACTGAGCTTCCTCCCAGCCAAAAAAGGCTGGCTGAATTTGCGGAAGCATCACTGGAAGAATTTAGAAAAGCAAACTCCGATTATGGCGAAGCAAAAAGAACACAGAATACAATTGAAATGAACAAGGCAAAAGCCAGGGCAGAAAACAGCTTGGCACGATTCAATTTAAACATTGGGACACTAAGGCACCTTCTTGGTGAATCCGGCTAGGCCAATTAAATTTTTGCTTTTTCAAAAGAAAAACAATTTTTGGAAAAAGCCTAAAGAAAATGATAATTATAATAACAAGAAATAACCATATTTTTGATATGAAAAAGATATTCGCAATTTTGGGGCTTTTTTTGGTTTTCTTATTTGCAAATGTTTTCGCAGACATAACTGTTCCCACAACAACCACTGTTTATTTTGAAAAGGACAATTTGCCTTACAATGCACCAGTGGATTTTACTATAAGCTGCTATGGTTACAACTGGCAGTCTGGGCCTGACCCTGTTAAAGAACCCGGAACTTACACTCCTGAAAAAGTTTTTGGATTTTCAGCAAGCTGCCCAGAGTATGGCTGCAAAATTCAGGAGCATTATTATTTGAACTACAGGCATATTGATTATTGCGATCTCGCGGGAACAACGCAGGGAAAAGAATTCAAAATAGAAAAATATGCTTCAAGCCCGATAGACTTTGAAAAATGCCAAAACACAGGAACAGGGAGCGAATTCGGCAGGGTATGCTCAGTGAAATTCACTGTTCCGGCAGATATTCCAAATCCTAATCCGGAACCAAATCCAAACCCGAATCCGGAGCCCGGTCCAAGGAATTTTTTTGAAATGATAATCTGTTTCTTTAAAAGCCTGTTTGGCCAAAACTGTTGATATGCTTTTTGAAGAAAAATTTCTGGTTGCGCTTGTTCTGACAATAACAATTGAAACAATTGTTTTGTTTGTTCTCACAAAATTTGTTTTCAAGGAACCAAAAAGCAAAAGCAGAATAATCTTTGCCGGATTTTTTGCTTCCTTTGCAACCCTTCCTTATTTATGGTTTGTTTTGCCGCCTTTCATAAATTCCGCTTATTACATTCAAATGGGAGAAACAATCGTAATTGCAATGGAATCCATAATCCTCTGGCAAATTTTACAGGTTAAAATTCAAAAAGCAATAATTGCGTCAATCATCTGCAATGCGGTTTCTTTTCTTTTCGGATTGCTGCTTTTGAATTTCTGAAAAAAAGCAAGCTAGAACAATTTTGTCTGGCTTGGGCTTTCAGAAAAAGCCTTTTTTTCATTGTCTTCTGGATTTTCTTCCTTGTTTTCAGCTGCCTTGGAAATTTTTTCAAATTGTTTTTCTTCCAGTGCCTGAAGAGGCTTTCTTTTCAATGCAAATTCATGCTTTTTGATTTCCACTGCTTTTTCAAAAATCTTCTGGACTTTTTTTGTTTCAGGCTTTGTATCCAAAAGAAAGGCAATTTCCTTTTCGTCAAAATCGAATGTTGCGGAAAACGCTTCGGGGTTTTTTGCAAAAAAAATCCTGAAAAAAACAAGGTCCTTTGCAATAAATTCTTTTGCACCTGAATGCACAAGCCTGCCTGTTTTTTCCCCAATGCTTTTTTTCATTGCCCTTGTTCCCTTGTTTGAGCTTAATTTTTTCAGCAGGCCTGGAAACTGGTATTGAACCCAGCCATGGTAATCGTTTGCCCTGCTTAATGCAACACCGGCAGTCATTAATTCCGAACTGTAACGCTTGAAGCCGTAATGCTGCCTGTTCAAAACCCTTCCCTCAAAAATATCTGCCCTTGAAAGCATGCTGAAAGCATTTGCCATGTCAAGGTTTTGCGTGAAATGCCTTGGAATGTTTTCATCAATCCATTGTTCAAGAAGGTCTTCCGAAATGTCGCTCCTGAACCTTGCTTCCCTTGCCTCTGAAATTGTTTTTGCCTTAAAAATTTTTTCAATTATTTTGAAAACATTTTCCTGCCTTGCCCTGAAGCCAAGCCCTGCAACTGTTTCCCTGGAAATGCCTTCTTCTGCCAGTGCCTGTATGTCAAGAAGCGCAGACCTGAAATCCCCTGCAGAAGCTTTTGCAAGCTCTTTTACTGCTTCTTCTTCAAAAGAAATTTTTTCAATTTCACAGATTTCACGAAGGCGCTTTGCAATGCTTAAAAAATTTATTTTCCTGAATTCAAGCAATTCGCATTCGCTTTTTATCTGCAAAATTTTTTGGTCCCCATAAATTTCATTTGCAGTAAGAATAACGGGATTTGAAGCCTCGCGGAGAATCTTTGCAATTGCGCCAGCGCCTCCCCTGTCCTGTGACTGCAAGCCGTCAACTTCATCAAGCAGGACAAGCCTTTGAGTGCCAAAAAAAGAGGCATTCTGGGCAGCAGCAGCTGCATTTCTTTCAATTATTTCTTTTGACCTGAAATCGCTCGCATTCAATTCAAATAACTGCCAAGAAAAAAATTTTGCTGTTAACAATGCAAGGCATGTTTTCCCCACCCCTGCTGAACCATAAAAAAGAAGCGGCTTCTGCTTTTTCCCTTCACACCAGGCAGAGCCCCATTCCTGGACTCGCTTGGCAATCTCAGAATTCCCAATAAATTCCCTGAAATCACGTGGAAAAAATTTTTCAGTGAACAACTGCGCTTCGTGCTTCTGCATTAAAAAGCATTGCAGTGAAACAAATTAAACCTTAACCAAAGCAGGAATTTGCATTTTTAAAAGGCAATAATCATTTGGAAGCCAACAGGTTTTTGTGGTGTTTTTTTGCGAAAGCTGCAATCTGGCTGTCAAGTTTTCCGGATTCTATTTTTTTGATTGCATCCCTGATTGGCACTCCATTGCAGATTTCCATTATAAGAAACAATCCACTGGCGGGTTTTTTCCATTCACGTTCCTTGTCAGCAGCAAAACTGCCGAAAACAAGTATGGTGGGAGAAAGGCCTTCTCTTTTTTTGGTGGGATGTTCTATGCTGCCGCCCCACGAAGGGTTCCCCATGATTTTGAGCAGATGTTTGACTGATGCGAGCGCTCGCAGGTAATACCGCTCGGTTGGTTTGAAATCAGCAAATTCGCCTGATAATCGATGAAGATATCCGCTAATAGCATTTGCTGTGACTATGTTGTTGGTTCCAACTCGATAAAAATGTGCCATTTCATGCAAGACAGTATTCGCATTTTCTCTGTTAGTATTTACAAAATAGTGTTTTCTTCCGAGAAAAAAAGATGGCTTGACAGCTCCCGCTTTGCCTTCTCTTTCCAGACGTCTTGTTATTCTTGGATTTGATTTTGTTCGGCGAAGAAACTTGACTACTTTCCGCCTTTTTTGAGCTTTAGTCTTTCCGGGAAAAAACAAATCAGCACCGGCAATTGCAGCCCTGATTCTTTTCACAGGATGCCTTGTTTTTGCCCGCATAGTAAAACCTCGTCATTGAGCATTAAAAGCCTTGCCCGCCAATTCCTGCTCGCTCTGAACCGAGATCGG
>JAQTNI010000065.1 GCA_028713935.1 Candidatus Iainarchaeum sp.
GCAAGGCCTGTTTTTGCGGACATTGACAAAGAAACATTCAATATTTCCCCAAAAGAAATTGAAAAAAAAATTTCGAAAAAAACAAAGGCAATTGTGCCAGTGCATTTTGCAGGGCTTCCGTGCGAATGGATGAAATAAAAAAAATCGCGGAAGACAAAAAAATCATGGTGATAGAGGATGCGGCCCACGCAGCAGGCGCCGAATACAAAAACAAAAAAATAGGCTCTTTTTCGGATGCAAGCTGCTTCAGTTTTTATGCAACAAAAAACCTTGCAATGGCCGAAGGCGGAATAATAACAACAAACAACGAAGAACTTTCAAAAAAAATTTCCATTTTAAGAATGCACGGAATGGACAGAAGCGCATGGGACAGGTATTCAAAAACAGGGTTCAAGCAGTACCAGATAGTGGAAGCGGGATTCAAGGCAAACATGACTGATATTCAGGCCGCAATAGGGCTGCCCCAGCTAAAAAAACTTGATTTCCACAATTCCCAGAGGCAGAAAATTGCGGAAAAATTTGAAAAAGAACTTGACATGGACTGCATAATGCTCCAGAAAAGAAAAAAAGACAGGAAACAGGTGTGGCATTTCTTTCCGATTCTTCTTGACCCAAAAAAACTGAAAGTCGAAAGAAGCAGGATTATTGATGCAATACAGGCGGAAAACATCGGGGTCACGGTGAATTATACGGCGCTGCATCTCGAGCCCTTTTACCGGAAAAAATTCGGCTTCAAGAGGGGGGATTTTCCGAATGCGGAATTTGTAAGCGACAATGAAATCTCACTGCCTGTCTATCCCAAAATGACCGAAGAAAACGTGGAAGGAATATGCAGGGCAGTAAGAAAGGTAATTGAATATTACAAAAGGTGAAATGAATTGGAAAAGCTTGTAAGCATGGCTCTTGCCTGTTATAACCAAGCTGATTTTCTGGAAGAAAACATTGAAAAAATAAAAAAAGTCCTTGATAATGCAGGCATAGAATATGAAATAATTCTTTATGATGACAAAAGCACTGACAATACTGCAGAATTAATAAAAAAAATGGCAAAAAAAGATTCGGGGATACTGTGCTTTTTCCATGAAAAAAACATGGGGCGCGGAAAAACAACCGCTGACGCAATAATGAAATCAAAAGGAGAAATCTGTGGTTTTATCGACACTGACCTTGAAAGCGATGTAGAATATATGCCAAAACTCATAATGGCAATTAAGCAAGGCTGGGATGTTTCAATTGGAAACAGGAAGTACAAAATAAACAGGCACAGCATAATGCGGCTTTTTTTAAGCAGGGGCTTCCATTGCCTTGCAAAAATAGCAATCGGGACAAAACTTAATGACACAGAATCCGGATTCAAGTTTTTCAACACAAAAAAAATAATTCCAGTGCTGAAAGAAGTGCAGAGCAACCGCTGGTTCTGGGACACAGAACTAATGGTCCTGGCCGAAAAAAAAGGCCTGAAAATAAAGGAAATATGGGTGCCGTTCATAAAAAACACGGAAGGAAAAACAACAATGAAATTTGCAAGGGACATTCACGATTACTGGGCGGAACTATTGAAATTCAGAAAACGGCTTAAACAAAAAAAATTGCTATAAAAAAGGCAAATGAATGAAAACTACCAACTTTTTCAGCTTCGTGGCTAAAAAGCAAAACTTGGCACTCGCTTGTTTTGTTATAGTATTTGCAACATTGGTTTTTAGCCATTTTTTTGCAGACGCGAATCCCCAAATAGACTTTTCAAGCGGGATTTATTCCGATGAATTCCTGCGGGCATTTACAACAAAGGAAATAATGCTAAACCAGGAAAAATCATTTATAAATTATTGCAGCAACTGCTCTCAGCCAGACATAACAGAACCCAATAATTTCCTAATCAATGGAATTTATTTTGTGCCAATGGCGCTGCTAGGAATTAACATTTTTTCTTTGCACCTGCTGGCACTTTTCTTTTCGTGCTTAGCCCTTGTTCTGTTTTTTTGCTTTTTGAAAAACCATTTCGATTTAAAAATAGCTGTTGCTTTTGCAATACTGTTTGTTTTTAATTTCATAAATTTGGAGTATTCAAAATTGGCTCTTTTGGAAATTTTTGTAAACCTTTTTTTAGTATGCTCTTTTATTTTGCTTGTTGCTTTTTTGAAAAATAAAAAAGAATCCTTTTTATATCTTTCAGCGATTTTATTTGTCTTGGCCTTGATAATAAAGCCAACAGCGATTTTCTTCACAGGAATATTTTTTGTCTCATTTCTTTTGGATAGAAAAAGTTTTTCAAAAAAAAGCATATTGATTTGTTCCGGCATAATACTAAGCGGAATAATATATTCATTTGCATTTGACGCTGTTTTCAACACAATAAACAGGAGCGCAATTAGCGACAGGATTGTAAAAGATACGGCACAGTTCATCAGAGCATTGGTGCTGATTCCACGAAACCGGTTTGTGATTTTTAATATTTTTGCGGAGATTTTTGCCCTTATAACAATTGTTTCTTTCATTAAGCGCACAAAGTTCAAACCAAAAAACTTTTCACACCAAGACAGAATAATAGTGTTGCTATTTGCATGGATAGTGCTTTTTTTGATTGAAATGATTTTATCCAATTACCAGCCTTCAAGGTATTTTCTGGTTCTGACATTGCCATTATTGGGGCTAGCTTCACTTGCGTTCTATAAAAATAACTCAAAATATTTGTATGGTTTGTTGTTTTTGGCAATTGCAGCAAACCTGTTCTTTTTTTTCGCATGGCAGCCAACATACACAATTCAGACAGCAAACTCTGAATTAAAAAACTTTGATGGCAATGTGCTATGTGGTGGCGGGGGAAAAATAATCTTTTTCGAAGCTCCGAAAGCAAATTGCTTTTCCGGCGGAGTGCAGCCTGCTGACCCAAAGATAATCAGATACTTGGGCATCCAATACCTAGTAGATATGGAACCAAACGCAAAGAAATATGAAAATTCATTTTCTCTGGAAAAAATAAAAGAGTTTACTTTTGGTGGCTGCTCCAATTTCCAGTTGCTGCCAACGTGCTATTCCTACAAGATAGGTTTATATAAAATAACAGATCTGCAAACTCAAGATAGTGCAAACAACTAACTGGGGCCTTGGGAAAAAACAGGCTAAATTTTTCTCATTATTGCCAGAAGTTCGGGATATTTTTTTGGGGAATATACAAGTGCATTGGAAATTGCGCATTCAAATGTGCAATTGCATTTCCTGCCGCGTATTTTCATTGATGCTTCTTTTGACTTTTTGCCTGAAAGAATCTTCAAAACAGAATAATTATTTTCCCTCAAAGAGCCGATTTTTTCAAAAAGGATTTCGCATGGAAAAACATCGCCTGTTTCATTTATTTCAACAAATTTTTTTCCCGCGAGGCAATTCCAGCTCATGGGTTTTCCTTCAACAAAATCAAGCGCTGTCCTGTTTACCAAAAGCGACAAGGCATCAAAAACCCTGTCAGTAATGCCCTTGTCTTTTCTTTTCAGTTCCTTTATTTTTTTTTCAAATGCCATTATTTCTTTAAGACGTTTTGCAGAAACTTTCTTTGCTTTTTCCTCTTTTGTGGCGCCCCTTGCAAAGCAAATCCCGTGGTTCCTTATTTCCGGCATTTTTTCTGAAACAAATTCAAAAATTTTTTCAATCTCACCGACATTGTAAGCGCTGACAACAGTGTTAACATCGATTGCCAAATTTTTGTATTTCTGCTTCAGTTTTGACAATTCGGCATAGGTTTCCATTACTTTTGAAAAACAGCCTTTAACCCCGCGTATGGAATCCTGGGTTTTTTCAAGGCCGTCTATTGAAAGCGGAACAGTAAAATCAACATGAGGGCATTTTTGCAGGGCCAGTTCTATTTCGGAAGCTGTGCGTTTTGAATTCAGGCCGTTTGTGGTAAGCGTAATAAAAGAAACCCCGGTGTGCCTGTGAAAAGCTTCGCAGATTTCCGGAATGTCGTTTCTCATGAAGGGTTCCCCGCCTCCAATAGAAAGATAGAGGAGTTTTCCATAATTTTTTGCAATTTTTTCTATTTCATCAAGAGCCAGTTCTTTTTTCCTTGAGCTTTCGCTGATCTGCTTCCAGTAAAAGCAATGCCTGCATTTTGAATTGCATTTGGATGTGACAAAAAAAATAAGGTATGGCGGGCTTTTCCAGAAGAAAGACGAAAAAATTTTTGCAAAATTTTCAAGGCTCAT
>JAQTNI010000066.1 GCA_028713935.1 Candidatus Iainarchaeum sp.
TTTGCGGTTATGCAAAGTGTATTTCTGCACTTGAATTTCAACACAAAGCTTCAAGCAAAGAAGTCCATATTTCAAAAATTTATAATCGCGGCTGGAAAAGAATCTTAAACGAAGCTGAAAAAACAATTTTGGTTTGTGCCAATTGCCACAGGGAAATCCACGAAAAACAAAAATCAGGCGAAACTGTTACCTACATTTAAGACGGAGATCGGATGGTCGGTGGTTCAAGTCCACCCTTGGGCGAAAGCTATAAGGTGCGAAAGATGGATTTTTATTCTATCTTTCTTCCTTTATAGCATTATATTTGGTTGGTAAAGAAAAATATTGTGTGTTACTCTTTTTTGTGTGTTACTCATGGTTTTTTAAGCTTTTTTGAGTAACATGTTTGTCATGGTTTATCTGGTTGAATCTAGGCGTGGGCAGAAGGCTTATTTTTATTTGGTTGAGAATGTAAAGTTGTCTAGTGGAAAGAGGAAGCAGTTCAGGAAGTATGTTGGTTTGCAGAGGCCTTCTGAAACAAGGCTTGAAATTTTGAGTGGCAATTTTAAGAAAAAAATTGAGGGTGAAAAGCAGAGGCTTTTTGGTTACCATTATTTGCTGCCTGATGAAATAAAAAAAATTGACGGGATTAATTCTAGTTTTTTGAATAGATATTTCGTGCTTAATCCTGTTGAGCGGGAACAGTTTGACAAAAATTTTGTAAATGTTTTTGTTTATAATTCGAATTCTATTGAGGGCTCTACTCTTACGCCAAAAGAGGTTGAATTGTTATTGCAGGAGGATATTGCCCCTAACAGGCCTTTGGAAGATGTTTTGGAGGCAAAGGGAGCGCAAAAAACACTGGAATATATTAAACAGGCAAAAGAGGAATTGAATGAAAAGTTTTTGTTAAAACTGCATGAAATTTATTTCAAGGAAACAAAGCCTTTTATTGCAGGGAAGTTTAAAACAAAGGATAATCTTGTAAGGGGCGCAAGCTTTGATACAAGTCCGGCAAAATATGTGTTAGTTGACATGCAAAATTATTTCAAGGATTATGAAAAACTAAAAAAGCAATTGCATCCATTGGAATTGGCTGCCTGGGCCCACTGGAAACTCGAAAAAATTCATCCTTTCCAGGACGGAAACGGCAGGATTGGAAGAATTATAATGAACTATGTTTTGAATAAAAACAAATATCAAATGATTGATATTAAAACAAAAGAAAAACAAAAATATTTCAAAGCATTAACCAAATGTGACAAAGAAAACTCTGCAGAAGCACTGGCAAGACTATTAGTAAAAAGATTCGAAAAACAATACAAACACTCGCTAACAAAATTGGGGTAACTAAATTTTGGCAGATTTAATCATTTTCTTTGCTTTTTCCGCTATGTGTTCTGCTGTCAAGCCGAATGCTTTTACGAGTTCCCAGGGAGCGCCTGACAATCCAAATTCGTCTTTCACCCCAATCATGTCAAAGGCAACTGGCTTTCCAATGTTTCCCAGTAAGATTGCTGATGCAACATAGTTTCCAATGCCGCCAATCTGGTGTTCTTCTGCTGTCAAGATTGTTCCGCATTCTTTTGCTGCCTTGATAATTGTTTCCTTGTCAAAAGGCTTCATTGTGTGCATGTTGATAATGCGGGTTTCAATTCCGAATTCTTCTTTTAATATCCAAGCAGCTCTCATTGCTTCCGCTGTTTCAGGCCCATTGGAAACAATTGCAATGTCCTCTCCCTGGGATTTGTATTCTGTTGCAAGCGTTGTTTCAAATGCGTCTGCAAAATTTTCTTTTTCGCCTTTGTACCTTATTATGTTTGCAGTCCCAAATTTTAGTGGAGTGTCTGGAGTAGTGACTATTGGAGTTGCTTCCCTTGCAAATCTTGCATAGACAGGCCCGTCTATTTCAAAAAAGCATGTGTTGCAGAGCCTTTCTGTTTCAATTGAATCTGCTGGTGCAATTACTTTCATGTTTGGCAGGCTGCATGTCTGGAAAAAATCTTCGAGTGCCTGGTGAGTTGCTCCGTCTGGCCCTACTGAAACTCCGCCATGTGCTCCTGCAATTTTTACATTGTAATTGTTGTAACAAACAGTTGTCCTTAATTGGTCAAGTGCCCTGCCTGATGCAAAAGTCGCGTAAGTCCCGAAAACGCTTATTTTTCCTTCTTTTGCAAGGCCGGCTGCAACGCAGGTTCCTGATTGTTCTGAAATTCCCATTGAGCACCATCTTTCTTTTCTTTCAGGGTTTTTTTCATAAAAACCGCTTATTCTGATTGAGCTTGCAGTGTCTGCTCCAAGGCAGAATAATCTTTTGTCATCGCCTTTTTTTTGTAGGCAATTTCCAAATCCCATTCTTGTTGGCTCCATTTTTGCTTTCATGTTTGCCTGCTTGTTCCACCAATAATCCTTTGAAAATTTTGGCATTGATTTTTCAATTTTTTTTTCAACTTCTTTCTGGTAATCCTGGGCATAATCCAGCAATTCTTCTAAATTCAAATTAACTTTTAATTCTGCAAAGGCTTTTTTTGTTTCTTCAATGCTGGGCACTTTTCCATGCCAGCCTGCAATGTTTTCCATGAAGGAAACTCCCTTGCCTTTCACTGTTTTTGCAATAATCATTATTGGCTTTTCTTTGAGTGAAAAGGCTTTTTTGAATGCGTCAACAATCTGCGCCATGTCATGGCCGTCTGTTTCAATCACATGCCAGCCAAAAGCTCTGTATTTGTCAGCCAGTGGAAAAACATTCATTATGTCTTTTACAAAACCGTCTATTTGCAATTGGTTCTCGTCAATTATGCCAATAAGATTGTCAAGCTTGAAATGCGCTGCTTCAAGAGCAGCTTCCCAAACCTGGCCTTCCTGTTGCTCTCCATCCCCCATTATGCAGAAAACCCTGTAATTTTTTTTGTCGGCTTTTGCCCTAATTGCAGAGCCAACTGCAATGCTCAATCCCTGCCCAAGAGAGCCCGAACTTGCCTCCACTCCTTTCAGTTTCAGCCTGTTTGGATGGCCTTCAAAACTGCCCCATAATTTTCTCAGCTTTAAGCATTCTTTTTTGCCAAAATAGCCAGAAAAAGCAAGCCCGGTGTATAATGCGGGCGCTTTGTGCCCTGTTGACCAGATTACCCTGTCTCTTTCATCCCAATCAGGATTTTTTGGGTCATGATTAATTATTTTGAGATAAAGCGCCGCAGTAATGTCCATTATGGATAATGTTCCGCCTGAATGGCCAGACCCTGCTGCGCAAAGGCTTGCAAGATTCCAGGCGCGCATTTCCGCTGCCTGTTTTTTTAATTCTTCAATTGAATATTCTTTCACAATTTTTCCTTTTTTTGAATCCATTATTGGCATTTGTTCACCTTTCAACAAATTCTTTTATCCTTTTAACTCCTTCAATAATTCCTTCTTTTGAAGTTGCATAGCTCAGCCGAATATATTCCTGTTTTTGCCCGGGATTTTTTCCTCCAAAATGAATGTCCGCAAGAACAGCAACTCCCTTGTCAAGAAGAATTTTCCTGAATTCCTCTGAATTTTTTGCCCCAATTTTTTTGCATGCTTCTGTTACATTTGGCCAGACATAAAATGCTCCTCCGGGGGAGTGGCATTTGAAGCCATCAATTCCATTCAATAATTTTACAATCAGGTCTCTTCTTTCCCTGAAACTTTTTGCCATTTTGATTGATTCTTCCTGCGAACCGTTTAATGCCTCGATTACTGCATATTGCGTTGGATGGTTTGCGCAGCTGT
>JAQTNI010000067.1 GCA_028713935.1 Candidatus Iainarchaeum sp.
CAAAGCGCATCAGGTATGCGCCAACCATCCTCTTTTGTTATAAGTCCCATGTGAGTCTCCTACCCACTCACTCCCAACAAAAGAGAAACAAACTTCTATATTAGTCTAACGGGACGGGCTCTAAGTGTTCTGGCTCGTTCCACAAAGCCCTTAATTTTTTTCATACCGAGTCGCATTCCTTGCTCTGTTTTGTCAATCTGGCCAATAATACGCTGAAGATTTTCTCTTGTTTCTGCAGGAGTTTTTCCTGTTGCGCGCTGAATCATTGTTTTGACAACACTAGCAAATCCTTCTTTGTAACCTTTATCATCGTAAACAGCACGAACAATTTTTCCAACTGCTTTTCTGGTTACAGGGCTGCAAAAAGTTTGCAAGACAAACTGAATACGCGGGCAAGCTCCCTGATTTCCTTTTACGCTGTCTAATTGCGCCACTTTTCTATAAACAGTCAGCACATCCAACCTCGTTCTAGCAGAAGTAGCTTTTCCCCTGTGAACAGCCAATAACTGCGCATATTGGCCGCGTTCCCTTTTGGGTGCTCCGCCAAAGAGCGACTTTGGTTTGCTTCCACGAAATAAAGAACGCAAGTTTCTTTTCATAATCATCACTTTAATTGTGATTGCAGGCCTGTTATTACTTCTAAGTACTGGTTGTTTTTTTCAGCTTCTTTGTGGGAAATTGCATAAAATTTGCCTGTTTTGTGGAAAACACCGGGTTTTAAAAAAAACCATCCTTCCCTTGGAAATTTCCAGGCAATAATCGCTTCTGTTCCTGCGCGATTGCACCAGCTTAGGAATTCTTCCATTGAGGCAATTGGAATTGACAGGTTTTTTGATGACCAGGCTTTGCATTCAAAGGCAAGCTGTTTGCTTGGCCTTAAGGCGATTATGTCCGGGGCAGGCAAAGAGGTTTTGCCAGAGCCAGCTGTCCTTATTACGCTGAAGCCTTTGTCAAAAAGCAGGTGTATAAGTTCTCTTTCCGCGTTTGCGCCTTTCCTGTAATGGGTCATAGGATAGCCTGTTTATCCAAAATTCAGGTTTCTTTCTTTTGGACACACAATGCCAAGCAAAGAAACATTAAGCCAATATTTGATTGCTTGACATTGTGCTTGTATTTTTCTTTCTTTAAAAAGAAAGAAAAGGACAGATATATTAATATGCCTTGCCATGGATTATTTTTTTATTGAATCAGAGCAATTGCAGTGTGCCTGCTTTGGCAGGGCATTGGAATTCTTATCCCTTTAGGGTTTAAAAAAAATGGTTTTATGCAGGAATTTGTTTTCAAGGCAAAAATAATTGCAAATGCCCCGCGCTTTGAAATCGCGGGCTTTAATGATTTCAAAGAGCTTAAAATAAAGGTTTGCAGTTCCCCAACGGAAAACAAGGCTAATCTTGAAATCATTCGGGAACTAAAAAAAAATTTGGTGCTAAAGCCAGCATTTTGAAAGGCCTGAAAAGCAGCCGAAAAATAATTTTGATTGGGATCTCCGAAAAAGATTTTTTGGAAAAACTTCGGCAATAGTTGCTCTGATTCTGTAAAATGGAAGTGATTTTCAATGGCTAAAACATACTTAAACACTGTTAAATATGAAATAAAGGCAAAATTTGAGATACAGGGAATAGTTGACAAGCATGACATTATTGGGGCTATTTTTGGGCAGTCAGAAGGATTGCTTGGGGAAGACATGGATTTGAAGGAACTGCAGCAATCGGGCAAAATTGGCAGAATTGAGGTTAATTCCGAAATCCAGATGGGAAAAACAGTTGGAACTCTTATTGCGCCAAGCAGCATGGACACAGTGAAAACATCCATGTTAGCGGCAAGCATTGAAAGCGTTGACAAGGTTGGACCTTACGAATCAAAATTTGAAATTGAAAAAATAGAGGACAGCAGGGCAACAAAAAGAACAGCGCTTGCGGAAAGGGCAAAGCAATTATTGCAAAAACTCACAGAAGAAATGCCGCAGAGCCATGAGCTTGCACAGGAAATTGTAGGCGAAAAGCGCGCAGCGGGGCTTGTTGAATTCGGAAAAGAAAAGCTCCCGGCAGGACCTGAAGCGGAAGCAAGCGAAGAAATAATTGTTGTTGAAGGCAGGGCAGATGTTTTGAACCTGCTGAAAAGCAATGTCAAAAATGTAATTGGAATGAATGGCGCAAAAATTTCCCAGGACATTGTTGATTTAAGCAAGTCAAAGCGCATCACTGTTTTTGTCGATGGAGACAGGGGAGGGGACATGATTGCAAGGCAGCTGATTCAGACTGCAAACATTGAATTTGTTGCAAAAGCCCCTGATGGAAAAGAAGTTGAAGAATTGGTTAGAAAAGAAATTTTGCTTAGCTTAAGCAGAAAAATTCCCGCGGCAATGTTCAGTTTCAACAGGGAACCGGAAAACAGGGAATTCACTCCAAGGCCAAGAAGGTTTGAAAGAAGGCCTTTTGGAAACACAAGGGGAAGAAGAGAACTGGGGCGGCCTTCTGGGGGGAGACGGCCATTCAGGGACAACCATAGGCCAAGAAACAACGATTATGGCCCCAGAATGAATTTCAGGGAAAACAATTTTGAACAGAATAATTTTGACCACGGGTTTGAGCCAAAGCCAGTGCCAAGAATTGAAGATATAAGAAGCGAAGCTTCCCCTGAAGAAACCCAAAAATTCGGGCCAATAATGCAGCAATTGCAGAATTCCCTGAAAGCAAGGTTTTTGGATGAACAAAACAACACAATAAAAGAAGTCAGCGTAAGAGACATGCTAAAGGAAATGCAGGAAACCCAGAATTCAAAAGCAGTTGTTTTCGATGGAATAGTGACAAAAAGGCTTGTTGACGCGGCAGAACAAAAAAACATCAATTATCTAGTAGGAGTAAAAAAAGGCAGAATTGAAAACAGCGAAAAAGTAAAAGTAGTCACGATTTGCTGAGATTGCAAGTCAAATTATCGCGATGCTGCCCTAAGTTGCGATAACCGCCTTCTTGTTTCTTGCAACAATTCGTTGTTGTATGCCAGGGAATTTTGAGCAGATTCGTTGGTTGGGTTAGCAGCAAGCGCTTTTTGAAATTGAGCACCTAACTCTTTCAGTTGTGTTTCCCTGGCTTCAAAAGTTCTAATCTTGTCGGGCAATTGTCCCTTTGCTCTGGCAGCCTCGGCGGCTTTCTTATGTACAGCCCTAGAAGCCCATTTTATGCGCCTGACTTGTTGCATGTTTTTCACCTTATCTTTTCCTGTGCACCTGCACTTTATGCGGCCATTGCTGGACTCTTGCAACTGTTGGGAATGGCCTGTAAAGCCAGATTCCAAAGAAAATCACTGCGATTCCAAAGAAAATCTTTATTATTGAATTCAAAAGCACCTGCACCCTTTGTGAATTTCCCAAGGGGGAGTTTGTCTGCAATTGCACTCCAGTAAGGTTGTAAAAAGAGTCCTGGCAATAAGATAGGCGCATCTGGGAATATTCCGGCAGGTCAGCGTTTATGCTGTTCATGCAAGTGGGATAATCCTTCAAAGCGCGCCAGGAATCAGCCGCATTAATGACAGAATTAATCAAAAGCGCAAAGCCGATTATTATTGCCAAAGAGCCGACAATCCTGATAAAATAAAAATTCTGTG
>JAQTNI010000068.1 GCA_028713935.1 Candidatus Iainarchaeum sp.
CGGGGATTGCTCTCCTTTCTGGTATTTTACTTCCTTGAACTTTGCCTTTATTGCCAGGCCTATAAAATCCCTTTTGATTTCCTCAATCTTGATTATTTTTGGCTCGTTTTTTTTAGGGTCAATTGTCATTTCAGCCATGAAAGGCACATGCTTTGCTGTGCCGCTAATGACCTGAATCTGCTTGCCAGTAGTCATCAAGGAAAGCATTGTGCATCCGCTATTGTGACAAATAAGGCCTCCTGCAACAAAATTGTGGTAATTTTCTATTTCCAAATCATATACAAATTCTTCAGAGTTTTTTTCAAATTTGATTTCTGTAACTTCGAGCCAGCTGACATCAGCTTCTGCAATGTCATTAAGCAACTTGCCTTTCTCCCCCTGAATTCCAACACTTTGCAGAACCTGTTTTAGGGAATTTCTGCTAATGTTCTTGCAATATAGTGCCGAATAAGAGGCAATTGGCAGGCAGGTTAAAGGCTTTTTCAGTTCATGCAAATACTCTTTAATGGTTGGATTTACCCCCTGAATGGTGTCTGTTTGTGCATTTGTTTTTTTGTTTGCAAGAATTTCAATCAAAATACGGTTTTTTGTTTCCGAGGAAAAACCGATTTTTGAGTAGAATTTGTAAATGTCTTCTTTTTTTGTAATTGTCAACCTTTTTTCTTCACAGTTTTTGTTGATGTTTGCATGTATGCCAAGCCGCAGCAATGCATAAAAAATTTTTTTTATTACTTTTTTATTGTAAACAATGAACGCTATTGTGTTTTTTTCTTTACTGACGCTGCCTTCAGCATCAAATATGCCTCTCAAATATGCTGCAATAATGTCCTCGTTCATTTGGAAAAGATTGTTTGACAAATCGAAAGTTCTTGTTTTGTTGCCTCTTGTAATCCCAAAAAATTCGAGTATTTCTGAAAGAATTTTTGAAGAGCATTGCACAGTGTAATATTTTTTTTCTTTGTGGAAATACTGCTGCGTCTTCAGCCCGAATTTATTTTCAATTATTGCTTTGCATTTGTTAATGAGTTCAATGTCCTTGTTTGCAAAAGTTATATTCACGCCCCACTTATCATCTTTTGCAGAACTCATGTGGCCGTCGCCTGCAATCAAGCCCGCGAGCCAAGCTGTTTCCGTATCAATAGCAGGGGGAATGTTTGCAAAGCTTCCTTTTCTTCCAATTCTTTTTATTTTTTGCATAATTTCTTTTTTATCAATGCCCGCAAGTTCAGCCATTTTCAACAAGTCTTTAAGCAAGGGCCGGCCTCTTGGCTTATTGTTTGGCATTTTTCTCGCAATCCAGTTTCTCAAAGTGTCTTTTTTGATGCCGAGCTCTCTGGCAATTTTAGCTCTTGATTTGAATTTTTTCAAAAGCTTTTGGATTATTTCCTGGGCTAGTTCCTGTGCATCCACTTGAATGTTTTTTTCGTCAAACAGCTCAATTGTTGGCTTGCTTTTGTGAAACGCAAAAAGATTATTTGGCGCGGCAATTTTCATTCCAGGGCAAATTTCGTCCGACCTTATCCATTCCGGTTTTCCTTCCATCAGTGTTAAAACAGGGTTTTCCGGAGTTAAAAAGATTTCAATGCCCTTGATTGTTTTAATTTTTACAAACAGTGGATTCTTTGGCTTCCAGCACTTAATTATTTTTCCCGGCACAAGTTTCATTGAATTTAGGTCAAGGCTGATAGCTTCTGCTCCAATCATATTATTGTCAACAATCTCTTTTATGGGAATAATTCTTCCATCTGCAAGCGGAACTAAAGTATCTGATTTCATGCAGGCGCCTATTCCCTGCTGGCCACGCATCTGCATCATTCTGTGGAACTTTGTTCCTGCCAGCAATTGCCCAAGCGCTTTTCCAAGAGTTTCTTTTGTAAGGCCGGGCCCGTTGTCCTTTACCATTATTTCATAATACTCTTCGCCCAATTCGGAAATTTTAACCTCTATTTCAGGCAAAATTCCGGATTCCTCGCAGGCATCAAGGGAATTTGAAACATACTCATGGACAATAGTGGTGAGAGTCTTTATTTTTCCAGTGAGGCCGAGCATCTGCCTGTTTTTCTTGAAAAATTCCGCTACTGAATGCTCCTTGAATTCTTTTGCAAGCTGTTCAGCAGTCAGGACAAGGCCGCCGTTATTATCGTCTTCGGCAGCTGTTTTTTTTTGCTCAGCTTTTTTCTCTTCAGCCATAAAAACACTTTACAATTCAAATTTTTTTTCAGCAAGGGAATTTTCCCCGATAAATTTGAAAACAGTGGAATGCCTTGCGCCCTGCAGAATCATTTCAACTGCCTTTTCGGCAATTTCAGTGTTCTCAATTTTCCCGATAATTGAAATTGTTTTTCCAAAAATGCTTATTTTTGTTTCAGTTTCATCCTCAATTCTCTTGCGGATTTTTCCCTCTGTGCCTATTACCCTGCCTCTCCTTGAAAAAAGCCTTTTTTTTGTTTTTCCAAATTCTGTCAGGTCAACTATCCGCAAAAAATTTTCCTCGTCAAGCAGCAAAAACGCGTTTTCAGGCGAAAACCCCCGCCCAATTGCCTTGACAATGTTGATTGCAGACAAAAAATCCGCCTGCTTTTTTCCCTTCTGCTCAAAAAAAACATTGCCTGTTGCGCTTTCAATGCCAAGCTTCATTCCAGTTAATTCCTCAATCTTTTTTTTTGTGGAACCGTTTTTTCCTATTACAACAGCAACCCGTTCTTTCGGAATCTTAATGTTGTCAAGCAAAGGCAAAAAAACACCGGCAATAAAGCAATTATTTGAATAAACAAATAACAATTTAAACCTATTTCGAGATTTTCACAAAAAAACCAAAAATTCCAATTACAAATTCCAATATATAATATATATTAATAATATATAAATTTATAAATTGTTTTTCTTTTTCCTCACTTCTTCCTCTATTTCCGCAGGGGTTTTTTTCATTCCCTTTTTTGCAAGGTAATTCGCAATGTTTTTCAAGTCCCTTTCCCAAAAATCCTTTGCGCCAGGGTGTGAAGTGAGAACTGCCTGGGCACAGTCAATCAGGACTGGCCCGCCATTGTTGTTCAAAACATTGTATTCCGAAAAATCGCTGTGCACTAATTCTGCCCTGAAAAGCATTTTTGCAAGGGCATCAACAGCAAAATCAAAAAATTTTTCAGCCTCAACAGGGTTTTCCCTTATTGTTTTTGCGGCTTTTCCTTCCTGCCCAATAAATTCCATTATCAGGACATTGTTTTTTGAAACAATTGGCAATGGAACTGAAATTCCCGCCTTGTTCAATGCCTCAAGATTCTTGAATTCCTTGCGTGTCCATGCAAAAACCAGGCTACGCTTGTTCTGCTTGATTTTTTTGAAGCGCACATCGCCTTCAAGGTATTTTGACATGTTTTTGAAATCGCTTGTTTCAATCTTGTAAATTTTCACTGCCCTGAAATTTCCCGAAGCATCAACTGCCCTGAAAACATGCGCCTCTTTGCCTGTGCTTATCACAAATTCAACTGTCTTGAAATAGCCCTTA
>JAQTNI010000069.1 GCA_028713935.1 Candidatus Iainarchaeum sp.
AAGCTTTGCGGCAATAAATGCAAGAGGATAACCCGTTGCCTTTGAAGCAAGAGCACTGCTCCTGCTCAGCCTTGCATTCACTTCAATAACCCTATAATCAGTGCTATTTTGGTCAAGAGCAAACTGGATATTGCATTCCCCAATTATTCCAAAATGCCTTATTGTTTTTATTGCAATTTCCCTGAGCAAATGATATTCCTTGTTTGAAAGAGTCTGGCTTGGCGCAACAACAATGCTCTCGCCAGTGTGAATCCCCAAAGGGTCAAAATTTGCCATGTTGCAGACAGCAATGCAATTGTCAAAAGAATCCCTCACAACTTCATATTCAATTTCTTTCCATCCCTTAAGGCATTCTTCAACAAGCAATTGCCCGCAGGACCTGAATGCCTGCTCTGCCATTGTGCGCAGTTCTTTTTCATTTTTTGCAAAACCGCTTCCTTTTCCGCCCAAAGCAAATGCAGCCCTTATTATTACTGGAAAACCAATTTTTTTTGCAGCTTCAAGCGCTGCCTTTGCATTGCTTACCGCAAAGCTTTTCGGGACCTTTACAAAAATTTTTTCCAGTTCCTTATTGAACAATTCCCTGTCCTCTGTTTTCCTGATTGCCTCAATCCCAGTGCCAAGCACCTTTACATTGTGCTTTGCAAGAACCCCAGCATCATTCAATTCAAGGCCGCAGTTCAGGGCTGTCTGGCCTCCAAAGCCAAGCATTATTCCGTCAGGCTTTTCTTTTTCAATTACTTTTTCAACAAACTCCCTGTTTACCGGCAAAAAATAAACCTTTTCAGCAAAACCCCTGCTTGTCTGGATAGTTGCAATGTTCGGATTCACAAGAACTGTTTCAATGCCCTCTTCTTTAAGCGCTTTGATGGCTTGAGAACCGGAGTAGTCGAATAGACGGTCTAATGGTTTAACAACCAAAAAGACTTTCGCCTGCTTCCCCGATTTTCAAGGCACCGCTTCCAAGAATCAAAACTTTTTTTG
The DNA here is from genome assembly GCA_028713935.1 of Candidatus Iainarchaeum sp. Classification (GTDB taxonomy): domain Archaea; phylum Iainarchaeota; class Iainarchaeia; order Iainarchaeales; genus JAGVNX01. Next base: position 985 of record JAQTNI010000069.1, read on the forward strand.
GTTTCTCAATAAGCTGTCGCCTCCATTATTTTCCATATTGTTGCCCTGTTAGTGGCAATCTTTCCAATTCGCTTGACTTTATTTTGGGCTTCAAGTTGCTTTAGTTTCTTTAAGGTTTTTTGTGCACTGTGTTTTAATTCTTTTGCAATGGTTGAAGTAGAGGCAGAATCTGTCTTAAGATAGTCAAGTATTTTTTGTTTGAACTCGTTTTCACTATACTTAGTATATACTAAATTTTTTGTTGCAAGTTTTTCCAACTTTGAAAATTTTTTTCCGCAGCAAAGTCCAATGTTGTTATAAAAATTAACAATGCTGTGCTGGTCAGTTATATTTATGTACATTACAACATGTTTGCCATCTTTTTTGATGTAACCTCTTGAAATAAGGGGGTTTCCTGTTTTAATGCCAAATTCTTCAAGCAATTTTTTTGTTTGATTCAGAAGTTCACTCAAATTTTTGGCACACGATTCATGCCTTGTTTGGTAAAGATTTACGCCTTTTGCATTGAATGATTTTGAATACATTACTGAACCATCATCATCAAAGATTGCTTTCAAGAATGCTTTTTTGCAGGTATTATTTCCAAGCATAATCCAATCTGGGATTGTTTTTTTGCTGAAAATTTTTGGCGCTTTTGGAGCCCCAAACAACAATAAAAGCCCTCCAAATACTGCAGGATATCCTATTCGTTCTTTTTTTCTGGTATATGGCCCGATTTCAAACCGTTTTTGTATAAGCGTTTCAACTTCAGACAAAAGAAATGGATTTTTGTTGCTATATTCAAACTGTCTTTTCTTTGATGAAATAAACCCATCACCAAAAACATGGCCAACCAAAGAAGCAATTGTTTCATCGCCTTCGATTGGAAACTGTGTTTTCAAAGATAATCCTGCGCGAGTTTTTGTTTCTTCAATATTGTTTTCTACATTGGATAATTCAAAATTTGCAAGGTCTGAAATTTTTATTAATATTTTTTTAGGAATTGAATATTCTGACTTTCTTAAGCAAATAACAAAAGGGTAAGAAATACCGAGCTTTTTAGCGAGCAGATAATAATCCCCGCCGCATGATTTTTCTAAAAATTCCATGCAAAATTTCCTTTTTAGGATAAATCTTGTTGAATCCGGCAAATCCCAAAAATGAATTAGCTTTTTGTTCATCTGCCCATAAAAAGTTTTTTCTACTTTAAACAACTTTTGCAACAATGCATTTCCGCTGTTCATTTTTTCGCTTCCTTTAAAAATTTTTCAAACAAAAAACCTGTATCTGTAGGCCCGGGAGCAGCCTCTGGATGGAACTGCACGCTCATAAAGGGCTTTGTCTTGTGCCTAATCCCCTCATTTGTGCCATCATTAAGATTCCTAAACCATGGCTCCCAATCATTTCCCAGAGTTTTTTCATCAACAGCAAAGCCATGGTTCTGGCTAGTAATAAAACATTTTTTTGTTCCAACAATAAAACACGGCTGGTTCTGGCCCCTATGCCCATACTTCAATTTGTAAGTGTCTGCGTCTGCTGCAAGCGCAAGAATCTGGTTCCCAAGGCAGATTCCAAAAACAGGAATTGAATAGTCCATTGCCTTTTTTATTGTTTCAATTGTTTCAAGGCACTGCTTCGGATTCCCAGGGCCATTGCTGATTACAATTGCGTCAAAATCAGGCCTGCCCCTAAACAAATCATAATTCCATGGAAATTTTTTAATTTCAGAGCCAAGCTCAAGAAGTTTTTTGATTATGCTGTTTTTTACTCCGCAATCAATCAGGGCAATTTTTGTCTTTCCTTTTCCATAAGAAACAGGCTCTTTGCAGCTCACTTCTGCAACAAAATTTTTTTCTCCTTCAAAGCCAGGTTCTTTTTCATTTTCATCAATAATTATTTTTCCAGGCATTACTCCTTTTTCCCTTAATTTTTTTGTCAATGCCCTGCAGTCAATTCCAGTTATTGCGGGAATTTTTTCTCCAACAAGCCATTCCTGCAATGATTTTTCAGAATTCCAGTGGTTATGGCAATAACTATAATCGCTTACAACAAGCCCCTTTACATGAATTTCATTGCTTTCAAAATTATTTTCAATTCCATTGAAAATTTCTTTGCCTGGCACTCCATAATTTCCAATCAGGGGATAAGTCAGGGCAAGAATCTGTCCCCTATAACTCGGGTCTGTGAGGCTTTCTGGATAGCCAGCCATTCCAGTGTTGAAAACAACTTCTCCGGAAGAATTTTTTTCAAAGCCAAAGCTTTTTCCAAAAAAAACAGAGCCGTCTTCAA
>JAQTNI010000070.1 GCA_028713935.1 Candidatus Iainarchaeum sp.
TGGCTCAACCGCTTCAGAGGAATATTAATCCGTTGGACAAAAAAAGCAAAACATTACATTGCCATGCTACATCTCGCATGTGCAATCATCACATGGAGGGCAACAAGCCTATTGGGATAGGCTCTTACAAACAACCTTACAAGAGGTGACAAAAAATGAACAAAAAAATAATAATGGGAATATTGGCAATCTTTCTTGTCCTTTCAATTTTAACCACTCCAGTTTTGGCAGGAGTCGAATCGGGTGCTGAACTAAATAAGACACCACCAGCACCAAAGCCACCCGAATGCCACGGCGGATGGTTTTTTGAGTTTATCCCCCTAATCCCATGCTTGGTAACACTGGGCGTTGAAGGATAAACAAAAACCCTGAACTTTAAGTTGGCCTGGAATCATTTGCATAATTTTACTTGTCAAAAGCAGGCATAGCGTTATTGCCCGATTGCTTCTTTTATTTTTTCAGCAACTTTTTCACCCAAAATGCGCTGCAAATCCTTCAAATCAACTTTTTTTAATTCAGAAACAGAGCGCACATTTGAACGCCATAGGCGCCTTGCCCTTACTCTTCCAATGCCCCGCACTTCACAAAGGCCAATAAGCTCTTCTTTTATGCCGTGCTTTAGGCGCCTGCGGATTTTTGAAATCGGGACAAAGTGATTTTCCGCGCCAATAAGCTTTGCAAGTTCAAAAGCGGAATAAGCAAGCCAGTCACAGATATTCAGCTTGCTGTGAAGAATTCCTGGCTGGACATTAAATTCTTCAAGCAGCAATTGCTCTGGCTTCTCGTTAACCCATGCTTCAAGCAATAATGCCGAGTAAAATTTGGGCAAAAGGCTTGAGTCGAAAAATTGTTCCCTTGCAAGGTCAATCGGCAATTCCCCTTCCCTGGAAGAAATTTGCTCCCAAAGTTCCGGCTCTTTTTTCCTTGAAACTGACTGCCAGGGAAAAAATTCATAAGTGCTTGAAAGCAGATACAAATAAAAAAAATCAGAAAACCTGCGCTTTGATTTCAAGCCATGCACAATTGCAAAGGCAGACATCGGGTCAAGATAAAGCTCTGAAACACGCACGCCAAGCTTTGTTGCACGAAATTCAGATTCGCTTCCCTCCAAAAAACCCATTTCCCTGAGCTGCTCAATAAGCACAGTGGTTTTGCCCAAAAGTGCATGCAGGTTTCCAAACTGCTTTGCATAAAAAGTTTTTGAAAAAAAGCTTTCCATTGATTTCAGGTCAAAAATAAAACTGTTCGCAGCCAGCGAAAGCAGATGCATTCTCAGCACAGGTTCAATGCCAAGCCTGGAATTGACAGGCTCAATCTCGCCATTTACAAAATTTTCAAGCACATCATCCTTGTCAGAATCGCTTCTTGCAAAAACAATGCTTCTCCCTTCAGAATCAAACTTTGGCCTTCCTGCCCTGCCAGACATCTGCTTATAATCCCGAACAGAAATTCTTTCCATTCCCGCAGAGCCGTAACGGAAAAGAGAAGGGATAATTACTGTGTGCGAAGGAGTATTGACTCCCGCGGCAAGAGTGGGAGTTGCACAGACAACCTTGATTTTGTTTTCCCTGAAAGCAGCTTCAACAAGGGAGCGCTGCTTTTGCAGCAGGCCCGCATGATGAAAGGCAACTCCTTTTTCAACAAGCGAAGAAAGCTTCCTGCACTGTTCAGTTGGAATTTCAAGGGCATTAAGAATTTTCCCTGAAAAATTAGACAAAGAATCTTTTTCCTTTTCTGATAATGTTTTTCCCACAAAGTTTGCGAGTGAATTTGCTGCAGATTCTGCGCTTTTGCGCGTATTTGCAAAAACCAATGCCTGTTTCTTCCTTGAAACAATGGAATCCTTCACAATTGATAGCAACGGGCCTGAACCCGTGTTTCCAAAGTTTTCTTCGGGAATGTTTTCTTCTGCGCCCGAATAAAAAATTTTTCCCCCAAAAAAAGCCCCTTCCTTAAGCGGAACAGGCCTGTAATCCGATTCAACCAGTTCTGCGGAAAGCCATTCTGAAATTTCTTTTGCATTGGGAATTGTCGCAGAAAGCCCAAGTACCCGCAGGAAAGTGCTTATCTGCCTGAGCTCTGCAACAGTGACCTCTATTGTAGGGCCCCTGTCAGAATCAATTTCGTGAATTTCGTCAACAACAAGCAAGCCAATGCCTTGAAGCCAGGGCGCATTATGCCTCACCAAAGAATTCAATTTTTCATAAGTAGTGAAAATACAGTCATAATTTGCCAGATAAGCAGAGCTTGAATCAAGGTCGCCTGTGCTCAAGGCAAACCTTATGCGCAAATGCGAATATTTCTTCTTAAAATCCTCAAAATGCTCCGAAGCAAGAGCGCGCAAGGGGCAGGTATAAACAACTTTCTGCTTTTTTTCAAGAATTGAATAAAGCGCTGCAAGCTCCGCAATGACTGTTTTTCCGGAAGCAGTGGGAGAAGAAACAACAAGGCTCTTTGAAAAAAGCCTTTCCGAAACTATCTTTGCCTGCATTGGATTAAAATTTTCAAATTTGTTTGCAGACAAAACAATTTTCTCTGTTTCTGGCACTGGCTCAAACTGCATAAAAAAAACTGGCTGAAAAAGGTTTATTAAAGCAAACAAAGCGGGTTTCCCCTAATGCCGCTGCCATGCTTTGAAAACAACTAGCTCTTCAAAAAACAATTTTTGCCTTGCAACAACCCTTGCCTTAAAGCCTTTTTCCTTCAGGATTTTTTTTGTCAGGGAAATCCCATTAAGGCTTGACTGCAGAAAAAAAACCTTTCCTTTCGGATTCAGAAAACCCTGCACAGAAGCCAAAAATTTGTCAAGAATTTCCCTGCCCTTTTTTCCGCCATCCAAATCCAAAAATTTTTTTTCCTTGGCAGGAACATAAGGAGGGTTAAGCAGGACAAAATCAAATTTTTTATTGATGCCTGAAAACAAGCCAGTTACAAGAAAATCAGCTTCTGCATTTTTACACAAGCCGTATTTTTTTGCCAATTCAAAATTCTTTTTTGCATTTTCAAGGGCAAGAGGATTTTTGTCTGCAAAACAAACAAAACCAGCCCCCTGTAAAACTGCATTCAGGCCCTGTATTCCGGTGCCGCAGCCCATGTCCAGAACAGCTGAGCCACTTGAAATTTTAATTGCCTTGGCAAGAAGCTCGGAA
>JAQTNI010000071.1 GCA_028713935.1 Candidatus Iainarchaeum sp.
GTTGAGAAAATGAGGGGAAACGCATGAGCTGGGAAGAAAAGCTAATAAGGGAATATCACAAACAAAAATATAGAGAGGAAGTTAATTCAGGACAACACAAACTGCCAAAGAGGGGAATATGCAGAAAGGCTTTTTTTCAAGGATTTTCAGGATAATTCAGGAAAGCAATTTGCTGTTGGAAGTGCTTGACGCGCGTTTTCCGGAGCTCACGAGAAACCGCGGAATTGAAAAAAAAATTTTGAATTCAGAAAAAAAACTTGTTTTGGTATTAAACAAAAGCGATTTGGTTACAAGGGAAACTCTTTTCAGGGAAAAAAAAGAGCTTGAAAAAATTGCGCCCTGTGTTTTTTTAAGCACAAAGCAAAGAAACGGCTTGAGAAAACTGCGCGAAGCAATCGGAAAAGCAATAAATGGAAAAGATTCTGTTGTGGGAATAATCGGCTATCCAAATACTGGGAAAAGCAGCATTATCAATGTCCTGCGCGGAAAATCAGTTGCAAAAACCTCTTCAAAAGCCGGCTTTACAAGGGGAGAGCAATTTGTCAGGATAAGCAAAAACATTATGCTTGTTGACAGCCCTGGCATAATCCCTTTTGCACAGAAAAACGAGTTTGAATTAATGCTTGTGAACTCAAAAAATGCTGAAAGGCTCAAGGATTCTGAAACAACCGCATTGCAACTGATTCAATGGCTCTTGCAAAAAAATCCTTCTGTTTTAAAAGAAAATTTTGGAATCGAAGAAACAGATTCAGAAAAAGCACTGGAACAAATTGCTTTCAAAAAAAACAGGCTTGTGAAAGGCGGCCTGCCTGACACACAGGCAACAGCAAAAATCCTTATCCAGGACTGGCAAAGGGAAAAAATAAAAGTTTAAATGTTTAAAGAAAAAGAATAAAAAAAAGGAGCTATACTAGAAAAGGGATTGAAAATGCCAAAAATAGGAAAAATTCGGCGCAGAATCAAAGCAGCTGGAAAAGCAGTAGTGCATGGCGCTAAAGTTGCGACTGGCAGGCAGTTGTCAAAAAGGCAAATGCAATTTGCGGACGATAGAAGAGACAAAAGTTATCCAAGGTACTGGGACATAATATTTGACCCGTCCCATTCACTGAATGATGCTAAGGCGAGAAAAATATGGCGGCGGCTTCCTTCTGGGGAAATATTGATTGAAAAATGGGATTTCAGAACTGGAAAAAATACGGTTCGCGAATATACTTCAACAGGTGAACTTAGCAGAAAGACCTCTTCGAAACCTACGGGCAAACCAAGCGGAATCTTGAAGTTTGGGGGCGCACCCAGAAAAGAAGTTGAAAGGGCGTATTCACCTGCAGGTAGTTTTTTCGGCAGACGAGTCAAACGAAATAGATAACTGCAGAAATTATTGCATTTTTTTCTGGTCAAGCAGGCGCCTGTAGTCTTCCAGTGCCTTTAATGCTTCTTGCAGCAGGATTTTTGTCCTAAGGCCATCCTTGTTGTTTTCCAGGCGGAATTTGACTTCATTAATGACATCGTCAAGCGGGACTCTCATTAAAATCAGCAAAAAAATTATGCAAAAAAAGGATTAAAAATGCATTGAATCAGCAGGGCAGGTAAGGTTTCTCTTGGGATTCTTTCTGCTGGCACTACAACAATGCTTCCGCGATTTCTTTTACTGTTTCCGCTTTGCGCTGGATTTGTTGTGCTGTTGAAATTGAAAGCTACATTCCATAATCCGCTTCGCTTTTGTGTGAAATAAGGAATTTGTATGCGCTTTGATATCTAGCGGAATCTGTTCCCAGAAATCTTGACAGCTCTTGAAAATAGCCTGTGTCAGAATGCTGCTTGTGGCTTGGTATTTTTGCCAAAAATTTCTGGCAAAGCGCATTATGGTAATTGATTGCCGCATTGATAAATAAGTGCGCTGAGGTGTGAAATTTTTCATACTTAAATTGCTCTTCAGCCAGCCTGAATCTTTCGCTTGCGAGGTCAAGATGCTGCTTGTAAGTGCTCAAGCCATTTGCCCCCTTTCAGAATTTTTCCTTTTGTTAAAATGTTCCTTATGAATTCGTCTTTTTCTTTCCAGCGCATTTTAATTTCTTTTTTATCCAGAAAAACATGGGAAAAAGTTATGCCTGTTTGCATTGATGCCTGGACAAAAGCCTCTGCAATTTTTTCAGTAATCGGGTTGTTTTTGTCTTCCAGGGCAACCATGACATCCAAATCCGATGCATGCAAAAAATCCCGCCTTGTTCTTGAACCAAAAACGACAATTGCCTTCACGTTGCGGCTTTTTATTACTTGCATTGCCTTCAGCCTGTCAATAAGAGGCTTTTGAAAATCCCGGGTTTTTTCAAAAATTCTTTTTAGTTCCGGAAGAAGGTAAAAATTTTGATTGATGCTTATGAGCTTGTTTCTGCCTTGTTCCTGGGACACAATTAAACCGCTTTTTTCCCAGTCTTTTATGATTCTTGAAACAGTGGCTTTCGGCAGGCTACAAAGCCTTGACAATTGGGAAACTGAAAAAACTGACTTATGGCTTAAAATTTTTTCCATAAGCAAAATCTTCGATTTGGAATCCAGTATCTGCTGAACCAAGTGCAAGAAAAACACCATTAAATTAATGGAACATATGTTTCATATTTGGAACATATTAAAAAGGCATTCTTTTCCAGAAAGGAATTGCCCGGCTTATTGCTGCGGTGCAGGGAAGGTTTTTGCCCTCGGTTTTGATTGCGTTTGTTCAGCAAATTTTTATTCATTTTTGCCGCAGTTCCCATTTTGCTATTTTGAGCCTCTCTTTTAGCCCCGCAAGCGTCACTGCAGCGTCTCTTGCAGAATTCACCAGAACATCTTGAAGTGTTAGGTAAATGTCTTCCTCTAAAGTCCATTCCCCGCTGCCAATGATTGGCGATCTTTTAACCTGGACTCTGGGAAGTGTTCCCCTAATTTTCGGGTCAATTCTAAGAGCCTATCCCAATAGGCTTGTTGCCCTCCATGTGATGATTGCACATGCGAGATGTAGCATGGCAATGTAATGTTTTGCTTTTTTTGTCCAACGGATTAATATTCCTCTGAAGCGGTTGAGCCA
>JAQTNI010000072.1 GCA_028713935.1 Candidatus Iainarchaeum sp.
CAGCATGGGCAGGGCGCGGCTTTTGCAGGCAAAAAAATTAAAAGGCAGGAAACGCAGTTTTGGCAGCAGGCGCGGACTGAAGCAGGCAAGGTCTGAAAAACGGGCACGCTGGATTGGCAAGGTGCGCGCCCTGAGGGAAGAATTGTCAAAGCTCAGGAAAGAAAATTCAAAGCAGGTTGAAAAAATCGGCTACAGGAAATTGTACAAGCTTATACAGGGAAATTTTTTCAGGGGAAGGCGTTATCTCAGCGCTTTCGTAAAAGGCGAAGAAAAAAAATAAAGTGAATTTTTATGGCAAAAGACACAACATTTGAAGTCGGCTTCAGGAGAAGGCGCGAAGGAAAAACCAATTACAGAAAAAGGCTTGAACTTGTCAAGAGCAAACAGCACAGGCTTGTTGTAAGGCTGTCAGGCAGGTATGTATTGGTACAGTTAATTGCCTTTGGAAAAGAAGGCGACAAAATTGCTGCCCAGGGAAACAGCAGGGAACTTGAAAAATTCGGCTGGAAAGCAGGCAAAAAAAATCTGCCCGCGGCATACCTGGCAGGATTGCTGGCGGGAAACAGGGCAAAAAAATCCGGAATTGAAAAAGCAATTCTTGACATTGGCTTCAGGACTCCTGTTCATGGCTCAAGATGCTTTGCAGCATTAAAAGGCGCTGTTGATGCCGGAATCAAGGTTCCTTTTGAAGCAGGCGCGCTTCCTTCACAGGAAAGAATTTCAGGAAAGCACATTGAGGAATTTGCAAAAAAAATTCCTGCAGAAGAATTCGGAAAAAAATTTTCTGGATATGCGGGAAAAAATGTTGACGCCAAAAATTTGACAAGCCTTTTTGAAAATGCCAAAAAAAGTATTTTGCAGGAAGTGAAAAAATAATGAACGGAAGACCAAGAGGCAGGCCGGGAAGAAATGCAAGGCCAGGAGCAAGAGGAACAGGAAGTGAAACAGAAGGCACATTTGAAACCCGAGAATTTACAAGAAAAAGGGATGACAAGGAAAAATCCTTGGCTGAATGGATTCCAAAAACAGGGCTTGGAAAAAAAGTCCAGGCAGGGGAAATCACTTCAATCGAGGATATTTTTGCAAAAAACACCCCAATTCTTGAACCGGAAATTGTTGACACTCTTCTTGATTTGGATGAAAAAATGATTGATTTCAAGAAAACAACAAGAATGATAATGGCAGGAAGAAGGTTCAGTTTCAGGGCAGCAGTGCTTATTGGAAACCACAATGGCTATGTGGGGCTTGGGATTGCAAAAGACGTTGAAAAATGGCCCGCATTGAGAAAAGCAAAAAGGCATGCAAAACTTAATCTTGTAAAAGTCAGGAGAGGCTGCGGAAGCTGGGAATGCACCTGCGGCCTTGGGCATTCTGTCCCATTCAAGGTAAATGGAAAATGCGCTTCAGTGAAAATTGCACTGCTCCCTGCCCCAAAAGGCACAGGGCTTGTTGTAGGCAGCAACATAAGGGATGTTTTTGAATTTGCAGGCATCAGCGATGTATGGAGCAACACTTCAGGCAGCACTGACACAAAGCTTAATTTTGTAAGCGCTGCAATTGACGCCTTAAGCAAAACCACAAAAATGAAGGCTTCAAACGAAATTGCAAAAAAAGAAGAGAAAAAAAAGTGAAAATGGTGAAAAAAAAATGTTTGCTGTTATAAGGATCAGGAGCGAAATAAAGGCAAAACCGCAGATAAGAAAAGCACTTGGATTGCTTTGCCTGTCAGCTGCAAACCAGCTTGTTTTGATTCCGCAAAAAAAGCTTCCCATGATTAAAAAAGCCGAGTCTTTTGTAACCTGGGGAGAAATTGACGATTCAGTGCTGGAAAAACTTTTGAAAAAACGGGCACGCATTGCAGGCAACAAGCCGATAAATGATGCTTTTCTCAAGGAAAAAGGCTTTGCATCCTGGAAAGATTTTTTAAAGGCAGTAGCCGATGAAAAAGTCAAGTTTCAAAAAATCGGGATAAAACCTGTTTTCAGGCTAACTCCTCCAAGAAAAGGATTTGAAAAAGGCGGAATCAAAAAGCCATATTCAATAGGCGGAGCTCTTGGCTACAGGGCTTCAGACATTAATGACCTGATTGCAAGGATGATTTGAGATTATAGAAGGGAAAAAAATGGCTGTAAGGAAAAGAAAAAGAAAAAACAGGTACAGGGGGCACAGGACCCACGGCGCAGGCAACAACAAGAATAGGAGAGGCGCCGGCAACAGGGGCGGAAGAGGAAGAGCTGGCAGCCATAAGCACAAATTCAATCTTTATGCGGGAACATTCGGCACAGAAAGGCCGAAGCTTTTGCCAAAGTCAGTTGCAAGGGCAATTAACATTGACCTGATTGTGCAGTCATTGCCAAAATGGATTGCGGAAAAAAAAGCGGAAAAAACAGGCGAAGGAATAATTATTGACGGAGAAAAAATAGGCTTTGACAAGCTTTTGGGAAAAACAAATGTTTTAAGGGAAAAATTGATAATTAAAAATTTGAAAGCCAGCAAAAAAGCCTCTGAAAGAATCCTTGCAGCAGGCGGCAGGATAGAATCGGAAGAAGAAACAACAGAAGAAAATGAAGCCGATGAAGAAGAAAGCCCGGATACAGGGGAAACAGAAAAAGAGGAATAGGGGAATAAAAGGTTAGGTTACACAGTGCTGAATATGTTGTTCAAGAACTTAAACAACTTAAAGATTCTGGGGCTACACACATCGTAATCTATGATGACACATTCTTGCTTTCTATTGAACGTCTACGTCAATT